>CALFSW010000209.1 GCA_937916505.1 uncultured Verrucomicrobiales bacterium | reverse complement strand
CATCAAAACCGCAGCCCCCATCCAAGAATAGCCCAGCCAACCAAACGCCCTGTCGCTGATGCAGAGGCCCACCGGCGAACCGCCTTTGTGAAACATGCCGGCGTTCATCATCCAGATGATTGTTTCGTTGGCCTTTTGAGCCACGTCTTGAAAAGCCGAAAAATCCCGCAGTGGTTTTCCGGTTGAATCGGAAAGCCGGACCGAGGGACTCGACTTGTCGGGATCCATCGTGACGACTTGCCAGGCATTTCCACGGTGATTGATCGACTCGATTGTCAAACCCTTGGCCAGATCCTGAAACTCGATTTCAGTGGTCGTAGGGGTTTGTTCTTTGCAACTTCCAAGCGAGAGAAACAAAAGGAGAGGTCCCATACATGTGCGGAGAAAAGCCATTGATGGATGGTAGAGAAAGGTCGGTTTAACCGAAAGTTCCGAGTTCTTGTTCAATGGTGGGTCTCTGTTGTTTCGTCATCATGTCGTTTCAATCAGCTTCAACGATTGTGAGAAGACAGGCGACTTTGACGAGGTTAACGAAGCTCGTGAAGAACCCGTTGGTAGAGTGGCAGGGAGATCCGCAGGCCGTGGAGGGAAATGGCGGCTTCGAGATCGAGTTTCACCTGCTCTTTTGTGAGAACATTTGCCCCGATGGTTCGGATGAGCAAACCGAGAAATCCAATTGTGGCAATGCCCTTTGCTCCCGCCACGCGGCGGAGAAGGCGTTCATCAGCGATGAGCCAGTCGGCCTGATTTCGCTCGCAATAGGTGAGGGAATATTGATCGCTCGCGCTGAGAGATCGGGACTCGATGTCGGATTCGGTGAAGGTGAGGATGTGTGCATCTTCTTTAAGAAAAGCCTTGAGTCGCTCTCTTTCGACAAGACCGGCACGGTCATTGAGAATCTCATCGACGACACATTTTAGAACGGTGATTTTCCCTCCAAAAAGTTCTGAAAGGATGTCAAGACGATCAAGTTTTGCCAGGAAGATCAAAGGGCTCGCATCTGAAACGACGATCATTAGAATTCTTGGTGCGATTCGATACTGCGGAGATCGTTCTCGAATTCTTCGAGGTCATAGTTGAGTGCCAGGTTTTTCCCGGGCATTAGGGCGATGAAGTCCCAGATGGAAAGTCCCGCCTTTTCCGCCGCCCGCGACAAGGTGACCTCTCCCTTTGCGTAGGAGCGAACGGCAGTCTCGAGACGAAGGTCCGAAATTCCGCGTCTGAGCAGGGTCTTCATCAGGGTTGAGCGGTCGCAACCCTCTTCCTCGGCGAGGGCTTCGATCAAGCTAGCCTGTTCTTCATCAACACGGGCGGATACGGTCACAGTAGGCATGTTTACAATATGAAGTAGCGTAGACGAAGAGTCAAGGAGGTGGAGAAAGTTGTAAGACTGCAGCGAAAGCAGTGTCCAAGCGGGGGAACATGGCGGCGGGCAAGATAGGCCTTCCTTATTCTTCGATCAGAGGGTGGGGAATGTAGAACGACAATTTGAGGCCAGCCTACTACGGACCCCAGGCAATCGCTGGCTCTGCCAACCCGTCAAAACGGCCAATCAGATAAAGTCGTGTTTCTCTGTCTTTATGTAAAAGTAAATTGACTTTTATGATGGGCGGCGACATCTTCCAATCAAGCAAGCTTTACAATACGACAAACAAACAAGACATATGAAGAAACTGAAAACAGAAACGAGTGACTGGGCGGCCAGCAACTCGCAGAATATCACCCGGCTAAGATACTGGATCGTTGCGTGGATCGCGGCTTCGGCACTGGCCGCTTTTGGGCCTGGATTCTTGTGGAATTACAACACGTCGCTAACGATTGCCGGCGTTCTTCTTACTCTGGGAATTGGCTTTGGCATGATTTTTGCGAACAAAACCTACCTGCATGGGATGGACGAATTGCACCAAAAAATCTTCCTTGATGCTGGCGCCCTCACCCTGGGGGTTGGACTGGTGTGTGGTCTTAGCTATGAAATGCTGGAGGATATAAAGCTGATTCCCTTCGAACCGGAAATCTCTCACCTGGTTATGCTGATGTGTCTGACGTTTCTCGCCGGGCTGATAAACGGACAAAGAAAGTACCAATGAAAAATCGTCTAAAAGTGCTTCGGGCCGAACGGGACTGGACCCAAGCTCGCTTGGCCAGTGAGCTCGAGGTCTCGCGGCAGACCATCAATGCCATTGAAAAAGGCAAATTTGATCCTAGCCTGCCCTTAGCGTTCAAAGCGGCCCGGCTATTCAAAACGTCGATAGAAGAGATTTTTCAGTACGAGGGATTATGAGCAAGACTCAATGAACAAATTTCACCAACGTCGGTGGTGGCCCGGAAACCGGCGAGCCTCAGCTCACTTCCACGTCTACTGAACTGGCTGGCTCGGACACCTGTCCTCGTAAAAGAATAATTTGCGAGGCACGGAGGGAGTTACTTGTGTGGGTGTTCTTTGAGGAGGTCGGCGGGGGCGTAGAAGCTGGGTTGGGATTTGGTGGCTTCGCGGACTTCTTTGACTTTGGCGGGGGTGACCATGGGGGCTTTGTTGCCGAAGGTGTTTCTGACGTAGGTGAGGACAGCGGCAAGTTCTTTGTCGGAGAGCTGCTTGAAGGCAGTCATGGGGACTTGGCCGGGGTATTTTTTGCCTTTGATTTCGATGGGGCCGAGGAGGCCGTGGAGGGTGAGTTTGATGAGGCGGTCTTCGCTGCCCTCGACCCACTTTGTTTTGGAAAGCGGAGGGAACATGGCGGCGGGGAGGCCTTCGCCATCGGGTTGGTGGCAGGTGATGCAGTGGCCTTCGCGGCTGTAAACTTCGGCTCCTTTTTTGAAGAGGATGAGGGCTTCGCCTTTGAGAGGGCTGGTGGGTTTGCGGAGTTCTTCGGCGGCGTCACCTTTGACTTCCTGCCCTTTGAGGTGGGAGGCGGCAGTTTCGAGGACGGGTTTGATCCAGTTGTCGATGGGTTGCTTCGAGATAGTTTCTAAAACGGGAAGGCCTTTCTTGGGAGTGAGCCAGGAGGCCGCGACGGCGGTTTCGAGTCGGACGCGGGCGGACTTGTCGGACGCGGATTTCTGGAGGAGGTCGGCTTGGTCGGAGATCTGGTGACCGCTGTAGCGGAGGACGTGGATGGCGGCGGCGCGGACGCGGGGATCTTGGGCGGCGAGGAGTGATTTGAGGAGGGTTTCATCGACTGCGTTGAGACCCCAGGTGACCCAGAGGGCTTCGAGGAGATGGTGCTCGTAACGAGGCGATCTTGGATCAAGGGAAGCGTCCCATTTTTGAAGGACGGGGAAGAATTCTCCCGGGTCGCGGCTGCGGAGTTCGCGGCGGGTGCGGTAGCGAGTGCGGTATTCGGGGAGGGTGAGGTTCTCGAAGAGGGTTTCGAGGGAAGCCTGGTGAATTTTGGCGGGCTTGACGAGGGGGCGACTTGGGTAGGTGATGCGATAGATGCGGCCGTGTTTGTGGTCGCGGAGGGGATCGCGGGCGCTGTGTTGCATGTGGCCGACGAGGACGTTGTGCCAGTCGCAGAGGAAGAGGGAGCCATCGGGCGCGAACTCATGATCGACGGGGCGGAAGTTACCATCGGAAGATTTGAGAAGGTCGTGGCGGTGTTTGGCTTTGTAGCCGGATTCGGAGTCGAGGATCTGGTGTTGTTTGAGACCGAGGAAGCCGATGGTGTTTCCGAGGATGATGTCGCCTTGGACCTCATCGGGGAAGTGGCGGCTGGAGACGAATTCGAGCCCGGAGGTGGGGCGGATGCGTTGGTTTTTTTCCAGGATGGCGGGAGGCTTGGGGCAGAATTGGCCGTAGTCGACATTGACGGAGCCAGGGGTCATCCAGTGGAGGTCGGGGTCGGAGGTTTCGAGGAAGAAGGGTTGGCCGAAGTCATCGAAGGCGGTGCCCCAGGGGTTGGGGATGGAGAGACGGGCGGTGCGCTCGAGGTGGTTGCGTTGCGGGCTGTAGCGGAAGAAGCCACCATTTGAGCTGCGGACGGGGCCGTAGGCGGTTTCGACGTTGCTGTGGAGGAAGGTGCCCTCGCCCATGTAGATGGCGCCGGAGGGATCGGCGCAGAAGGCGGAGATGACGTGGTGGGTGTCGTGGTCATCGAATCCGCTGAGGACGATTTCGCGGACGTCGGCTTTGTCGTCGCCGTTGGTGTCTTTTAAGAGAACGAGGTGGTTGCCTTGGGCGACGTAGACGCCATCGTGCGAGATCTCGAATCCGGTGGGGAGGTGGAGCTTGTCGGCGAAAATCGTTTCCTTATCGGCTTTGCCGTCGTTGTCGGTGTCCTCGAGGATGAGGAGCTTGTCGGAGGGTTTGGGATCACCGGGTTTCCAATGCGGGTAGGTGGGCATGGTGGCGACCCAGAGGCGGCCTTGGTTGTCGAAGGCGATTTGGACGGGGTTGGCGAGGTGGGGGAATTCTTTTTCGGAGGCGAAGAGCTCGATTTTGTAGCCGGGAGCGGTGGTGAAGGAGGCGAGGGCTTTGTCGCCGTAGAGGTATTCGGTGGTGCCGTTTTTCTTGCTGGGGCGATAGTTGGATTTGACTTCGGGGAGGGTGATGGTTTTGGCATCGGCGGCGGCGAGATCGAAGGGTTTTTCTTGGGCGGCGGCCCAGATCGCCTGGTCGCGGACGGCGCACATTTGCTCGAGTTTTTTGAGCTCGGGCGGGTAGTTGACGGGGCCGAAGGGGCGGTGGCGGCGGCCGTAGACGTGGACTCCGTTGGGGATTTTGTAGTATTTTTCCCAGAGCCAGTTTTTTTCGCGGACGGCTAAGCGGATTCCGTAGCGGAAGGCATCGGCGGGGCGGCCTCCGAAGAGCTTGTCGACTATGAGCTCGGCAAGATGTTCGTGGCCGGTGCTGTTAAATAGGATGCCGTCGCGAGTGAGCGTTTCTTTTACCTTGAACCAAGATTGAAAAGGGGCATTGCAGTTTAGGAAGGCGATTTTTTCCTCTTTTGCGACTCCCTCCATGGCAGCGGTGTAGAGAGCAAGGTTAGCATCGACGACGCGCTCACGATCAGTTGAGGGGTCCTCGAAGCCCGGGGGTGAAACGAGGGCGAGTTTGGGAGCAGCAGTTCCGTTGTATTTTTGAGCGCGGGTGTGCTTGATAAAGGCGCGGAGTTCGCCTTTGAAGCTTTCGAGTCCGGCCTGGCCTTTGAATGATTCGTTGTAGCCGAAGAAGGCGATGATGATGTCGGGTTTGAGTTGGGTGAGCCATTCGTCCGGAGTGGGCATGGAGCCTGTTCCGGTGTTTCCGGAGCCCCAGCGGTCTTTGGCTTTCGAGAGAGGGGGGTGGAATTTCTCGGCACCGGGGAAGGCCCAGGGTGAGGGGCGGCCGGAGTGGGGGCGGAAGCCGGGGGTATTACCTTCATCGCACATGTTACGGATGAAGAGGTGCTTTTCGGGGTGCAAGACATGAAGGCTCGCTTCGAAGCGTCCCGACTGCATCATGCGGGAGCCGAGGCCGTTACCGAGGAGGACGATGCGGGAGTCCTTTTCGAGTTTGAAGGGCGCGGCTTGGGAGGTGCAGATCGCGAGGAGAAATATGAGGAGGACTTTCATGATTAGAGAGAGCTTGGATGCGGATTGGATTTGGCAGCGGAGCTGCGGCGGGTGGTCATGACCGGGACGGATCATGCCACTTGGGTTTGCCACAGGGGGATAGTTGATTTTGAAAATGGAATCAATCTTGAGCTTTCCGGAAGGGGTCGTTAGACAGCGGGATGAGTTCTATCGTGCGCGAGGGGCGGGCGACGTTCGTTCTCGCGCTGCCGTTGATGGCCGGTCAGGTCAGCCAGATGCTGATGGGGCTGGTCGACACCTATATGATCGGGCAGGTCGGGACGGTGGATTTGGCGGCGGCAACGCTGGCGCATTCGATTTTATTTCTGCCGTTGATGTTGGGAATTGGCGTTGCGATTGCGGTTTCGGTGAAGGTTTCGCAGGCGCGGGGAGCGAATGATCCTCGGCAGGCGAAGGCGGCCTTGCGGGATGGTTTTTTGCTGAGTTTGGTTCTGGGAGCGATCACTTTTGTGCTGAGCTGGGTCAGTATCCCGCTGCTACCCTTCTTGAAGCAGGACCCCGAGGTAGTGGAACAGTTGCCGGTATTCTACCTTCTCGTGAGCGCATCGATGACGCCGGCGCTTGTGAGTATGGTGGTGCGAAATCACTCGGATGGCATGGCGAAGCCGTGGCCCGTTTTTTGGATCATTTTTGCGGGAGTCTGGCTGAATGTCTTCCTCAATTGGTTGCTGATTGACGGAAACTGGGGCGCACCGGCGATGGGCCTGGAGGGGGCGGGTTTGGCGACCTTGTTGGCGCGATTGGCGAGTATGATCGGGGTGATGGTGTGGTGCCGTTACAGTCCTGATTTGAAGGATTGGTCTCCGCATCGTTGGTTTTTGAAACCCAAACGGAAGGAATTGGCGGATTTTTGGAAGGTTGCCTGGCCGGCCAGTTTACAGGTTTCGGCGGAAATGAGCGCCTTTATCGTGGCTGCGCTCTTGATTGGAACATTGGGAGCGGCGGCGTTGGCGGCACATCAGGTGGCGATGATGTGCGTGGCGACGACTTTCATGGTTCCGCTGGGATTGTCGATGGCACTGACGGTGCAGATTGGGGAGGCACAGGGGGCAAAGCAGTATGAGAGAATGCGTCCGATTGTGGTGAGCGGGTGGCTGATGGGATTTATGGTTTCGTTGGTCTTTGTGGGGGTGTTTTTGATTTTTGACGAGGCTTTGGCGGCTTCATTTTTGACCGAAGACGGACCAATCGAGATCGTGGTGGGACTGTTGTGGATCGCGGCGATTTTTCAGATCGCGGATCATTCGCAGATTTTGTCCTCGGGTGCTTTGCGCGGGATGGATGATGTGAAGAAGCCGGCTTTGATCATGTTCACGGCGCACTGGCTGGTTGGGATGCCGTTTGGGATTTATCTGGCGTTCTGGCAGGGGATGGGAGTAGCCGGAATTTGGTGGGGATTGAGCACGGGGCTGATTGCCACGGCAGTGCTATTGGGTTGGCGGGCGTGGGGGAAGACTGCGCAGGAAGGGAGTGCGAGACCCAAAGTGATCTGAATCTCTTGGATTCCAAGGCGGGCCCATGCGCAATGAGATCAAATTGGAGACAGCCTTGGGTTCTTGAAATTCAATCGTCGTAGTTCTCCCGGACTTTCTGTCCAAAGCAATATCAACAGGTTTCTTGGGGCGTTCCTCCGCCATATGTTCAGGGGACTCCTTCTTTTCTGATTTCGACTCCGCCTCACGAGCCGCTTTTTTTGCGCCTGCCGCCTCTTTCACTATTTCAGCACAGCCGAGGCGAATACAGTTCTCAATGCTCTTAAGAATGTTTGCGATCTCTTGAGGAAGCATTCGTTCAGGGCGAGAGCCCGGAAGACGATTGAGCAAACCAACGACATTAACGAGTTGGCTGCCCGCTGGCATTGCCCCTGACCATGAACCCATACACCATGCTCTAGCTTAGAGGCTGTCTTAAAAAGGGATTAAGCAGCGATTCTACGGAGCATGATCTTGGACATTGTGAGATAGATCATCGATTCGGAGTGGAGAGGGAGGACCTCGTAGTCACGAACCAAGCGGCGGGACTGAATAAACCATCCGAAGGTTCTCTCTACGATCCAGCGTTTGGGTAGAATTTTGAAGCCCTTCACATCGTCGCTGCGTTTGATGGTCTCAAGTTTCAATCTGCGATGGCGGATGATAGTCGCGATTTCTCCTACCAATTTCCCGGCGTATCCACCATTTGCCCAAATCACCTGCAGCCACCCAAAGGCCTTCTTGAGTTTGTCCAAGAGCAGGAGCCTGGCGCCGTCACGGTCTTGCACATCCGCAGAGGTGACATGTAGGAGAAGAATAAAGCCCAGAGTGTCTACCAGAACGTGTCGTTTTCTTCCTGTAATTTTCTTACCCGCATCATAACCACGAACTCCGGGGTGGCTAGTTGTGCGAACGCTTTGCCTGTCAATAATCGCAGCGGTCGGGGCTTTTTTTTACCGGCTTTAAGTCGAGCAAGGTCACGAAGATGGTTGTGAACGCTTTCCCAGATTCCTTGCTTGGCCCAGATTCGAAAGTAGTGATAACAAGTTTTCCAAGGCGGAAGATCGTTCGGCATCATACGCCAGCCAGCCCCAGATCGGGCCATATATAAGATACCATCGACAATTGCTCGCTTGGAATGTTTCGCTGGACGACCTCGGAGTTGTGGATTGTTCTTGGGGAGAAGTTCTACGAGGACTTTCCATTCGGATTCGGTCAGACTGCTTGGATAACTCGGCATCCCAAGTTTCTTCCAAAATTGCTCACAATAGTACAGCTAAAAATCCAGCATTTAGCCTTTTCAAGACGGCCTCTTAGATCCAAAAGACGAGCTGAGAACCGCCGCAACGGTCGCAAGGATTTTTCGAAGTTTCATTTTTTTACTGTGATGGAGACACTGAAGCAAGGAAGTAGATTCCAATACCGCCTGAATTTACCAAGTGAAATGCTTTGATGAATGTTGGCCGCCTCTTATATCACAGCCCGACTTTAGGGCGAAATGTAAATTGCCGACGTCGATTGCCAAAGCCCCATCGCCACCTCATTCCCGGAGGAAAGCGTCAATGCGATCGTATTTTTTTCCCTGCTTGGCTTTTTCCCGGGGAATTGAGTGGAGGCTACTCCTTCCAGACGAATGGGACTCCGTCTGGTTGGGGTGGCGGATTCTCTTCGAGCTGCGCGCGGATGGGGCCGATCATTTCGGCGAGCCATTTTTCGTAGTCATCCATGGGCATTCCGCCGAGTGGTGGACCGAAGTCATCGCGGGGAAAGGTGGCGGGGTCAAGGTCGAGGATGTCCATGGGGTTGGTTTATCGGGGGTAGAGATCGAGAAGTTGTTGATTCTTGTCGGATGGGGCGAAGCGGTTGACGAGAGCTTGGTAATCGCGGAACTCGATTTGGGCGGAATTGTGTTTCAGGAGGAACTTAATGTCTTCGGAGTCTTTCGCAAATCGGTCGTGGCACTGTGAGAGGGCGTGGATCTTCATCGCGATGAGGTGAGGTAGGGAGAGGATCTTGAAATGATCAGCAACCGAGACTGTGGACGAGAGGAAGATGTCGAAGGTTTTTTCTTCGGTCCAAAGAAGGTCAACGAAGGGAACGGAGTAGCTTTTGTGTCCGAATCGGGTTGAGACATCCGTGCTGCCCTTGTTTGTGAAAGCGAGGTCGATCATCGCATTCGTAGCTTTTTCCCGATCCTTTTTGCGAACGATGAGGTCAGCGTCCGTGGTAAGTCTGGCGAACCCGTGTGCATTGACGGCAAGGCCTCCGGCAACGATGACTTCAAGATCCTTTCGCAATAGGCTAGTGATCAGGCTCTTGATACTTTCGGGGATCATTTTAGAGGAGTTTTGCCTTCAAGCCGTCGGTGACGATCTTGGGGTTGGCTTTGCCTTTGGAGGCTTTCATGACCTGGCCGGTGAGGAAGTTGAGGAGCTTTTCATTTCCTCCCTGGATTTCGGCGACCTTGTCGGGATTTGCAGCGATGACTTCGTCGATGATGGCATCAATGGCCCCGGTGTCGGCGGGTTCAAAGCCCATCTCTTTGGCGAGAGCGGCGGGGTCTTTTTCAGGAGCATCCCAGAGGGCGGAAAAGAGGTCCTTGGCCTGGCTGTTGGAAACGGTGCCTGCCTCGATGAGATTGAGGATTTCGGCGAGTTTTTCGGGAGAAACGGGGGAGTCTTGAATCTCCAAAGACTTCTCATTGATGAGGCCGAGGAGGTTGTTGATGATCCAGTTGGCGACTTTTTTTCCGGGAGCTTTGGCTGATTCGACAGTGGTCTCAAAGTAAGAGACAAGCTGGATATCGGAAGTGATGACAGAGGCGTCGTAAGGAGTGAGGCCGAGGTCTTTTTGGAAGCGGGCCGATTTTTCGTGGGGGAGCTCGGGGACGAGGGGGCGAACTTTTTCGATGTAAGCGGCGGTGGTGACGGGGAGGAGGTCGGGGTCGGGGAAGTAGCGGTAGTCGTGGGCGTCTTCCTTGGTGCGCATTTCCTGGGTTTCGCCGAGGTCTTCGTCCCAGCGCCAAGTGGCTTGAACGAGGGTTTCTCCGTTGTCGAGGGCTTCGCATTGGCGTGCCACCTCGTAGTAAATGGCGCGACGGACGGCGGAGGTGGAGTTCATGTTTTTGAGCTCGATTTTGGTGCCGAGTTCGTCTTCGGGGTTCTTACGGATGGAGATGTTGACGTCGCAACGCATTTGTCCCTTGTCCATATCGGCGTCTGAGATGCCACCGGCGATGAGGATTTGCTGGAGGGACTTGAGGTAGGCGAAGGTCTCTTCGGCGGAGTCGAGGTCGGGTTCGGTGACGATCTCCATGAGCGGAGTGCCGGCGCGGTTAAAATCAATGAGGGTGGAATTGGCGAGATGGGTGGACTTGGCGACATCCTCCTCAAGGTGGATTCGGTTGAGAACGACGACCTTACCTGGGTTCTTGATGTTTTTCTGGGCGTCCTTGGGATAATTGTGATCGTAAAGAGGGACGCCGCCGCCGAGGCAAAGGGGGAGATCCATCTGGGTGATCTGGTAGTCCTTCGGCATGTCGGGGTAGAAGTAATTCTTGCGATCCCAAACGACGGTGGGTGGGGTGGAGCAGCCGAGGAGCATGCCGGAGAGGATGGTTCGTTCGATGGCGAATTCGTTGAGCACCGGGAGGGCGCCCGGGAGGCCGAGGCAGGTCGGGCAGGTGTGGGTGTTCGGTTCGTCGGCAAAGGAGGTTTCGCAGCCGCAAAACATCTTGGTGTTTGTTTTGATCTGGCAATGAACCTCAAGTCCGATGGTGACGATGTAGTCTGAAACTGGCACGGGCTTTGTTTAAACGCTAAAGCGGGGAATCTGAAATCCTAAATGTCGTGACTTGCGTTTGTTTGAGGGAAGGGCGAGCATTGAAAAATGCTTTGAGTGCTTTGTAAAGTTGCCGAGAAGAAGTCCGGTCGGATTTTTCTGGGTATTGTCGCGGTTCTGATTGTCGCTGCAGTGGTCTATTCGAAGACCCGTGGGTAGTTTCTGTCGAAGTTGAACAAGGCGGGATTTGGGGTGTCTCATCATCTGATGAGGATGAAAATGACTCCCGGGCTCTGGCTCCTCTTGGTTTGTTGTCTTGGGGGGATCAGCTACCAGTTGGTTTCCGGCGGAGAAGCGGAAGGTGGGTTTTTCAGCGGCGGGGCCGATCGAGCGAGGGAAAGCGCTCGGCCCTTCCGTTTTGGGGAACAGGATTCAGCAGTTGTTCGCTCGTCTCGGAAACGAGAAAAATCGTTAAGAAAGTCCTACTTTCCATTCGATAGCCTTTCGAGGGACGGGTCGCGGTTGCAATCCCAAGCAGAGCTTTTTCTGAAGAATGACCTGGAGGCGAGGAGGGCTTTTCATGAGAGAAGGAAAGTCGTCTCAAGGATCAATGCGTTCGGGGTACTCGGACTTGGGATAAAACATCCGGAGGTGGAGCCCTTCCAAGCAAGAAAAGAAGAGTTCGAAAATACGGTGATTCTCAGGTGGGTGGAATACCGCAAGAGACATCCTCGCGGGAAGGCGCGCGAAAGAAAGAGGGCGCCGGGCGGGTAGTCTTTTACCGATGAAAAAGTCCCTCCTTCTCGCAATTTTGCCCGTTCTGGCCCTTGGGGTTTTTGCGGCGTCTGAAAAGAAACTGTCCGAGCGCGATCTTGTTTTGGCGAATATGCCGAAGATCGAGGCTCCGAAGAAAAAGCACCAGATTCTCTGTTTCTCAAAACCTTATGGATTTCGGCATGGCTCGATTGAGATCGGGGAGACGATGCTCAAGGTGATGGGGGAGAAGACGGGACTTTTTGAAGTGACTGTTTCAGAGGACCTCGCGAATTTTGAGCCCGGGAACATCAAGAAATTCGACGCGATCTGCTTCAACAACAATACCCACATTCAGAAGGGATTTAAGGACGAAGCTTTGCGTGAGTCATTGATCAGCTACGTGAAAAATGGCGGCGGGGTGTTTGCGATCCATTCGGCGACTGATGGCGGATGGCCGGAATATGTCGATATGATTGGCGGGAACTTTAATGGGCATCCGTGGGGAGCTGGAGGAACCTGGGACATCGCCAATGAAGATCCCAAGCACCCGATCGTGAAGGGGGTTCACGAGGGTAAGGGGTTCAAGCTAAAAGATGAGCTCTACCAATATAAGGATTTTGATCGTTCAAAGCAGCGCGTCTTGATGGCGCTGGATATGAAGAGCGAGGTGAATGGAAAGAAGAAGGGAAATCGTAAGGACAATGATTACGCTTTGGCCTGGGTGAAGGAGTATGGCAAGGGACGTGTTTTTGTGAGTGCCTTTGGTCACAACAAGGAGGTCTTTTACAATCCTGAGATCCTTAAGATGTGGGTGGAGGGATTTCGCTATATTCTTGGTGAGACCGAAGTGGAGACGGCTTCGATTTCCAAGCCCGATTCCAAAAAGTAGGTTCTACTTCCAGCGGTAGACATTGATGCCCTTGAGGTGGCGGACGAAGAGTTCGTCACCGCAAACAGCGAGGTGGGCCCAGGTGGGAGGGGTGTCGAGTTCGACTTGTGAGAGCAGTTTGAAGGCCTTGGGGCTGGCTTCGATGTGAAGGAGGATTCCGCGTTGATCGAGGGCGAGGATGCGATTGCCCTGCATGACCATGGAGCAGTATTCGCCAAATTTATCCTTTGAACTCCAGAGGGTTTTTCCGGTCCCGGGGTCGAGGCAGTGAAAGCGTTTGTCACGGCCATGAAGGTAGACTTTGCCATCGATCACGACGGGTGAAGACATGTAGCCTTCGCGCTTGCTGTCGTTCCAGAGTTCCTTGGCGGCGAGGGTTTTGTCTTGTTTCTCGATATCGTAGAGGAAGGATCCTCCGCCATAGCTTGCGGTGAAGATCTTGTTTCCGATGGGGGTGGGAGGGAGAATGTTCATGCCGCGCATCGCTTTCACGGGAGTGGTCCAGACGGCTTTGCCGTTGGAGGGAAGGATGCCGCCCAAGAGGTTGCGGGTCTGCACGAGGATTTGATCGATTCCCTGGATTTTGGCACGATAGGGAGAGGAAAAGGCACTGCCGAACATCGCCCGCTCGTCGGCGAGGGCCTGCCAAACGGTTTTACCATCGCTCTTTTTGATCTTGCGGAGGGAGGTGCCGACCTGGACATAGAGATGGTCCTTTTCAAGGAGAGGGGAGGAGACGAAGCCAAAGGACGGGAGGGGTGTTTTTTCTTCGCCGGGGTAATCGCGACGCCACTTTTCCTTTCCGGTTGAGATATCAAGGGCGACGAGAACATCACGCATGCCTCCGATGAAAAGAGTTTTTCCATCAGTGGCGGGAGTGGAGCGGACCCAGGAGCCATTTTTTGCGGCGTAAAAGGGGACCCGCATCGAGCCCTGCCAAGTGGCGTCCCAAACGGGTTTACCGGTTTTACAATCAAAGGCCCGCACGATCTCTTCCTTCTTTTCCAGAGTTTCGACGGTGATGACCTTCCCGTCGGCAATGATGGGGCTGGAGTATCCCTCGGCGAGTTTTGCGGACCAAACGAGCTTGAGGTTTTCCTTTGAGAGGGTTTTAGGCCAAGGCGCTGCACCTTGATGGACCTTGCCATCGCGGGTCGGACCGCGCCACTGGGTCCAATCGACAGCCGGGAGCAAGGAAGTCGTAACAGACAGGAAAAAGAGCGCGGGTTTGATCATATTTAAGAACATGGACTCGAATTTCGGGTTGGCAAGTCGGAGAGCGGGTGAAAACTTTGGTCTTTTTGCTCCGTTTCTTTTCATCAGATGAAATACCTAGCTCGCACGCTCGCATTGGCCGCCCTTGTTTCCACCTCCGCGGCAGAGGATAAATGGGTCTCCATTTTTGATGGAGAGACCCTCAAGGGATGGACCAATTCCGGCGGAAAAGCGGTCGAAGAAGGTGGCTGGATAGCCGAAAAAGGGGTGCTTCACCGAAAAGGAAAGGGTGGGGACCTTTATACGGCCAAGAGTTACGCCGATTTCGAGTTTCGGTGGGAGTGGAAAATTTCCAAGAAGGGGAACAGTGGGGTGAAATACCGTGTGACCAATTATGGCAAAGCGAAGCTGGGGCCGGAGTATCAGGTCCTTGATGACGCCCATCCGGATGGCGCGAAGAGTATCAAGCGTCAGGCGGGATCACTTTACGATCTTTTGGCGGCCAATGATAAAAAGAAGCTTAAGGCGGTGGGTGAATGGAATTCTTCACGGGTGGTCGTGAAGGGGCTTCACTTGCAGCATTACCTCAACGGGGAACTTGTGGTGGATGTCACGGTGGGAAGCGATGAGTGGAAAGAGGCGCTCAAAAATTCAAAGTTTAAGGGCAAGGAAAACTTTGCGGCCAACCCCAGCGGGCAGATTTTTTTACAGGATCACGGTGACGAGGTCTGGTATCGCAAGCTCGCGGTGAAGGAACTGAAAGCGGAATAATTTTTCGACTCTCCCTCCAAATCAAACGGCTCCAACCCGCGAGGGAAGGAGCCGTTTTGTTTGAGGTTTCCGGAAACACTACTCAGCCATGATGACGCGGAAGTAGGCTTCCCCGGGAGCGCCGATTGCGGTGAGATCGAAGGGTCCGGATTCGGTCTGGGTCCCGGGAGTGTCGTTCGCGGGGAAGTCGAAGCCGAGGTCGGTCCAATTTTTCAGGTCGGTGCTGAATTCAACCCGGTAGGTTTTGCCCGGAACACTGCTCCAGGTCGCGCTTACAGTGGTCTCGGTGAGGACATACCCGGTGATGGCGAGGAGCGAAGTTGGATCTTGTGGATCGGTTCCTGCAACAAACTCGGCGTAGTTTGAGCGTCCATCGCCATCAAGATCGGTGTCACGGTCGGAGGCATCGTTGGGATTGAGGCCATTCGCGATTTCATACTCGTTAGGCATGTCGTCTTCGTCCGAGTCGCTGGAGTTGTTAACGGTGGAGAAGAAGACGTTGCTGACCACGATTCTTTCCGAGCCGCCGACGCCCCGGGCGGTGATGACCAACTTGACATCGTCGGCTTCGGCAGGAATCGGTGAAGACAAGGTGAAAGAGTTGTCGAGGTTTGCGGCGGCGTTCTCACCCATGCGGTTGAATTCATCGCGCACAAAATGGGCGTTGTAGTCTTCGGCGACCGAGCCATAGCCGGTGCCGTCTTCAAGGTCGGTGCCGGCCGCTCCGACATATCCGTTGATGTAGCCGTTTGGCGGGCCATTGGCTCCAGCAAGCGTTCCGGTAGTGGACGCTCCGCCATCGCCGGAATCGTAGGGGTCCACAAGATTGATGATACTTTCGACATCGCCAACGTTGTAGATTAGCTCGGCCTTGAAACGGTCGGTGGCTTCAAAGTTTGAGCCTCCACTGGTCTCGATGGCACTCAGAACTGCGCTGAAATAAACTTCATCCAGAGTGGTGAGGTCGATCACTTCGGACTCAACAACTCTCAGGGCCGTTCCTCCGGCCGAGTAGGTCAGGGTGCGGGCGGTGGCGTCGCTGACCCAGGAGGTCGACGGACGGACGGTCAGGCTCGTGTTGACATCAGTTAGGGTTCCCGTGAGGTCGCTTTGTCCAATGGGGTAACGGCCGAAGGCCGGAATGTCGACGTCCGCGGTGGCGGCCCGGTAGCTCCGATCAGTGATGTCGAAGGTGATGGTTTCGGTCGGAAGAGGAGCTGGAACGGTGAAGGTTACGATTCCAAAGTCGCCTGCTGAGGGTGTGATGGCAGTTGAGGTGGTGTTCCAGCCCGGTCCGCCGAAGCTTCCTGTGATTTCGACCTCAAAAGTGACAGTGTCGTCTTCGAATCCCGGGCCATTCTCAACACGAACGATGTTGGTGGGGGCGGAGACGGTCAGAGACGGCAGGATGTTTGTCAGCTGGAGACTGACAGTTTTGGTTGCATCCAAAGCATCGGATAAAGTTACCCTTACCGGTGATTCGAAGGGTTCGAAATCCGAGAAAGAGATGGGGTTGGGGCTGGCATAGAATCCCGCATCCGGGCTGGTGTTGCTGGTCCACGCCGTGCCTGCCCCCAGGTTAACCGGGGTGATGAAGATGTCGGCGCCGAAGCGGTCGTCCGAAGGGCTGTCGGTGCCCTTGTTGTCGAAGTAGGCGGGGCCGGCGTAGGCTTGCAATTCGGGGGGAGCCGGAGCGATACCCAGGCCACTCACGGTGAAGACCTCGCTGTTGGAGTTGTTGACGCCTTCGATGACAATCCGGACTGAGTTTACGCTCGCCGGGATGACATGGTTCAAGGTTTTAACAAAGTCGCCTTCAGCTGAAGCGAGTTCGTTTTCAGTCAGGACACCGTCCTCGATAACAAGGTCATGACGGGTGATCAGATTGACAGGATTGTCGGTGTCTCCGTCAAGAATGAGGTAGGCGACGAAGCGGTCGTCTTCTTCGTTTCCTGAAGAGGTGTCGTTAATGGTCAGAGTTCCAGTGAATTGAACATCAGGCTGTCCGGAAAGATCGATGTCTCCGGAGGTCACGGTGTAGGGTTCTCCGGCGACTCCTCCCGGGTTGTTCATTGAGAGGCTGGGAACACTGTCGTCGTAAGTCCATCCGTTGAGGGAGAGATCACCCCCGGTCAAAATGGGAGTGGCTGTAGCGGGAATGGAGTTGGTTCCGAGAATCCTCTGAGGAAGAAGGTTGATTGTGGTGGTGCAATTCGCGTTGGCTGAATCGGCAATTTCAAGCGCGAGACTGCCACCGGCGAATTCGGCAATCGGGATGCCGGACAAGGTCACGGGAGTGTTGTAGCTGCCGGTTTGACCAATCATGGAACTTCCGACGGGGCCGACCACTTCCCATCCAATGGAGGTGTTGCCTTCCGGAGTGATGGTGACGTTTGTCGAAATGGTATCGTCGGTAGGATCTGCCGGAGTGCCGGTGAAATCCCGGGTAGAGGTGGATGCGAATCCCACGATCACGCAATCGGTGACATCGGTGACCATCTGGAAGGCCAAAGCAAGGTCCGAACTGGTGGTTGACGAGTTGTGGAGGGAGACAGCGAGGGTGTGAGTTCCCGGGGCCAGTCTGGGGAAGCTCTTCATGACCGTGGCATTGCTCCCAATGGCTGGATCAACCACGGTGTTGGAGCCGGTTCGGGAGCCGGCGGCAAGCGAAAGATCCGCAGTCCGGATTTGCGATTCGGTATTGCCGGTTCCCGCAGCGGGGGACGAATAGTCGTCCAACACGTCGGCCGCAATGTTGACCTGTAGGAGGGGCTCTCCGTCCAAGTAAACAAAGGCTCCATCATCGAGGATGTAGCGGATGCGGGGATTGGTGTAAAAGTTGCCGTCGTCGGGAACAGTGAAAGTGGTCCGGAAATAGGCAGTATTACGCTCTCCGCTGGTCGGTGTGGTGAGAGTCGTGCCAAGAGCGGTGAATTCTGCAGGTTCGGGGTCCGGTGTTGTGGTATAGGCAATGGCTCCGTAGCCAAGAGGGCCTGCTCCTGTTCCCGCTTCAAAACCGGCTCCTCCGGTGGTGAAAGATGGTCCGGTGTAGCTTGCGTCAAACTCCGTGTCGGTGGCATACCACGGTGTGGTGCCGTCGGGATGGGGTGCCGTGGTTCCTGATCCTGCTGGAAGGATTCCAGCGGTGGGATGGAAATAGTTCCAGTTTTGGCTCCAATCAACCAAAGTGGTTTGTGCCATTGCTTCTAGCGGCAGACCGGCCACGATCGCAACGAACGGCAGGGCCTTCTTGAGTGTTTTCATCTTGAGGATTTTTTGAGTTTGAGGTTCTGAGATCGCAGGGGGACTCTTTACGAATTTAAGCTGGGAAAGATGGTGAAAGCTAATCGAATGTTACAAAACTGCTGTTTATCACCTTCTTGAATAGTTGGAAGGCTGTGGTTTTTCCGCTTGGCAGTCGACGATTGAAGGGTATTGATAGACTCTTATGCTCAAAATGTATGTGACTTTCGCGCTTGGAGCTTGTCTGGTGGCTCAGGCTGACACCGTGGGATTATGGCGTTTTGACGAGGTTGATGCGGCTTTGGACAATCCCATTGCATCGTCGCCCAATACAGCTTCTCCGGGAACCTTCGATGCCTCGGTTGCCGGTGGTAATCCACTCTACTCCGATGACGTTCCGGCAGCGGAGATTTTCGACCCGGTATCGGGAACGACTTACCCGAACCGATTTTCGCTCAACGCCTCGGCAGGAAGTTCCCAACTCAGTATCGAGGATGCCGTGGATTTCAATTCCTCCTTCACAGTTGAGTTTTTCGTGAAATACATCGGAGAACCGGGAAGCTATGAGGGGATTTTACAACGGATTGAATCTCCCGAACTGAGCTGGAAGGTGGACTTTGATCACGCGGCGAATCCGGCCTTTGGGCGGATTCGTGCACGATGGGACACCCCGGGCGGTGTGCCTGACGGAGTGGCTGAAGCCGGGGTTGATGAGAATGTGAACTTTGTGGTCGGACCACAGGGAAACGTCTCCGCCCCAAAGGTTTATGTGGATACCGGTGCCAAGGACGCTGCCGGAGTTGATGTGGGACCACAGAATACCGGGAATCCGAATGACTACCTTTACGACGCCGCCAACGGAAACCCAAATGATGCTGATGTGGCTCTCCAGGGAGATGGCGCCAATGACGTGGACGAATGGCACCACGTCGCGATGTCATTCGATCAGGAAACCGGCGAGGTGAAGTTCTACTTCGATTATCTCCTGAGTCAGACCCGGACACTGAGTGATGCGGAGGCTGATGGTTACACCCATCCGGCCGCAGGGATCGGTTTTGGGAAGCTGACGGGGTCCGAATATGGGCTTTTGATGGACGAACTTCGCTATTCCAGTGCCATTCTCACTCCGGGAGACTTTCTTCGGGAACCGATCACTGGAGCTGGCAATACCATTGCACACTGGCGGCTCGAAGAAGAAGGAGCTGCGGATGGAGGAGATGTGACCCTTGCCGAAAACTCCGTTGGTCCAACGAATTCCGCTCTGCCCAATGCCGGGAGTCCCCTGTATTCAGCGGATGTTCCTTCGCCCACGATTTTTGACCCTGTCACCAATACCACTTTGACAAACCGGTTTTCCCTGGATGCCACCCAGCCAAATTCCCGCTTGCGCGTTGCCGACGATGTTTCCTTAAACTCCTCATTCACATTCGAGTTTTTCATCAAACTGATTGGTGAACCTGGTGGCTACCAATCCTTTGTGAGAAGGAGTCAGCTCAGGGATCTGCGTTGGCAGGTGGATTTTGATCACGCAAATAACAATGCTTTCGGACGCCTCCGGACCCGCTTTGACACTCCGGGAGGAGTTCCCGACGATGTGAACGAGGTTGGCGTTGATGAAAATATTAACTTCGTTCTGGGGCCAACGGGGGGGGTAAATATTCCCGAGGCTCTCCGGATTTGGATTGATACCGATTTGGGGGACGGAATGGTGGCCAGCTATAACGATCCCGCCGATTGGGCCCTCGATGGTGATGGGATCAATGACAATGCGGCCTGGCATCACGCTGCGGTGACGTTTGATGAAGACGCAGGAACCATTGGCTTCTACTACGACTACGAGCTCATGCAATTGAAGACTCTTTCGGATAGCGAGGGCGATGGTTACACCCACCCCGCCGCTCCGCTTGATTTCGGAAAACTCAGCGGAGGCGACTACGGCCTCCTGCTCGATGAAGTCCGTTATTCAGGTGAGGTGCTTCTCCCGTTCCAGTTTCTTCAGACCGTCGCTCCGCCGTCCGGTGAGCTTGAGATCACCTCGCTGGTCTACGATGCTGCGATTCCCCGGGCAACCGTGACCTGGAGCACGGTTCCCGGTCGAAAATACAGCCTCGACTATTCCCGTGACCTGTTCACCTGGATCGAGCTTCTTGAGGAAGAGGAGGCGACCGGTGAGACGTATACCTTCGTCGACAGTGATCTCGAAGGAGGTTCTCCCAAGATCTTCTATCGAGTCCGCGAGTTTCAATAGGTCTCTCAGGAGCCAGGAGAAAGAGACGATTTGTGAGGCTGCGGTTCCTCAAAAATACCGGGTAATCGCTGCAACTGAAAGAATCGTGCGAGGATACACGAATACCTCAGTTCGTTCATGAATTCTCTTCGTATTCTAGCACCCCTCGCCCTCGTGATCCTCACTCCGCTGGCCTTTCTTAAGGCGGAGCCCAAAGCCAAAGATCTCGAGCCTCCCCGCCCCCTCAAGGCTCTTTTGATCGCCGGTGGTTGCTGCCACGACTACGTCAAACAGCACGAAATTCTCTACAAAGGGATCCAGGAGCGGGCCAATGTCCGCGTCGATGTCGTTTGGACCCGCGACAGGTCGACCAACCCGCCTCTGCCGGTTTTCGATGATCCCGATTGGGCCAAGGGCTATGACATCATCATCCACGACGAGTGTGCCGCTTCCAACAAAGACCTCAAGGTGATGGAGAACATCCTCGAGGTGCATCAAACCATCCCGGCCGTTCATTTGCACTGCGCGATGCATTCCTTTCGAAATGGCACGGACAAGTGGGCGAAGCACCTGGGACTCCACTCGACCGGGCACGGACCGCAGAAGCCCCTCGAAGTCACTTACACCAATGAAAATCACCCGATTACCAAACCGCTTGAGAATTGGGTGACCAAAAACGAGGAGCTTTATAACAACCGCGAGATTTACGACGCCGAGCCTCTTGCTCTCGCCACTCAAAAAAACGGCGACCGCGAAAGCTCCGCCATCGTGGCCTGGACCAACACCAAACAGGGAGCGCCCTCTTTTTCCACCACCATCGGCCACAACAACTACACCGTCGAGGATCCTCGCTACCTCGATCTCGTGACCCGTGGTCTTCTTTGGGCCGCCGGAAATCTCAACGATGACTATTTGAAGCCCTACACCGGCTCGAACGTCATCACCGAAATGGCAAAGGAAACCAAGCCCGCCGCCGAGGTCAAACCACCCAAGGACGCCACGATGGCGAAAGTCACCGCCAAGAACGTCCAGACTGACGCCGGACACTTCCCCTGGAAAGCCATCGATGGCGACGAAAAAACCCGCTGGACCGGCAATGGTCCCGCCATGCCCAACTGGCTCCAGCTAGAATTTAAAAATCCCACCACCGTCACCTCGGCAGAGATTCTCTGGGAGATCCGCGACCAGTGGTATCAGTATAAAATCGAAACTTCCCTCGATGGCAAAACCTGGGCCATCGCACACGACGGTTCGCAAAACACCCGCCAATCCGACACCAAGGACACCTTCAATGCCAAAACCATCAAGTTCTTACGCGTCACCGTCCTGAAACAAGAAAACGGACAATGGCCCGCTCTTTGGGAACTCAAACTCACCGGCCCAAAAGGTCCCCTCAAGCTCTTTCCCATCTTCAAAAAAGGAGAAGGCCCCACCTCCAAAGTCAGCGGAAAAGGCCTCGAAAAATCCGGTAACATCAAGCCCTTCATCCCCAAGCTCACTCCCGGGCAGGAAGCCGCCATCCTCAAAGATGCCTCGGTTCCCGAAGGCTTCGAGATGACCCTTTTCTCCTCGTGGCAATCCGCCAACTATCCCGTCTATGTCGCCGCCGCTCCCGGAGGGGATCTTTACGTCTCGTCCGATGGCAATGGCTCCCTCGGTCGAGACCCTCATCGCGGTCGGGTCCTTCGTCTCCGCGACACCGACAAGGATGGCCGTGCTGATGAGGTCACGGAATTCGTCCGCGACATCGACTCACCCCGCGGCCTCATCTGGGATCACGACCGCCTCTACCTCCTCCATCCACCGCACATTTCCGTCTTCTTCGACCGTGATCACGATGGCGTCGCCGAGGAATCAAAACGCCTCATCTCCGACATCGCCTTCGGCTTCAAGGACCGCCCTGCCGACCACACCACCAACGGTCTCGAAATGGGCATTGATGGATGGATCTACATTGCCGGGGGAGACTTCGGATTCATGAAAGCGACCGGCACCGACGGTCGCACCTTGCAACACCGGGGCGGGGGAGTGATCCGCTTTCGTCCCGATGGCTCGGGCCTCGAACTTTTCTCCACCGGCACCCGAAATATTCTTGGGACCCCCATGTCGCCGACCCTCGATATGTTCGCCCGTGACAACACCAACGATGGCGGTGGCTGGGACGTCCGCTTCCACCATTTCACCGGCCTGAGTGACCACGGCTATCCGCGCCTTTATAAGAACTTCGAGAAAGAGCACATCCACCCCCTCTCCGATTACGGTGGCGGGTCCGGCTGCGGGTCCGTTTATATTCACGAACCGGGCTTTCCTGATGCCTGGAACAAAGCTCCCTTCACCTGCGACTGGGGCAAGGCCGGCCTCTTCCGTCACACCGTAAAACCCTACGGCGCCACCTTCAAGGAAACCGCCGAGCCTCAGAAATTCATCAAAGTGACCCGCCCCACCGATGCCGATGTCGACGGCATGTCCGCCGTCTACCAAGCCTCCTGGAAAGGTCCCGCCACCTTCGGTTGGGCCGGCCCCGACCAAGGTTATATCGTCCGCGTCACTCCGAAGGGTTACCAGCCCGAGCCGATGCCGGACCTTGATAAGATGAGCACAGAGGACCTCGTTGCCGCGCTCGACTCCCCTTCGCATATCCGCACCCTTGCTGTGCAACGGGTATTGCTACGACGTGATAAAAACGAGGACGTCAAAAAGGCATTGCTCCAAATTTTTAGCGATGAGAAGGCTCCTTTAAAAACACGAATTGCCTCACTTTATGTCATCAGCCAATCCTTCCCGAACATGCTTGGTTTTTCAACGACGCAGGGTCCGATCGGTCCCTATTTGGTGCGTGCCTTGGCAGATGTTGCTCCCTCGGATGGATCCATGATTACGTCGCTCCTCATCGTTGCGATGAGCGAGGAGGACAAACCTCGCCAGGTGTTGGAAGCGATTGTCACGACTGCTCGCCTTGGTCTGCTGGAGGCTGCTCCCCAGGTTGCCAACCATCTGTCCTCCGCTGACCCCGTCATCCGTCACACCGCCTACCGCGCCTTGGCAAAAATGTCCGCGCACGAAGCGGCCTTTTCCAAGATTGACGCTGACGACATCGACACCCGCAAGGCCGCCGCCTGGGCCCTCATGCGGATGCACAAGATCGAGGTCGTTGACGAACTCATCAAACGCCTCGCTTCCGAAAAAGACCTCGCGAAACGCCGCCCGCTTCTCTCAATCCTGACCCGTCTCTACCACACTGAAGCCGAGTGGCAGGGCGACTCCTGGGGCACCCGCCCCGACACCCGCGGGCCCTACTACCAACTCGCGACCTGGGAGGAATCGGAGCGGATTCTTACGACGTTAAAAACCTTCCTCGACAATGCCCCCGCCGAGGAGGCGGCCTTCATCATCACCAAGCTCAACAAGAACCGCATTCCGGCCAATGATGCTCTCGACCGCATCATCGACCTTGCTCTGAAAGACGACAAACTCATCCCCGTCGCCATCATCCAGATCGCCAGCGGGGATAACGTTCCCGCCCGCGCCCTCCCGCTTGTCCTCAAAGGTGCCCGCACTTTCGAGGCCGGCCCCGCCGCCCATGCTGATGCCGTCAAAGTTCTCGTTCAAAGCGATCACCCCGAAGCGATTGCTGCTTCTATTCAGGCTCTCATCAACATCGACGGTGTGAAGGGATCTGGAAAACAAGCCACTGCTGCAAGAGGTCATTTCCTCAAGGCTCCAAAGCTTGAGAATCATCATCTCGCGCTTGAAAAACTGGCCGCTGACAAAGCGGGAACCCTTGAAGGGAATTGGGCTGCGATGGCCGTGCTCCAACTGGCCTCCCGTAAGGACGGTGCACCCGAATCCCGCGAGATGTCGATCAAAGCCATCGAAAAAGCGTGGCCCGATTCGAAGCAGAAGATCGCCTTCATCAATGCCGCCCGCGACCTCCGCAGCCCGCTCTTGAACGACCGCATTCGCATCGCCCTCAGTGATCCGGATAAAGGAGTTGCCAAGGCTGCCAAAGACGCTGCCGGTCGCCTCAAGATTCAGGCCCCCGGCGCCGACAAGACTCCCAAGATCGCCACTCTGGAACCTGACGATGCTTTGAAAAAAATTACCGCTCACAAGGGCGACGTGTCTCTCGGCGAAGCCATCTTCGCCCGTGCCACCTGCAACGCTTGTCATACCGTTTCCCAAAAGGAGAAGCAGAAAGGTCCCTACCTCGGCAACATCGCCGAAACCTATCGCCGCAACGAACTCGCTGAGTCGATTCTGGTTCCCAACAAAACGATCGCACAGGGATTCGCCACCAACGTCTTCAATTTAAAGAACGGCAAATCATTCGTGGGTTTCGTCACTGATGAGGCGGGAGACACGGTGTCCATCCGAGACATCGCCAGTACCGAGCACAGCTTCAAGAAGTCCGGGATCAAGGACCGCTCCACTCTACCAACCTCATTGATGCCTCCGGGCCTCATGTCCGGCTTCACCGTCCACGAAGCCGCCAGCCTGCTCGACTACCTTGAATCGTTGGTGAAGAAGAAAAAGTAGATCGGCTTGGATTTCTCAAGAAATTGGTTCGGCGGAATATTCCTTGTCGTGGTCGAAGGCTTCCGAACCATCGTGGACAATTTTCGGATCCGGTGCCGGGGCCATTTTGGGGTCCTTGTTGGGGTAATCGAGGACCGACAGGAAGTGCCGAAGACAGTTGATTCTTGCGCGCTTCTTGTCGTCCGACTTGATGACCGCCCACGGGGCATCGGCGGTATGAGTGTGGAAGAACATGGCTTCCTTGGCTTTGGTGTAGTCGTCCCACTTGTCCAGTGACTGAAGATCAATGGGACTCAGCTTCCACTGTTTCAATGGATCGGTCTTTCGTCCGTGAAACCTCCTCAGCTGCTCGAGTCGGCTGACTGAGAACCAGTATTTAACGACCTTGATCCCACTATTGACGATCATTCTTTCGAGAGACGGACATTGACGGAGGAATTCCAGATAGTCCGATGGCGTGCAGAACTCCATGACCCGCTCGACACCGGTGCGGTTATACCAGGACCGATCAAAAAAGACCATTTCACCCTTGGTGGGCAGGTGTTTGATATAGCGTTGAAAATACCATTGTCCCATCTCGCGCTCGGTGGGTTTTTCCAAAGCGACCACGTGGGCGGCCCGGGGGTTCAGGTGCTCCATAAAGCGTTTGATCGTTCCTCCTTTTCCCGCGGCATCGCGTCCCTCAAAAAGGACCAGGATTTGCTGTCCCGTGGTTTTCACCCACTGCTGGACCTTCAGGAGCTCGGCCTGGAGCTTGAGTTTTTCCTGTTCGTATTCGGAAGAGGGCATTTTCTGGCTGTAGGGATAGAGCCCCTTCCGGTGGGCAACCTCCAGAGAGACCTGATTACTCAATCCCTTTTCATGGCCATTTTGAGCATCGAGCAACTCTCCGAGATTGGCAAATTCGGGAGGGAGTTCGATCCCGCCCTTTTCGACGTTGGCTTTCTTTTTTGTATTCTTCGTTTTGCTCGCGTTCGACATGGTGGAAAGCCTAACAAAAAGGGGAACCGACGCTAAGGGGATACAATTTGATGCGGATAGAATGAGAGTCCATGCGTAATCGCGGGGGTTCATTTACTCCGAAAGGCAGGTTTGTGGAGAACGAAGCAGGAACAAGGCTACCCATGGCCTTGATGTCTCACCAGTGAGGCCAGGGGGAGAATGCCATCGTGGGCCCAGAGGGCGGGTGGGTTTTGGGCTTGGCCGAGGGGGAAGATTCTGGGAGAGGGGAGGTCCTTGCCTTTTTGATAAGGGTGGAGCCCGATTCCTGAGAGATGTTTCATGGTCTGAAAATTAGCAGGCAAGGGGCGGAGGAAGACGGTGCGGTTTCCGGGGGAGAAGGTGAGAGTTGGGGAGTTTTCACAAACGATGGTCCAGGCGGTTGAGCCCGGGCTTTCCCAAAGGGCATGGGAATCGGAGTTCTGGGCGATGAGGTAGCGGGTTTCTTCGCGGAGGTTGGTGATTGCTCCGGCTTCTGAAAGTGAGAGAGGCCCGCGCGGGTGTTCCTTTTCAAAGTCGGCCATCGCTTCGGCGAGGATGGGACCGAAAGCGCGGGGGTTTTCGAGGAAGATGCTTTGGAGGGAGAGGCAACCTTGTTGATTGAAGAGACCGATGTCGCGGGCGGCAAGCCTGGCGGCTTCCGGGCCGGGGTCCTCAATGATGGCAATCCCGACGCGATGACCGTGACCGACGAAGGGAGTTTCAAGCGGACAGAGTTGCTGGAAGTGGCGGAGGGTGTGATCCGAGCCGAAGACGACGAGGGCATCGGCTTCGGGAATCCAGTGGCCGGGAAGTTCGCGGGAGATTTCAGCAAAGGGTTCGACGGCTTCCGGGACTTTGAAGTCCAGAAGCGCGTGTGAGGGAAGTTTGAGGCGATTTTTCGCGCCGAGGAGGATGCCGTTGAGGAGGGTTTGGTGGGCGGCGTGAGGGGTGTTGCCGCTGATAATGTGGACGATGGTTTTGGGGGGGCGAACAGTTGGTCCCGCAGCTTCCCGGGCAAAGGTCATTTGGAGATCTTCGCGGTTGAAACGGCCGGTGAAGGGTTCGAATTCGTCAGCTACGGAGAGAAGGAGGTCGATTCGTTGGGCGAGGGTCATGAGGAGAGGGCGTGGTCGATGGTTCGTGAACATCCTCTGGGGAGGGCTCCCGGGTCTCTTCCAATGAGGGTGAAAGAGCCATCTTCATGCCGGATCGCGAAATCCTGGGTCCGGATGGCGGAGACGCTGTGAAGATTGGCAAGATCGTGGATGACGAGGTAACCGGTTTGGCCGGGGGAAACCTCCCGGCTGCTCTCGGGATCAAGGATTCGGACGAGGCACCAGGCAGGGAACCGGTGGCGACCTTCCGGGCCGGTGGCGTAGGCCTGGCTGGAAAGCTCGGTCATGCCATATTCGTTGTGAATGTGCTCAAGCGGGACATTGAAAAATTCAGCGAGATCGGAGTAGAATTCTGGCTTCGAGAGGGTGTGCGAGGTTCCTTTGTAACCTCCGGTTTCCAGAAGCCGGGAGCCAGCGGGGAGGGGGAGGGGGCCGAGGGTTTCCATGAGGTGAAGGAATGCCAGAGCGGTGCCCATGAGGAAGATCGGGCGGTTGTTTTCAAGCTCTTGGATGAGCGGGGCGAGATGGAATCTGGAGTCGCGCAGGAGGAAGTGTGAGTCATCGCCAGAGTTGAGATGGGCAAACATGTGGCTTAGCGAGGACTGCGGACTTTCAAGATTTGAGGGTGCCAGGAAGAAAGTGGGAAGTTTTGGCAAAGTCCACCCGTGGTCGATGGCGAGTTCGTAGAGCCCGGTATCGGGGAAGTGATGTGCTCCGCGGGTTTCGGTGGTGGTTCCGGAGGTGAGGAAGGTGATCCCGATTGGCTCGCCGCAGATCAGAGGAGAGTCTGCGAGTTTGAAGGCGGAATTTGGGACGGCGGGGATTTCCTGCCAGCGGGAGACTGTTTCGGGGGTGCGTTCCAACGATGTTGCGAAAGCACGGTAGGGTTGATTATATTTGAACTGATGACGAAAAATCATGAGGGCAAGACCTTCGAAGTGATCCGCCTCCGGGTTGTTCACGAAGGTCAGGAGCTTTTCGGAGATGTCGGGTTTTGGCGCGATTTCTTGCTTAAGTCGGTCGGATTCAGGCATTTCGGTGTGGGTGACGGCTTGACAAGAAGGCCAAAGACCGCGAAGAGTTTGGGAGTCAGTCCGTTCTCAGGATTGCAGCGTAATATCCCCAACCCCAACTGATTTTGAAAGTCATGTTTTCCCTCAAGCATCTCATCGGGCTCGCTTTGACGAGTCTCGTGTTCGTAAGCTGTAGTCCATACCCTCCTGTAAATGGACCAAGAAAGCCCGCTCCGAACGGCGCGAACGTTCCCGACGCAACCCAGGTTGAAAAGGAAAAAACTCCTGAAGAACTCAAGCAGGAAGCAGCTCGGATCAAAGCCAACAAGGAGGCGGCTGCCCGCCGTGCTGCCTTGAAGAAAAAGAAAGAGGAAGAAGGCTCGGATACAATCACTCCTCCGGATGTGGCCAAGAAAGACCCGGTGAAGCCCAAGAGCAAGTATCGCACTGCCGTAGCCATTCCCGGGAAGCCAGGATTCGTTTTCAATCCCTGGACCAATAAGGCGGTGGATGTCCGTGGCGTTCCAGGTGGAATGCTGGTGCGCGACCCGAACGACGGTAATCCGGACCACAAATTCCGTGTTCCCTAAGCGGGATAAATGATCTATTTCAATGCCGGATTTCCGTGAGGGGATCCGGCATCTTTTTTCTTGCTTCACATGATGATTTCCCAAATCGCTATTTTGGGCCCCGGACTTCTCGGAGGGTCCGTGGGGCTTGCTGCCCAGGCCTCCGGATACCAGGTCACTCTGTGGGGGAGGAATCCTGACCGGGTTGAGGCAACCCGTGCGCTGGGCTTGAATGCGACGACGGATTTGGCGGAGGTTGTGGAGAAAGCCGATCTGGTCATTTTGGCAGTGCCTGTGGGTGCGATGCCCCGCCTTGCTGGAAAGGTGAAAACCCACTTGAGAAAAGGTGCCTTGGTCACAGATGTGGGAAGTGTGAAAGCTCTGCCCCACACGATGGCCAGGGAATCCGGGCTTCCGTTTATTGGGAGCCACCCCATGGCCGGTTCCGAGCAAACCGGGATCGAAGCAGCTCGGAAGGATCTTTTTGACGGGGCGGCTTGTGTCATCACCAATAATCAAGGGCGCCCCGACTCCGAAGGGGCCGCTCTCGAGAAGTTTTGGCAGGATCTGGGCTGTCGGGTTTCGTTCATGGCCGCTGACGACCATGACCGGGCCGTTGCCCGTATCAGCCACCTTCCACATGCCATGGCTGTGGCCACGGCCTCGGCAGCTTTGCGCTCTCCGGAGGATGAATCTCTGGCCGCCGGGGGCTACCGTGACACCACCCGGGTGGCTTCGGGTGATCCTTCAATGTGGGCTGAAATCATGGTGGAAAATCGGGCAGAACTGACGACCGCTTTGGAAGATGCTCAAAACGAGATCCGAGAGATGCTTGAACACCTCGCGAATTCGGACAAGAAGGGGCTTCAAGATTATCTCGCGGAGGTGAAGCTCCGAAAAGAGAACCCGATTCATCCTCATGAGTGAGATCATTAAAGTCAGTCCGCTAAAAAAAATCTCCGGTGAACTTGCCGTCCCCGGCGACAAGAGCATCTCACACCGAGCCGCCATCCTGGCCGGACTTTCCGACGGAACCTGCTTTGTGGAGAACTTTCTCCCAAGTGAGGATTGCGTCAACACCTTGCGTGCCATGGGGCAACTTAGCGTCCGCTATGAAGTGGAAAAGGGGACGGAAGACCACCCGATCGATCTGACCATCCACGGATGCAGCGGGGAGCTTCGGGCCCCCTCGGCTGAACTGGATTGTGGAAACTCCGGGACTGGAATGCGCCTTCTCGCCGGGGTTTTGGCTGCCCAAAAATTTGACAGTGTGCTGGTTGGGGATGCCTCGCTTTCCAGCAGACCGATGGACCGCATTATCAAACCACTTGCGGAAATGGGCGCTCAGTTTGAGACCAAGGGGATCAAGTCCGGTTGCGCTCCTCTTCATATCACCGGTGGAAAACTTAAATCAATCACTTATGAAATGCCCATGGCCAGTGCGCAGGTCAAAAGCGCGATCCTCCTTGCGGGAATGTTCGCGCCTGACAAGACAACGGTCATTCAGCCGGCGATCAACCGTGATCATACCGAACGCCTGCTCAATTCCTTTGGCGTTCGCGTGAAAACCGAAGGGAATCACATTTCGATCTACGGAGGACAAAAAGTCCGCTCCCGAGACCTCGTGGTTCCCGGGGATATCTCCAGCGCGGCCTTTTGGATTGTGGCGGCAGCTTGCGTGCCCGGCTCACGGCTTCTGATCAAGAACGTGGGCCTCAATCCAACCCGGACCGCTTTACTCAACGTTCTCATCCGCATGGGCGCCCTGATTAAGGACCATGTTCAACATGAGGATGGTGGCGAACCCCGCGGTAACATTGAAATCATCGGCCGTCAGCTTAAAGGAACCGAAATCAAACCCGGGGAAGTTCCAAATCTCATTGATGAAGTCCCGATCCTTGCGGTCGCCGGTGCGCTGGCCGAGGGCAAAATGGTGATCCGCAATGCCGCTGAGCTCCGCGTCAAGGAAACGGATCGCATTGACACCACTACCGAAAATCTTCGCCTCATGGGAGCTGATGTCGAAGAGTTCGAAGACGGTATGGTGATTACCGGCGGACAGACGCTTAAAGGAACGGTTTTGGACAGTCATGGTGATCATCGCATTGCCATGGCCTTCGCGATTGCGGGTCTTTTGGCCGGGGATGGCAATACCACCATCAAGAACGCCGCTTGCGTGGCTACTTCCTACCCAACCTTCTCCCAGCACCTCAAAGAAATTTGCAACCGATGAGCCAGCCCCACCGCTCTGTCGCAATCGACGGTCCCGCCGCTTCGGGAAAGAGCACCGTCGCCCGACGTCTCGCCGCTTCCCTGGGACTCATTATGGTGAATTCCGGAGCGATGTATCGCGCCGTGACCTGGCAGGTTTTGAGGGATGGAGTCGATCCATCCGATGCCGATGCCGTCATCCGGGCTCTTGAGGGATTGGAGATCGGGTGTGGTGTCGAAGACGGACTCTCGACGATCGCCATCAATGGACGCCTTTTGACGACAGAAGTTCGCGAACCGCAGGTGAATGATCATGTTTCAAAGGTCGCTTCGATCCCCGAGGTTCGCGAGCGCCTCGTGGCGATGCAGCGGGATTATCTCAAGGACAATGACGTCGTGATGGAAGGACGGGATATCGGCTCCGTGGTTTTTCCGGACACTCCCTTCAAGCTCTACATTGATGCTTCCGAGGAAGTCCGTGCCGCCCGTCGTTCCAAGGATGGCGAAGCGGATGCCGTTGCGAAACGCGATGCCCAGGACAGCCAGAGAAAAGCCTCACCTCTCAAAATTTCCGAGGGAGCAATCGTGATTGATTCTTCCGATCTGACCATCGACGAGGTGGTTGGAGAAGCACGGGGAGCTCTCGAAAAACTCGGATGGGATGATAAAAAATGAAAACTACCTATTGGATCGGACACACCATCTTTCGGGCTGCGGCGAAGGCGTTTTTTCGTTATCAGGTTGTGGGACGGGAGAAGCTTGTACAAGACGGGCCCATCTTGATTGCTTCAAATCATGAGAGCTTTTTAGATCCTCCGCTCGTCGGGGTGGCTTATAATGAGTCGGTCTACTACCTCGCGCGAAAGACTCTTTTTAAAGGCCCCACCAAGTGGCTTTACCCACGTTGGAATGCGATTCCGGTTGATCAGGATGCGCCTGACATGAGTAGCTTGAAAAAGATCATTAAGATCCTTCGCGGTGGCGATCAGGTCGTGGTTTTTCCAGAGGGTGCCCGCACGCTGGACGGCAAGTTGCAACCGGGGGAAGCCGGCGTGGGGTTGATTGCCGCCAAGAGCAACGCCGTGATCCAACCGGTTCGAATTTTTGGAGCCTACGACGCTCTTCCGCGTGGAAGTGGACGATTACGCTTTCATCCCATTACGATTGTTGTGGGAGATCCCGTCAGCCTGACACCTGAAGAACGCAAAGCAAAGGGACGTGAGGCTTATCAGGCCATCTCGGACCGGATCATGGGTGAGATCGCAAAAATAAAGCATCCGTCGGAAAGCTAGCAAACTCTCATCCCGGTTCGGTCGCAATGTCCGGCGGGGAATTTTGAACGGAATGGTTGTCAGCTCGCTCTAAAATGTTGATAGTTCCCGTGACGTTACTTTCTATCCCCTCAATCCATGAATCTTCAAATTCAATGCCCCAAGTGCACCAAACGATTCACTGTGCATGAAGATCTCACCGGCAAAACAGTCGAGTGCGGTGCATGCGACCATCGATTTCCGGTGAGGTCGGAATCGATCATTGTCGAACGTTCCAAGTTTTATCCGGGGGAGCATAAAAGCGGAGACTTCCTCAATCGACTTGGAAAAAATCCGTCAGCTGATGAGGGCGGAGGAGCCCCGTCTCCCGCAGACGCTGCTCATACTCCCCAGGTTGATGCCATTATGCCGGCCTCGGCCGGGCAAAATATTGCGGCCGTCATCGGAGCGACTTTCATCATTCTCTACGGTTTGATTTTCTTTTTAGGAACTTCAACCGGTGGCATGTTTCAAGATGTCACCATGGAAAAACGGCTGATGTTGGGCGGTTTTGTCGGGCTCATTAGTGTGGGGCTTATTTTGTTTGGATCCAAAAACTGGCGGGTTCGGGCCGCTCTGGTTGGCTTGGCATTGCTTGCAGTACTTTTCGCGCTCATCTTTAACCGGCCGGTCCACACAACCCCGGTGGTGGATCAGGTTCCGACCCCGGAAGATGACAGGATCCAAGTCATCGAAGAGGATCCTCTCGATGTAAAAGGCATCAAGAGCAGGGTCGGCTACTCTGCGATCGAGCGCAAGGTCCAGACAATGGGCGAACGCTTCAACGAGGATGGGGCGGAGTATGTCGTCGGTATTTTTGTTGAAGGGCTCTCCGGGAGCCAGTTCATCGAAGTGGAAAATTACCTCAAAGATGTTTTGTCAATTCCGCCCACCGAGGCGGTCAACCTGTATAAACGGAACCAAGAAAGGGACAGTCTGATTGTGATTTCCGGCATGAAGCTTGATTTCGATACCGTAGTTCGCCATTGCGAACCGCGACTGGGGCGTGCCACCTCATATCCCGAGCTTCGCTTGATCGATCTTAAAATGTCAGCCTCTCTGTTCTCGAAGTCCGGTGAAGATCTTCAGAAGAAACTGACCGACCAAACGCACCCCGCTTTCTTCTCGGTGAACTTGGACGAACTTCGCTCGCTGACACCTGACCGTGTTAAGGATGCAGTGGCGAGGCTCTCCATGGTCATCGATGTCGAACTGAGGCACGAAGAGCCTATTATTAAGGAGTTTTTGAGTATCCTGGTCTCCAAGAGCGACCCCATCCTGCTTTCCGATCTCGGGAAAGCCCTCCGGATTTGGGCCGGGGGAAACAAAGCCTGTCTCGATACCGTGAGTCGCAAGGTTTCCAGGTTACTCGCCGAAAAAGCCATCGTCCCGGCATCATTGATTGATTATCTCATCGAGAATGAAGCTGAAAAAGCTCCCCTGTTTGTCGACCAGCTATGGGCCGAGGAACCCGAGAAGTGGTTGGCTCAATACGCTTCAATGGGAAGTATTGTTGAGCCGCGACTCCTTTTCCATCTTGAGGATTCACCCCTGCGCTTAAAAAAAGCGGCCCTCATTCTCATGGCAAAAATTGGGACGGACAATTCGTTGCCCGCTCTCGAAAAGTTGACAGCCTCTCCCGATGAGGAGCTTAAAATCCTTGTGGGACTGGCAATTCAGGGGATCAAAGCCCGTTAACATGACTTCTTACGAAAAAACCCGCTCCTGAGATGGAGCGGGTTTTTTATGTATGGATTGCGTCTGTGTGTGCAGAAAGATTTTCATCTCTCTGTTAAGGAAAAGAGGAACAAATTGAGGATGGTGAGGCGAGGAAAAACCTCCAAAAATCAACACCGCCCATCGATCTGATCAATAGAGTAATTGTCGATATCGATTTTCAAAGGAAGCCGGGTCGTGGTTAGCTTCTCATCTTGAAACGACTACTACCCCTGATTCCGCCCCTGCCCTGGCACCGGCCCCGCCTTCGCCCGTCCCGAGGAGATCGTGTGGTCTTGTTGCATGGACTTTGGCGTAGCTTTTGGGCAATGGATGGTCTCGCTTCAGCTTTGAACGACGAAGGATTCGAAACCCTGAACATTCCCTATGCCTCGTTCCGAAAAACATTGGATGAGATTGTTGACGACGTCGCGGATGCCATCGGCTCTTCACCACGTCGGACCCACTTCGTCACCCACTCGATGGGTGGCATTGTCCTTCGCTGTCTTGCCCGCCGTCATCCGGATCTCGTCACCGGGAAAATTGTGATGCTGGCCCCGCCCAATCAAGGGAGCGAAATTATTGATTGGCTCGAAGATTCACCGCTCAGCCGTTGGGCTCTGGGCCCCGGAGGCATGAGCCTTTCCACCGATAAAGTCCGGGACAATGTCCCCGGCTTCTCCGATCAACACGATGTCTCGGTGATCATGGGGCGAAGCAGCTCCGTGCCTTTTTTCCGGTCGCTTTTCCAGGGTGAGAATGACGGGATTGTCACGGCCGGGGGAGGTAAGGTCGCTGGAATGCGGAGGATGGAGATTGTCGATGGCGATCATACCTTCCTTATGAATCAGCCCGTGGTGAGAAAAAGGGTAATCAACCTCCTGGGCACCCAGGGTTCCGGAGAGCGGGAGGCTCAATCTGGCATTTAAAGTGGGGTTCGTCATTCCCCGCTCGACCGATCGATCGCTTCTCGCCAGTTTTGGGCAGTTCAATGTTCTCCTTCATTCACGCCGCCGACCTTCACCTGGATAGCCCTCTCCGGGGGCTCTCAAGACACGAGGGAGCACCCGTGAAGGAGATTCGCGGAGCGACGCGACGAGCCCTCGGAAATCTCGTCGATCTCGCTCTCGAAAAAAAAGTCGATTTTGTCCTCATCTCCGGAGACCTCTACGACGGCGATCAAAAAGATTACGCCACCGCTCTTTTCTTCAACCGCCAAATGCTCCGGCTGAGGGCGGCAAAAATCCCGGTTTTTGCCATCAGTGGCAATCACGATGCCGGGTCGGTCATCACCAAGGCACTCTCTTCTCCGGATAACGTGCAATTTTTTCCGGTTAAAAAAGCGGGCACTTTTTCTTTTCCCAACCTCCACGTGACGATTCACGGACAGGGCTTTGCCAATGCCAGCGTGCAGGAAAACCTCGTGCTCAGTTACCCCGAAGCCGTCCCGGGCCACTTCAATATCGGCCTCCTTCATACCAGCCTGGCCGGAAGTGCCATTCACGATACCTACGCGCCTTGCTCGGTCGCGGATCTTGAGAAAAAGGCCTACCAATACTGGGCTCTTGGCCATATCCATCAGCCTGAGGTGATTCAAGAAGCGCCGTGGATCGTCTACCCCGGCAATATTCAGGGCCGAAAAATCAACGAGACCGGCGAGCGCGGTTGCTATCTCGTCGAGGTCGACGACTCACTTAAGGTGACCTCACACGACTTTGTCCCGCTGGATGTCGTCCGCTGGGATCATCTCTTTCTTGATGTCTCATCTCTCGATTCCCTCGACTCTCTTCGCGATGAAATTTTACAGACCTTCTCCGCCGCTTGCGGGGAGGTCGGCGAACGCCTTCTCGCCCTTCGTCTCACCTTAACCGGAGCCACGGCGCTTCATGGCGAACTTCACTCAGACCTCAACAAATGGCAGGCCGAGTGCACCTCGGTGGCGCAGGAAATCGATCCCGATCAGCTTTGGTTTGAGCAACTCAAGCTCGCTACCACCCCGACTCACGATCTCGATGAGCTGGCTGCGCGCGATGACCTCACCGCGCTCGTTCTTTCTGCTCTCGATGACTTCCAGCCGGATCAAAATCCCGCCGCCGTAACCTCTCTGGAAAGCAAACTCCCTCCCTCCTTGATCGCGGAGTTGGCCGGGAAAGACGCGTCCGATTTGAAAGAGGAGGTCGCCGCCATCGTCCTTCACAGCATCACCACGAGCCCAACCGACTAGTCCGATGCGTTTTCAGGAACTCCAGATCCCCGCCTTCGGGCCCTTCACCGACTTTTCACTTCCCCTGCCGGAGACTAAGAATGACGTTCACTTAATCTATGGTCCGAACGAGGCCGGGAAAAGCTCCCTCCTTCGTGCTCTTCGTTATTTACTCTACGGAATTCCGACGCGCACGACCGATTCTTTTCGCCACCAAAACCCCCAACTCCGCATCGGAGCGACCATCTCCAGCGGATCGGACTCGCTCACTTTCTTCCGTAAAAAAGGCAACCGAAACACCCTCCTCGATGCCACCGGCAACGCCCTCGCCGATGCCGCCCTCGCGCCTTTTCTTGGTCCGGTCAATGAAGCCTTCTTCCAAAACATGTTCGGTCTCGATACCGACTCTCTCCGCAGCGGGGCCAATAGCCTCCTTTCCGCCGAAGGTGACCTTGGCGCGGCTATCTTCTCAGCCAGCCGCGGCGGCGCGCCCATCAATGAGGCCATCAAAAGCCTTGAGTCCGAAGCCCACGAAATTTTCAAAGACCGCGCTCGTAACACTCGAATTGCGGCGGCCCTGCGGGAGATGAAGGAAGCCGAGGCTGCCGCCAACGCCGAGACCATTTCGACCAATCGTTGGAAAACTCTCAAGACCGCCATCAGTGAAGCCGAGGGGCGGTTTGAGGAAAAAGACCGCCTCCGCCGCGCGCACCTCGCCCGCCGCGAGTTTGTGAGCCGTTGTCTCCAGGCCATTCCGATCCTGCAAAAAGTCCGGCGACTCGAAACGGAGCTTTCAGAATTCGACCTTCCTGAACTTCCTTCCGACTTTGTGAAGCGGGTGCGCGAAACCGAGGCCGCCCTTGCTGCCGGAAAACACTCTCTCGAACTCCACGCCCGCCGCCGTGGGTCGCTCCAGTCGGCAATGTCCGAAATCTCCGATCCTAAAGTGGTCATTGGTTTCGCGGCGGACCTCGATCTTCTTCATCGCCGTGCCGAGCAATACCATCAAAATCTCGATGTCCTCCCCGGGCTTGAGGCCGGGAAGAAGTCCCTCGAAGCCATTCTCGATGACAAGACGTACCTCGAGGATTTTCCGGCGATTGATTCCGGGACTTTGGACCGATTGAAGGCAGGAGCGGAGCGCCTTAATGACATTGGGAATCGTTCCAGCCAGCTGAAAAACGAACTCAAAAACCTCGATGGCCGACTCAAAAAAAGCCGTAAATCACTCGAGGGATTCACTCCTTCCGCCGAATTGGAAACGCTCACCGAACACGCCGAACTTGCCGATCGCTTTGCGGCGCAAAAGAGCACTCTTCCCACCGATCTCAGTGAGCGAGATCTCCTCGCAAAGCGTGCCGGCCTCCTCCGTGAACGACTTGGAATCGAGGGAGATCCGCGCAAAATTCGTGTTCCAGCGCGCCAAACCATCGAACAGGAGGAACGCGACCGCCTTGCCATCCTCGAGCAAATTCGCGATCTCGAAAAGGTTCTCACGAGTTGCCGCGATGAAATCTCAGCGGAGCAAGCGGCCCTTGATCACCTCGCCACTCAGGCCGCGATTTACTCGCCCGCCGAGCTTCGCGACTCCCGCGACTCCCGCGATGAAATTTGGCAGAAAATTCTCAAGACCGGAAGGCCGGATGAAGCTCTCACTCCCGCTATCGCGACCTCGGACGAGATCGCCGATGCCCTCCACCGCGACGCCGGGCACATCGCCAAGGCTTCCGGTCACCAAGCCAGGTTGACCACCTTGGGTGCGAAAAAAGGGGACCTCGAGAGTGACCTGAAAACCGCTCGGGCGGCCCTCGCTTCGTGGACGGTTTCGTGGGAAGAGAATCACGCCATCACACTTGGTCAGCTTCCATCCGCTCTCAGCGCGTGGCGCGAGGAATGGGAGAACCTCTGCGACCTCTCAGGGGAACTCGAAACCCTCGAGGCGCGCATTGCCCGAATCCAAGAGCAGGAAAAAGACCTCCTCAAGAAACTTGGCGGCAAAGAATTCGACCAATCCTACCGCAAGCTGCGCGCAAGTCTGGATAAGGCCAATCGGGAGCATGGCGAGCAGGATGCCATCCGAAAGCAATTCGTGTCCGACGAACTGAAGCACGAACAATTGATTGAGGAAGGGGAGGGCCTCGCGGCGGAGGGAAAGTTGGCCCGGAGCGACTGGAAAGAACTCTGTCATTTGGTTGGGATTTCGGCCGATCAGACCACGAATGCCACTCTCCGTGAGATCGAGGCCAGGCTTCTGACGCGACGTAATCTTCTCGATCTTCTCGAGGTCAGGAGTGAGCACGAGCAGAAGACCAAGTTCGTCGAGGAGTATCAAACACTCCTCGAGAGGACGGCTGAATCACTCAAGGCAAAGCCGTCCGAGCCCGCCTTGCACGCTCTTTTTGAGCAAGCGAAGGGCGACCAAAACAGTCTGAAAAATTTGCAGGAGCAGTTGGCAGAACTCGATGAAGAGGAGCTGGGACTCTCTCTCCAAGTCACCGAAAAAACCGAAGGCCTCGCTGCCTTGGTCTCACAAGCCGGTTCGGAGGATCTGGAACTCGCGATCACGCAATTCGAATCCCGCCGGAGTCTTCGTGAAAGCCTGGCAGGTCAAACAGAGCTCCTCGAAGGCTTCGCAAATGGAGCGACTTTGGAGGAGTTTTTGGATGATCTCGGAGGCCAGGACGCTGCCGCCTTGAGCGAGGAAAATGCAGGGCTGGAGGAGGAAGAGGTTGCCTTGCAGGGGGAACGTGACCGGGCCAAGGAAGCTCTCGATGATCTCCTTCGTGAAGAAGGCAAGCTTCGCGAGGCCAGCGACCTTGCCGCCCAACATCGTCAGCACGCCGCCGATGCCCGGGCCGCCATTGCCTCGGACTTCCATCGCTTCCGCCAGCTCCATCATGCCATCGCTTTTCTCAAGCAGCAGGTCGAGAGCTACCGCGAAAAAGCGCAGGGCCCGATGGTTGAAAAGACCTCACGTTTTTTCAAAACCCTGACCGGTGACATCTTCGACCGCGTTGTGGCCCGTCCCGATGAGCAGGACATTCCCCGCCTCCTCGCAGTCCGCGCAAACGGTGAGGAAGTCACCACCGACGGCCTCTCCGAAGGCACGCGTGATCAGCTCTATCTCTCCCTGCGTCTTGCTGCGATTGATCTCCATCTCGAGACGCACAAGCCCTTTCCTCTCATTTTCGATGACCTCCTCATGACCTTCGATGATGACCGGTCCCGCGCCCTCTTTTCAGTCCTGGAAGAGTTTGGGAAGAAGACCCAGATCCTCATCTTTACCCACCATGCCCATCTCAAGAAACTGGTGGGCGACAAGGTAACTTCCCACGAACTCTCGGTTTAATGCCATTATGAAAACAATCCTCTTTCTCTCTCTTCTTTCTCCAGTTGCCTTTGCTTCGCCCTTGGTCGATTGGTTTGGCGACCACGATGCCAAGGTTCCCGATTTCACGCGCGCGCTTTCGAAAGAAGAAGCGGTGAAAGCGAAGGCCGAGGTCTGGGCGGCTTATGAAAAACATGCGCGGAAGGAAGGGTGGGAAAAAGAATTTCCCCTCAAGGATGAGGGCATGGATGCCTGGGTGAAGGAGCGCAAGATTCAGCCCTTGATCGCTGATCTTGGCAAAAAGAAGATGCCTTACCTCATCATCAAGAAAGGAGAGAAACCGAAAGGCGGCTGGCCTCTTTTCTTCGCGCTGCATGGTGGCGGTGGCAATGCCAAGGCCGAAGGTCCTCACACCTGGCAGGTCAATACGCGCGAATGGTATGCCCAAATGCAGCTAACCACCAAAGTCTACGAACCGGCTGGTCTTTATGTCATTCCCCGCATGGCCGATGACCGGGAGGGGCGTTGGTATTATGGCTATAATCAGGTCTTCCTCGACCGCATGATCCGGCGGGGGATTCTTTTTGGCGAGGTGAATCCCAACCGCGTTTATCTCATGGGGATTTCCGAAGGAGGCTACACCGCTTTTCGGCTTGGTTCCTTAATGGCCGATCGCTGGGCCGGATCTTGTGCGATGGCTGCTGCCGAGCCCTTGAAAAATGCCCCGCCGGAGAACCTTCGTCATGTCGCTTTCCGCTGCGGCATCGGAGAAAAGGACACCATGTTTGACCGCATCGGTTTGGCGCGGACCTATTTCAAGAAGATCGAGGAGATCAAAAAAGAGGCCGGAAGCGGTTACCAAAACTTCTTCGACGAGCAGGCCGGGAAGGGCCACGGCATCGACTACAAACCGGGGCCGACCTGGATAGCGAAGTTTCAACGCAACCCGATCCCGAAGCAGATCGATTGGACCGTCATTCGTCAACACGACCGCTCGCGTGATCAAATGTATTGGCTGGGCCTCACCGGGGAGCCCAAAGAGCTGCCTTTAAAACTGACTGCGCAGATCAGAGGTCAGGTGGTCGGGATCACCAGCGATGGTCCCGCGAAGCTCCGGGTTCTTCTTGATGACCGTCTCCTTGATCTCGATCAGGAAGTCACCATTCTTGTCAACGGCCTCGCCAAATTTCAGGGCAAGGTGCCACGCAATCTCGCCGGCATTCTCAAGTCAACCGCCGGGCGCGGTGATCCGGAATTGGTCTTCCCCGCTGAAGTGATCCTCGAGGAGTAAGATAAATCACTGCCCGCCGCCGCAGCCAAAGTCGCGCGGGATGAGGAGGGAGTGCATCGTTCCTTGATTCGAGAGGTCGCTCCAGTGATCAATCTCAAAGTCCACCACCAGAATCCCGGCGGTGGGGAGATTGTCGAGGTGTTCACCGGTCAGGCGGTGGCAAAGTTCGGTCCAGGTGGGATTGTGCCCCACCAGCATCACGCAGGTGAGGTTGTCATCGAGTTGGCCTGCAAAGTGCGCGATCCCGCCAGGTGAGGCTCCGTAAAAGGAATCGACAAACTCGATCCGGTCGGTTGGAAAATCCAGCTCGGTCGCAAGGAGCGCCGAGGTCATCCGTGTCCTCACCGAGGGGCTCGCAAAGATGGCTTCAGGGACCAGCCCGCGCTCCTTCAATGCCCGTCCCATGATCGGAGCGGCCCGTTGACCACGCTTATTGAGAGGTCGCTCAATGTCCCGGAGTTCCGGGTAATCCCAGGAGGACTTGGCGTGGCGGGAGAGGATGAGGCGCTTCATACCGACTAGTCTGAAGTTCGAAGGGGTCAGTTTCAAGTTCAACCCAAGCCCACGGAATTCATCCGCAGATTTTCATAATTTACACAGATGATTTCAATACCAGGATCCATGATCCTCTCTGCGCCTCCGCGCGAGCCTCTCCAGAACCAAGCCCCACCCCCCTCCGCGTCTCCGCTGCTCTCTGCGTGAGCCTTCCCTCAACCAAGCACCGGAGCCCAAGTCCCCTCAACCAAGCATTCAAGATTCAGCATTGGGAGTTCGGCGTTCGAAGTTCTCTCCCCCCTCAGCCAAGCAATCCAAACTCAGCGTGCAATTCCGGCATCCAGTGGACTTGTTACGCCTAGTCCGTTTGACCCGACCGCGATGTGGAGATAAATCTCGGTCGTGGTAATATCCTCGTGCCCCAAAAGTTCCTGAATGGTTCGTAAATCCGCGCCATCTTCCAAAAGATGGGTAGCAAAGCTGTGGCGCAAGGCGTGGCTTGTAACCCGTTTCTCGACTCCAATCCGGGCGGTAGATCTCTTGATCGCCTTGCTGTAAACGCCGCCATGGACATGATGCCTCCGTGTGATCCCTGATTCAGGATCGCGAGAAACCTTCGGTGCCGGGAATAGCCAAAACCAAGCAAACTCTTTCGCCGCCCTTCGAAACTTCCTGGCCAAAGCCCCCGGCAAGTAAACTCCCGGCTGGCCTTCTCCCCGGTCACTTTCCCAAATTTGACGAACCTTCTCAATCTGTCCGGCCAGAGCGTCTCTCAGAGATTTGGGGAGCACCGTCATCCGATCTTTGTCCCCTTTCCCTTGCCGGACGGTGAGGGTGCCCCGATCGAGATCAATGTCCTTGATACGGAGACTCATTAGCTCTGAAAGCCGCAATCCGGCGCCATACTGCAGCTCAGCAGCCAGAGAATAGCGTCTCTCATTTTCCTTCATGTCACCCAGCAGCTCTCCGGTTTCCCGCTTTGAGAGAACCACCGGAACACGCTGATCGGTTTTCCTGAGCTTTACTCCAAACACCGGGTCCTCAATTCCGCACACCCGCTTAAAGAAGAAAGCGAGAGCATTCAGTGCCTGTTTCTGGGTGGAATAGGCACACTCCTCTTGCTCCACAACTGATTGCAGAAAAGCGGTTGCGGTTTCAACTTTCGTCATGCTCTTCGCCGATTCAGCGAAGCCCGCATATCGGCCGACCCAGCCTGAATAGCATTGTATCGTGCGCCGAGCCAATCCTCGTCGTGCACCCGCCGAAGCAACTGCCGCCCGCGCCCGCTCGTGCTGCGATGATCTTTC
>CALFSW010000208.1 GCA_937916505.1 uncultured Verrucomicrobiales bacterium | reverse complement strand
TGATCGCAATGAAATTTCGGTGCGGTCTTCGGTGAGTCTCGATACGGCGGGCAGGTTTCGCTACGACTACCAACTGCTTGATGAAGAGGGTAATCTGGTTCTACTTAATAACGGAGCAGGAGGGACAACCAACACCTTTCGGGGTGCCCCATTTGCACTCGGAGCCCCGTTAGGTCGAGTTTCCATCGAAATGATTGCGCCAGCGGAACAGTTGGACCTTGATCAAGATTACCGGGTCAAACTTTTGGTGAAGAAGCAAACCCCTCCGGTGATTGCTTATCTTACCCAGGCTTCGAAGGAAGCAACCGGGCAGAAATTTGTTCATTTCACCAATACGAATGCGGCGGATGCGGGAGTGAATGTCCGCGGGATGATTGACGACATTCGCTGGACCACGGTTTGGGCCTGCGACACCGATGCGGCAAACGACAGCTTTCAAGCTGAGGCTGATCTGACTCTTTACCGCTATGACGACTTTCTTGAAGCTTCGGCGGATACCCAAATCGTGCCCCATCAATTGATTTTCGAGCTTAGAGAATCGTCAACGGGCAATGTGGTCGCGATTTCCGGCGGCACGAGCGGGCCGGAATACAACATGACCGGGTTCGCTTTGGATGGGAGTATTCAGGAGCCTTACTCACGGACCGTGACGCGAAGCTTTTCGGTCAATCCGGCAGTGCAGCTCGATCCAGTGAATGAAACTTATTTCCTCACCGTGTCACTGACCCATGAAGAGGAAAGCGGGCAACCTTATGTCATTGATCAAGCTGATCAGGAAAGTGGCGCGAAACCTCTCCTCCATTTCAATGGAAGGCTCTTGGCGGGCGGAGACACCCTTGTCATGGAGTCGATTACGAATGATCCGACGACAAGCGCGGTGAATATCGGAACGGAATGGAAAACCTCCACTGCGGTGGCTTCCGGGTATGTTGATGGCCAACCAGCCTTCCTCGCAACTGGAACCGGCCCCTACAAAATCAATCTTTTCCCGGACGGGCATGCTGAATTTGTGGATGCTTCGGGGACGCTTTCAATTTCCGCTCCGGCCGATCCGGATGTGGGAACGGTCAATGCTGTCCGCTTTTTGAGGAAGGGCATCACCTTTGCGTTCAACGGGTTGAGGGCGGATCTCCGGGTCATCCTTCCCGCCGGAATGGGAGTTTATGAAGGACCGCCCGCGACCCCTTCCAATCACATTCTTGAGAGTCTTCTGGATGCCGGAACACGATTCCTAAATCAGAATCTTAATCCGGCGGTTGCGGTGATCAATTTCACCCCGGCGACAGCGGGGGATGCCTTCCACATCATCGAAGAGTCAAAACCTGTCGAAGTCGTCGCGAACAATCTTCTGTGGAATCGGAATACCGGGCAGTTTTTGGCCGGAATTACTCCGGTGGGAGTTGACCGGATTCGCTACGTGCGCAAATGGGAGATGGACGCTTTGAACACCATTCCCATTCCGGAATCCGACAAGAAGCTCGCCTCGAACGAACTCTATTACAACCACCTCGCCACTCCGGCTGTCAGGCCACCGGTTTGGTCTGCGGATGCCAATGGCACCGCTCGCTTGGATGTCACCTTGACTATCGGTCCGGGTTCTTTTGAGTCACACTTTCCGAAAGGCGTTAAGATGGCCTGGCTCGCGGCGGGACAAATCGAAATCGATGACGACCTGGTGGTGCCGTCGACAAGCAGCCTGCCTTCCGCAGCGCCGGTTACAATGGATTTCGCGCGTGACTGCCCCGACGCGGTGGAAGCCGGTTGCGGCACGGTGGGTGATGCCACGGTGATGATGGATCCGGGTGCGAATCCGTTTCGTTTCACTCGTGACGGAGGGATCGATGTCGAAGGAACTTACATTATTTCCTCCTCCCGTAAGGATGTTGTGATGGGCTACATCGATGCCCTGTCGGGAGCGTCAAAGGTTTACGCTCATGACAGCGATCCCTTTTCCAATGCCCGCTTCTTAATGTCGGGACACTTTCTCAATGGTGATGACGTCACCGGTGACGAGGAGGATGCCGCGGGACGTTTGCTGAATAGCGGATTTGATCCCACCGATCTCAATAGTCCCGAACGCCCCGACACTGTGGCGTATCAAAACGGGCTTGGAGATTATCCCGGGATGAACTATCGCGTCGATGGGGAAACCGGAGGAGTGGATTGCGTCTCCGTGCTCGGAGGCTCAACGACGCCGACTTATTCTCTTAATACCCGATCAAAATTCTACACCCGGCCGGGCGGGGTATCGGGGATTCTGGAACCCACCGCCAACCCCTTCCCCGGGCCGGTGCTGATTTATGGCTACGAATTCACCTTCACCGATTTCGGGCTCTCATTTTTAAACAGCGAAGTGCACGACTCGATCACAGCGGGGAGTTTATTCGTTCCTGATCCTTCCGACTTCACCCTCGCCTTTGATCCTCTCTTCTTCTCCTGTCTGGGCGGATTGACGACCGCAGAGATCGAGGGCGGAACCTTCGATGAAGATCTCGATTTTTGGAATGCCGACTTCACGGGCATTGCCGCCAATTTCCAACCTGCCATCGGGGCCGACTGCGACCCTTCCGATGCCTACCTGACTCTCGGAGTGCAGGCCTGGGCCTCAAATATCACCACGCCATTGACGGGCACGCTTGGGTTCAAGCCGGATGGTAATCTTATTACGGCCGACGACGGCTTGCTTGAAGGAATCGATTCGCGACTGGGGCTGCCGTCGCAAGTGGCGATCGCGGGGCCCAACAACGAGGTCTACAATTTCTACCCGGCGCACGATGCTTACTACGAGAATCACGATCATTACTTCGAGAATCCCGATCCTTCTTCCGATACGGTGGGGCGGATCAATCTCGTGGGCTATCTCGACGTCGCCTTCTTCGAAGACCTGGCCTGCCATATTCAAACCGGAGCAGCCAAAGAAAACACCACCGATGTCATCCACATGATGGGTGGTTGGACCGGCGGGGGAGGAATTGATGAGGCGACCTTTGATCTCGATCACCACTCGTATCCATCGACCGATAATCTGGAGAACTACCGCGACGGAGCAGACCCCTCTTATCTCATCCACGCGCAGCAGGATTGGTTGGGGGTGGTGAGCTTTGACTACCCGCTGTCATGGTCCTCGACGACGCGATCGTTCAGAGCAACCGCACCGGTTTCGAGCGATTTTCTCGTCCTCACCACCGAGCACGAATTGACCTATCTCTCGGCGGACAATGCCGAACTCGATTTCGGGGCCAATGTTCGCCTCGATATTCCGGAGATCAATCTTTCCAACATCGGGGTGAATCTGGTTGAAGAAACCGGCGTCCTTGCCGCTCTTCAAAGTGCCCTCACGGAAACGGTGACGCAAGCTCTCCTTGATGGCGTGGATGGATCAGCAGAGTTGCTCAACGATCGCATGGATGCTTTTTACGATCGGGTCTTTGAAGAAACGGTGGATCCAATTGTCGACGAGCTTTACGTGCAGTTGAATGCAGCCGCGGACATTCCCGCGATGGAAGCAGCGGTGGACGATTATCTCTGTAATCGTGCCGACAGTGTCCTCAAAATTCTCGAAAGCGTCGATGGTGCGGTTGGCCAAAACGGAACCATCGTGGACGAGGTCGATCAAGCTCTCGCGAAACTCCAGGTCGCCATTCGCACCGTCATCGGACGGGTGCATGTCGATGATGTCACAGGCGGGATCGTCATCGATGATCCGACTCTCACTGTTCCCGAGGATTATGTCATGATGGCTGGAACCACCTTGGTCGAAGGAATTTTCGCGGACGCTGATGATGATGGTTACGATCTCGCGGAAATCTTGTTGGTGGCCTTGATCGAAGAACTGGCCCCTGAAGTGGCTGATAATCTCTCGGCCGTTCTCTCCGGGATTGCCGGGAGCCTGGTGGACCAGTTGGCAGGCGAACTCGACGCCCAATTCGCATCCGCCGGACCAACGATTGTTCAACTGAAGAGTGTTCTCATGGAAGTGCACAATGCCATTGGGGAAATTCGTAGTGCCGGGAATCTGTATTCCGAAATCTCCGACAAGGTCCTCGCTTCCACAGCCGGGATTCAGAACCTGATGAACGATGCCAAAGTTGAGGTGAATGATTTTTTGAACGACATCGATTTCGAAGAGTATTCCGCCGAGGAAGTGAAGGAGGTGATCCGCAACGTGATTCGCGATAAGTTCAACGCCTCGCCCTTGATCGCCGAAGTGCAGGAAATCTTGAAGGCCTCGATTTACGATCTGGATGCTTCAATGAATGAAGCCGTGTCTTCGGCTTTTGCGGAACTCAATGGCATCATCAATCGCCTTCTCGACGACGCTCTTCCGGCGGACTCCGCGCTTGCCGGACTTCTCGATGACGCCGCGGATATTTCGGCAGCAGGCTCGATCGACGGTTATGCCACCATCAACGGCGATGCTCTGCGGACCTTGAGATTGGACGCGGCCTTGCAGTTGAAACTCCCAGACGATTTTGAATTCGCAGGCTATGTCGAAATCAACCAGCTCGATTCCTTTGGCGACGAATCGTGCTCCTTCGCAGGCGAAGGCGAATATGCCGCCGAGGTGATCATGGGCGCGACCGATATTCCCGTTGCCTGGATTGGAGAGGGATTGCGATTTGATGTCTCGACCAAGTTCACTTTCGACACGGCCTCTGGATTTGCGCTACGAGGATTTGGCGGGGCGATTGAGATGACCCAGGGCGAGATTGGATTTGAAAGCATGGCCATCACTTCGCTCGGCGCGGCGGCCATGTTTGGAAAAGATGAGAACTACATCGCGGCGCAAGTGGGTCTGGCCTTCGATTCCTACGAACTCGCAGGGGGCGTCTTCTTTGGCCGCACCTGCACCATTGATCCCCTTTTGATTGTGGATGGGGACGTTGAAAATGTCCTCGGCTCGCCACCCTTCACGGGAGTCTATGCTTATGGCGAGGCGCAGATTCCCATCGTGAATGCTTCCTGCTTATTCAGCATCAGCGCCAAGGCCGGCGTGGGTGTCTTCTGGTTTGAGGAAGGCAATACCTTCGGTGGCAAAATGCTCGTCGGGGCCTCTGGCCGGGCACTCTGTGCGGTTGAGATCGGTGGCGAAGTGGTCCTCATCGGCTCGAAGAGCGGCAACAATTATTCCTTCTTCGGGAAGGGCACCATTTTCGGTGAGGTGGGAATCTGTCCGCTTTGCGCCTCCTTCAAAGAATCTGTTTCCCTGACCTACAAAAACAACAAGTGGTCCTACGACTTTTAATCTCCATGCGTTTACTTTTACTATCGCTCCTCTGTCTTCTTTCTCTTCGGGCTCAAACGGCGAACCCGGAGGAAGGCATGCGCTTTCTCTCGGTGACCTCGTTTCATGAACCGACGGATTCGAAGAACTATGCTTATCTGACCTGGCAGGCTCAAACGCCGGAAGCGATCTTTGACCAGAGTCATGTCATCTTCAGCAAGTCGGGCCCGGTCGCTTCTGCTTCGCCTTTCCTGCGCAGGGCCACGATGAGTTTTCAGACTCAAAAAAATATCGTGAGCGCCCTGCTTGATACCGCTCCGCCCGCTTTGTTCAATGCGGTGGCTCTCGAACCTCTCGTGAACGATCTCTTTGGCGAACTCCTCACCGCTCCTGGATTGACGCTTGCCGGAAAGATTTCGGGAGTTCTGCAAGCCGCGAAACGTGACCCGGCGGTTTTTCGTCGTCTCGTTTTTCTTTCCCGAACGCAGCCTGTTCTTGGACTTTGCATGGGAACAGGCGCAATCGTCCCGGTTCCGAATGTGGTGACGACCTTTGAACTTCGCACTCTTTCCTCAGGGACCCTCGCCTTGAATACCCAACCAGGAGTCGTGGCGGGGCGGGTGACCTTGGATCTGGCCAATCCTCCGGCCATTCCCGCTCCCGGCTCGCCGGTACATGTGCCGGATCTTTCGGCATCGGGTCATCTCAACGCGAAACTTCGATGGGGCGTTCCAACGGTATTGCGCCGGAGAACGCCGCTGACCTATGGCTATAATATTTACCGCATGACCCGGAGCTTTGCGGAGGCCGCAAATTATCACATCTCTCCGCCTGCTCCCACGGCTCTTACCGGCTTCCTTGCTTCTGATCCCGATGACGTGCGTTTGGTCAATCAACTGCCCCTGATGCCGACGAAATTGATGACGCCTGCGGAGGCTTCGGATGTGGGAGCCGATCCCGACACCTATTTTACGGTCGATGATAATGGAGTTCTTCTCGATGGCGGAGTGCCTCTGGCAGATAGCGACGAGTTCTATTATTTTTCAGCGGCGCGCGATTTATTGGGTCGTCCGGGAGCCATTTCCAGAGGAAGCCTGGTCACGATTTGCGACCGGCTTCGCCCCTTGTCCCCATCCCGGGTGAAGGCGGGGCATGTGCATGTGAAATCTCTCTCTCCTTCGGATTTCATCCGGGTCTCCTGGGAGGTACCGAGTTCGGGAGATACTCCTGATTCCTATTATGTTTATCGTTGGGCCAATCCCGAGGAGATGATCACGGCAGACGCTGAAGGAAATTACCCCTCGCATCAAATTGCCGGGCCGATTCCGCATGACCCGGCGACAACGCGCTATCGTATTCGTGATAATGGCGCCGGAGCACCTTCCGTTCCTGCGAACCTCGGTCAGACCTGGTGGTATTCGGTTCGAGCCGTGAAGAATACCGCCTGTGGTCCCCTCTTCGGTCCCAACAGCGCGCCGGGGTTTGGCGTATTGCGGGATTGGAAAGGGCCAAACTCCGCCGGTGCTTCCCTGACCATTTCTCGTTTTTGCCCAACCTTCTCGCTGGAGTCGGAAACAGTACAGGAACTTAACGCCCAACAGGCAGCCCAATTCGAAGGCCCGGTCAACGGGACCTATTATTATCATTTGAAAATCCTCCGCACCGATCCCCGGATCAAAGCCGCCAGGATTTACCTCTGCGCTGGGATTGGCGGGAAGGATGGCGGGGAGATTGTATCCAGCCTTCTGGGGCAGAAAGTCTACGGCCCCGGCGAGAACCTTCTCGATGTGAAATATCGTTTTCCTCCTGCTGTTCTCCAGCTGCAAAATGCCGGGTTGGTTCTCTGTGCCGTGGATCAAAACGGGAAGGAAGCATACAAGAAAATTGGCTTCGAGGAATTCCAAAACCCCGACCCGCCCACGACTTTTGCACGGATTTGTTTCTGCGTTGAGGAAGAAGAACAGACCAAGGTCATCAGCGGTGGCGGTGTTGGTTCGGGGAGTCGTAGCACCCATACCACGGTGGATCCCGGAACCGGAGGGATCAATCCCACCAAAATCACTTTCACTCCGACCGCCGGAACCAAGGAATACAAGCTCTACAAGCGCATCGATGGAGGCCCGTTGTTGCTGGCGGGTCAAGCGGAGTATGACGGATCTCCGGTTGTCACGATCGAGGACAGTGAGCTCCCGGCCAATTCGACGGAGCTGTGTTACTTTATTCAGTATTTCGACGAGCATGGAAATCCCAGCCCGCTAGCTGATTTGGGATGTCTTCTCACCACAACCAAAGTGGAGATGCCGGTTCCGATTATGGCGGAAGTTGAAAAAGCAGGGACCCAGGCCGCGCCAAAAGGGACGATTAAATGGTTCTGTCAGCCCGAGGGGGTGGAGCGATTCCGCATTTCTATTTGCGATGGTGAGACCCGCGTGCAGTCGGGTTATTCGCGCGAGCTGAAGCAGGCTTTCGTCGTTGTTGCTCCCTTCACGGGAGGACCTGCGACCTTGGTGTTTCCGTCCACGAGCCCCGGACCAAGCGCCGCGACCGGGCAGGGTTTTCAGGTCTTTGAAACCGGTCGCCTTGGTGGGAATTTTTCCGATACCGGCACGGCGGGTGAATTCAGTCTGACTCTCGATCTCGCCACCGGCCGGGAATACAAAATCTACGTGGAAAGTGTCTCGGCAGCGGGGGACCTTTCCCTGGCATCCAATACCGTGACTTTCACTTGGTCCCAAACCAAGGTGGTGGGCCCGCAGGTTCCGTGGCCCGCGCGCTCACTGCCCGCGCTGGATCCGGATTTCATCCCGAAAATCGAAGCCGAGTATGCCTACAACAGCCAGGAAGGACGCTACTACTCCGCAGTTCAGATTGGGGAGTTACAGACCGATGTCAAAGACCCTGATGTGACCTTGGGACGTCTCACCACCGATAACGATGTCTTGTATGCCTCGCCGGCGACTTGGCCGGATGACGATAAACACAACCTGGTGCTCTATGAATCATCAGGAGGCGAGACGGCCCTGAATTTCGCCCTCTATCGCTACCAGGTTCCCAACGCCTTTTTCCCAACGGTTTCGGGAGACATGGTGCAGGTCAGCCCACTCATCGACCGGGTTCGAACCGGACCGTATTTAACGACCCAGGAAGGTCTCTATGATCCTTTTCTGGAGCTTTTGGAAGACCCCGACAAATCTCCGGTCTACGGGCTTTACGTGAAGGACACCCAGGGTGCCATTCGCGGCGCCAAG
>CALFSW010000207.1 GCA_937916505.1 uncultured Verrucomicrobiales bacterium | reverse complement strand
GGGGATCCCTGAAGGAACTCGCCGGAGAGATTTGGAGTCTCCGCGATCTCAAGGACGGATGATCTCTCCCTCCGCCTTGAATCCCTTCCAGCTTCTCTCGACTTTGAAACCAAGGGGCCGTGCCCCAAAAGGAAATTCCAGCAGTCCCAGCCAACACCTTTGACGTCGTCGTCAACTCCCCGGACGCCTCTATCGATCAATTCGAATTCAACCTCGCCTCAACCACCAATCTTCAATCTTCAATCTTCAATCTTTCGCCAGGCGCTCCAAATAATCACTGACAAAGAAGGGAAGTCATTCAAGCTGGGCCGAGCTTACTCCGCCTACGCGAAATGCCTCGAGTTTCAACAGCCCTTCCACGTCGCGACTTCTTTGCCCGATCCTCCTCGGCGCTCCTTGGCACGTCTTTTGCCAATCTCCTCGCCCAGGATGGTCTCGGCGGAGTTTCCCACCATGCACCCAAGGCCAAACGCGTCATCTATCTCTACATGGCAGGAGGCCCGTCCCAGTTCGAGTCCTTCGATGACAAACCGAAGCTCCGCGAACTCAATGGCAAACCCATCCCCAAGGAACTCACCGAGGGGATTAAATTCGCGTTCCTTCAGCACGCTGCCCTCAAGTGCTTCGGCACTGACGTCGGTTTCAAAAAGTGCGGCCAATCCGGCCAAATGATTTCCAACCTTCTGCCCAATCTCCAAAAGGTCGCCGACGACATCTGTATCGTCCGAACCCTGCAAACCGATCAGGTCAATCATGACCCGGCCCACACCTTCATGAATACCGGCACCGCGATCGCGGGCCGCCCCAGCATGGGATCCTGGGTCACCTATGGCCTTGGACACATCGCCGATGACCTCCCCTCCTTCGTCGTCATGCGCTCCGGCCCCGAAGGCCAACCCATCCCTCAAACCGCATGGAACGCCGGCTTTCTTCCCGGCAAACACACCGGTGTCGAGTTCTACTCCTCCGGAGCCCCACTCAATTACCTTGATTCCCCCGCCGGAATCAAACGCAGCACCCAGCGAGCCTCTCTTGATTCGCTGGCCAAACTCAATCAACTTCACCATGCTGAAGTCGCTGATCCTGAAATCACGACACGGCTCGCGCAGTACGAACTCGCCTACAAGATGCAGGCCAGCGTTCCCGACCTCGCCGACTTTGCCGGAGAATCAAAATCGACCCGCGACCTATACGGAGTGGGCGACAAACCGAACGGCTCCTTTGGCTCCAACTGCCTCATGGCCCGCCGCATGGCCGGGCGCGGAGTCCGCTTCATCCAACTCTACCATTCCGGCTGGGATCACCACGGCGGTGTTGTCAATGGCATGAAGTCCCGCTGCAAAGACATCGACCAGGGAGCCGCCGCCCTCATTCAGGATCTCAAACAACGCGGCATGCTCGACGACACCCTCGTCATCTGGGGGGGAGAATTTGGCCGCACTCCGATGTCACAAGGCAGTGGTCGTGACCACCACACCAAGTCCGGCTCCATGTTCATGGCCGGAGGCGGCATCAAAGGCGGCATCACCTATGGTGAGACCGATCCCTTCGGCTTCACCGCCGCCCGAGACCCCTTCCATGTCCACGACTTCCACGCCACCGCCCTCCACCTCCTCGGCATCGAGCACAAAAAGCTCACCTACAAATACAAGGGGCGAAACTTCCGCCTCACCGACGTGCACGGCCACGTCATCGACAAGATCCTCGCCTGACCACTTTCTCGTTTCTCAAAGTCCTTGAGAGCTGATTTCCCATCAAAGGTGCCACGGCCCCGCAGAGTCCCTCCACCGGGGAAACCGGCATCACGGGAACGGAAATTCATGGCCAGTCCTGGAAGCAAAACGAGTGGCGGACATTAAATCCGATTCCCCCTGGGTTGTGATCTTGGTCAGCCTCATGATTTCCGGGAGCAAGTCCCCCCTTGCAGGGATGGCATGAAAACCCGGGAAGAGCCGACCAATTTAGGGTTTCTCATTTCGTATTTTAAGTTTAATCCAAGGCATGTATTTGACCGGATTCGCCGACGAAGCAGCCCAGGACCTCGAAACCCAAATCAAAGCCACCCGGGAAATCGGGTGGACGCGAATCTCCGCTCGTGGAGTCAATGGTGCCAACATCCACGAACTCCCGCAGGAGGAATTCGACAAAGTCGCCGATCAACTCGATGAAGCCGGGATCACCATTCCCGAGTTTGGATCCCTGATTGGCAATTGGGGAAAGAAGATCTCCTCCGACTTCGACATCACGGTGGCCGAGATCGACCGCGCCATCCCGCGAATGCAGCGCCTCGGCACCAAGCTCATCCGAGTCATGTCATTTGCCCAGGAACCCTGGGGCAGCGACCAACACGAAGAGGAACGCTTTTGCCGCCTCCGTGAAATCCACACCCGCTTCGCCGATGCCGGCCTTCAGGCCATCCACGAAAACTGCATGAACTGGGGTGGCTTTTCACCAGATCACAGCCTCCGCCTCGTAGAAGAAGTCCCGGGACTCAAACTGGTCTTTGACACCGCCAACCCTGTTTTCCAGCTCGACCGCTCCAAGTCCGAGCCCTTTCCATGGCAGGACCCCATGGAGTTCTACCGGAAAGTCAAAGAACACGTCGTCCACGTCCACATCAAGGACTGCACCAATCCTCCCGCCGGAGAAACCGAGCCCGCAAAATACACCCTTCCGGGCGATGGTCAGGCCAAGGTCCGTGAGATCATTTCCGAACTCAAAAAAGACGGCTACAACGGTGGCCTCGCCATCGAACCCCACGTCGCCACGGTCTTCCACGCCACCGACGGCGAAGAGCCCAACTGGCAGCAATGCTACGATTCCTATGTCGAATACGGACACGCCATGAACAAGCTCATGGAGAATCCGGACTAAGGGCCTCCAGCGCTTTCGTCACGTCCTCATCACGTCCATAAACCATCAGGACATCCCCTTTTGCAATCACGGTGTCCTTTTGAGGAGCTCCGACGAAATCGCCGTTGTCACGGTAGATCCCGAGGACGATCACGCCGACATCAGCAGGCCTCACCTGATAGAGCTTCTTCCCCACCCAAGGGTGGTTTTCGTGAATTTCGCCGTCGAAGACGCAAAATCCATCCTGCAAATTGAGGAGGTAGTCATAATCGATGACACGACTCATTCCGGCTTTTTCAAGAGTCGCTCTCATCAAGCGATCCAGGGGCTCTCTGATCACTTTCAGATTGAAAAACAATCCCACCACGAGAACGCCCAGGGCCACCACGCCCAGCCACGCATAAGTCGTCCCAAGCCCCCTCTCCTCGCTTCCCATAAACGTCACCAGCAGGGTCGCCAGCGCCGAAGTCAGGCCAATGTTTCCAGCCACAATCAAATGCAGAATGATCTTCCTCCTCACCGGATGACTCACGACCTGCTCGGCCTCGCTCGTCGTAAAGCCCACCCCAAAGAACGCCGAGGCCGCCTGAAATCGAGCCACGGGCTTTGACATCCCGGTCAGTTGAAGGGCACTGGAGCCAATCTTCACCACCAGGAGAGCCACCAAAACAATCACGACGAGAGCCAAAAACGATCCCATGCCCGAGATTGAAGCGAAAAAGTCCGGATCGCGATATATTTGTCCATAACTGAACTTGATTACCCGCTCTCAATAGGGAGACTTCTCCCCTCAACCCATGTCCGACGATCGCTATGAAATTCGTAGTAAGATAGGCCAGGGAGGCGTCGGTGCAGTCTACCGGGCCTTCGATCGCCATCTGAATCGCGAAGTCGCGATCAAGCGGGTCCTTGCCGACGGTGGCTACGAAAATCAGGAAGAGGCCACGGAAGCCATGCTCAAAGAGGCCACCGCCCTTTGTTCGGTCCAGCACCCTCACATCGTCACCGTTTTCGATGCGGGAGTGGATAAAGACGGACCCTACGTGGTCATGGAACTGCTCTCCGGTCGCACCATCGATGAAATGGTCGAGCGCGGCACCCTCACTTATGAGGACTTTCGCGAAGTGGCCGTGCAAAGCCAGGAAGCCCTCATCGCGGCACAGGACCTCGACCTTGTTCACCGGGACATCAAGCCGACCAACCTCATGGTGACCTGGCTGCCCAGCGGGCGCTTTCAGTTAAAGCTCGTTGATTTTGGTCTCGCCAAATTTTCCCCCAAGCCCTCGCTACAAACCATTGACCACGGCGATGCCGTATTCGGTTCCATCCACTTTATGGCGCCCGAGCAATTCGAGCGCACTCCCCTTGACAAGCGCACCGACATGTATTCGATCGGCTGTGTTTACTACTACTGTCTGACTGGTCGGCATCCCTTCGATGGCGAAACCGCCCCCCAGGTGATGACCGCCCACCTTCAGAACGAGGTCATTCCAATCTCCGAACTCCGCCCCGATCTTCCGACGTGGGTTTCCGACTGGGTCATGTGGCATATCGCCCGCCCCATGGAAGATCGGCCCAGTGATGCCCGCAAATCCTTAAAAAAATTCCTTATGAGTGAAAATAACCCCGCAGACGGAACTCCCGAGGTTCCCTCAGATCCTTCCCAAGCAGCACCTGCTGCCGAAACTGGCGCCCCTCTGGTCAATCCCCAGGGAGCACCCGCACCGGTGAATACCACAACTGCTCCGCAGCCCATTCAACCGCCCGCCGGGCAGGCTCCGTCCCTCCATACGGCATCCCAACAGGTCCATGCCACACCTCAAGCTGCGCGACCAAAATTACTCATTCCCGGGCAGGAACCTGCTCCAGCAGCCCCCCCGATCGCAGCCCCACCGATCGCAGCTCCACCAATGGCAGCCCAAGGACCGGCACCGGTTGCACCTGTTCCAGTCCAACCTGTTGCCGCCGCTCCTCCGATCCAAACTATTGCCCCTCAAGTTACCGTTGCCCTCAGAGGCACCCCCGCGGTTCCGGCGCAACCGGCTGCTCCAGCCAACCCTCTTTTGGTCGCAGGTGCTGTCGCACCCGTTGCGCCAGTTCAGCCCGCTGCCGCCCCAATGCCACCTCTTGGTCCACCCGCCCAACCGTCACCGATCGTTCAACCCCGTAGCGTTGGAACCGTTGGTGGAGTCGGACTAGGCTCCATCACTCCGTCAGGACAGGGCAAAAGCATGAGTAACGCCGTCAAAGGAATGATTGCCGCCGCTCTCGTAGCCGGCCTTATCGTCGCTGGCTTCGTCTACGTTGGAAAATCCAATCAAAACGACAAAACCGAACGCATCAACGAGATTACCGCAATCTTCAAGGACCCCGAAAATCCCCCTACGGAGGCCAAACTCTCAGGCGCCGATGTTCAGCTTCTTCTCGACCGGCTTGCTACTTTGGGCGCAACGGAAGGGAACGACCGTGCCACCTACCTCCAGGCCCTCAACATCGGGAAAGCCACCGACGACACTGACATCAGCGAAAAGATTGCATCCTACGCCAAGGACGTTGACATGGATTCCGGAACCCGGACCAAACTCTTCGAACTTGTCGGTGCCCGGGGCGATGAAAGCGCGCTCTCCGCCCTCATCGAATACGCCAGTCAAGCAGACGAAACAGGCCCCGGTTTGGCCGCTCTCAACGCCACCAAGAAAATGGCTTCGACTTCAAACTTCGAGAGTCTCTTGGGCATCATCACCTCCTCTTCCAATGCTTCCATTAAGAGTAAGGCCGTCGATGTCTTGAGCGGCGTCGTTCGCAAATCGGACGACCCAAGCGCCTTTTCCAAAGGCATGGTTGGAACCTACAAAAACACGGCGGACGAAGACTCCAAGGTCGCACTCCTGCGCCTGATGGGTTCGGGCGGTGGGGATGAAGCGGCTTCGCTCGTGCAGGAGAACCTCGAAGGTGACAATCCCAAGATGAAAGCTGCCGCAGTCTATGCCCTCCGCAACTGGCCCGATGACTCCCGGTTCGAAGCCCTCTTTGACTACACTTCCCAGGAAGAAGACGACCGCCTCCGGGGCGAGGGCTTCAACGCTCTCATCGATTTCCTTAAGGATGAGGATGGCCCGGACATGGACGAGGACGACCGGGCCCTCTACTGGAGCGACGTCGCCGGCATCGCCACCGGAGAAACCGAACAAGTTTTCGTCATCGACGCCATGATTTCGCAAACCGAAGCCTGGGCTGACGACGTTCTTGATTACTTCATCGAAAACGGGGACTCCGAGAGAGTCCAATTCCGTGCCGAAAAAGCCAAAGGCCGCCTCGCCGAGCGCCTCGAGCGAGGAAAACGCAGTGGTGCATCGGAAGAGGAAGAGGAAGAGGAGGAAGACAAAAAGCCTTCCGACGAAGACGAGTGA
>CALFSW010000206.1 GCA_937916505.1 uncultured Verrucomicrobiales bacterium | reverse complement strand
AGGCGAAATTGAGACTACCGGAGGTAGCCTTTATTCTTAACCTGACGCGAATGGAGGATTGGCTAATCGAGGCGGATATCCTCGAGATTCACGACGAGAAAAAGACGACTGAAATCTTGCGCAAGAATCCCGAATTTGAAGTGGAAAAGCACTTTGTGGGTTTGAAAATAGAGATTCGGGAATGCAAACCCGTTGAGGGTCACGGAAGAACGAAATGTCGAAAGGGCGAAGAGAAAACCATTATTCTGAGTTTTGAGGACGGCGCTTGGAAGGCATCAATTGCAAAGGAGAAACCTTTAAAAATTCGCTACTTCTATTCAAACGGAGCCGATCCCACAGGCGGAGTGGTCACTTCACAATTTATGGAAATGGGTGGGCCTTGAGACCGGTAAATAACACAGGCGGACGGAATTGTGCGGTTTTCGTGAACTGGCGGAAGGGAAGGATTTATGTCCCGGGTGAAAGTGGGAAGCAGGCTTCAAACAGAGCCGAATTGATTCGGAGTAAATTTGCAAAGATTGCAACGCCCTTGTTTTGGGAATAGTGATGTTTTTCCTGCATTCAAAAATCCAAGTTCTATCATGAAGAGGCGATTCCATGCCATCGTTCGCTCTGCCCGCTGGGTTGTCCCGGGTGTGATTGCCTTAACCGCCTTTGGGTATTTTTTCGTCAGAGATCGAAAATCAGGTGAGGGCAAGGACGATCCGTTGGCTGGACGATCAGGCTCGGAGCTTGAACTTCTCGAGGTCCGCCGATTTGAGCCTCCGAGGCCAGGTGGTGGATCGACGATTGCGACTCCCACTGCAATCGCGACGACCGACGCACGGCTTGTTGATGAACCTGGGAATGGGGAGCGTCTGGATGGCGGACTGAGTGCGCAGCTTGCCCTGACCGATCCGGAAGCAGGCGGATGGATGGGCGAGAAGCTGAGCGACCGCGTCGGTAAGCAGTTGGGTCGATTGAAGAAAGCGCTCATTTTGCAGTCAGGAGAATCGGCTGGGTTGATCGCCGCACTTCTGAGCGACGATTGCCAGGGTTCCTGGCTTGTTCCCGACCCGATCAGTCGTCACGAGAAAGGGAGGATCTTTTCGACAGCTGAGACCGAAGTGAGAGCACTATCGTTGTCAGGAACTGCCGAAGTCGCTGCCGAATTACAACGCTGGGGAGAGCGTTTTGACGCGGCCCGGATCAAGTTTAAGGTGGTGCGAATCTCGCCGGGGCAAGACGAACACGAGCAGTTCGAGACGATCGTTCTTGCCAATGGTGATGGTGCAACGGGAGGCGGCTCGGCGCGGTCGCAGGAGTCTGCGCGCTGGCGTCTGAGGTGGCATTCTCCAACCGAGGGAGCGGCACCGCTCATCCGTGAAATCATGCTTGAGCATGCGGAGAGTTCCGATCTGGAACTCGGGGGCGAGACCTTGTTCGCGGATCGGACGGCAGCTGCGATGGCCGGAGTGCGTGCGTATCCACATCAGTATTTACAAGGCAACAACCACTGGGCGCGGGTGATCCCGCAGGCGGAAGGCGGTGCTCTGTTGGGATACAACGGGCTGGCCGTTGGTGATGCCGATGGCGATGGGATCGACGACATCTACGTGCCGGACGGCGGTGCTTTGCCCAACCGTCTCCTGATCCACCTTGCCGATGGAACTTTGGATGATCGATCGGTGGTGGCTGGTGTCGACTGGTTGGAGCAAACGGTTGCCGCGCTGTTCGTGGATCTGGACAACGACGGCGATCAGGACCTGGTCGCGGCCGCCACGCCGTTCTTACTGTTCATGGAAAACGATGGTCACGGGAAGTTCACCTTCCGGGGGGCGCACCACTCGGCCACGAATCCATTCTCGCTGGCCGCGGCGGACTACGATGGTGATCGTCTGCTCGACATCTACCTCTGCAACTACAGCGGCTCGGGAACCAACGGGGCTGGGAGCTCGGGAACGATCGGCTCCTACCCGATTCCCTACACGGACGCCGAGAACGGGGTGGCGAATGTTCTTCTGAAGAACTTGGGCGGGTTTTGTTTCCGTGACGTGACTGAGGAGACCGGATTGGACAAGAACAACACGCGATTTAGCCAGGCGGCTTCGTGGGAGGACTTCGATGGCGATGGCGACCCGGACCTGTATGTCGCGAACGACTTCGGGCGCAATAATCTCTATCGCAACGATCAGGGACCGACTCCGGGCTCACGTCTCTTCGTCGATGTTGCTGCCGGAGCAGGGGTCGAGGATCAGGCGTCCGGGATGTCGGTCGCGTGGGGTGACTATGATCGCGACGGTCAACCCGATCTCTATGTTTCCAACATGTTCTCATCGGCGGGCAACCGTGTGACCTACCAAAAGCGATTCCTGAATAGCCGCGCAGCGGATGAGGTCACCGCGACCCGCCGCATGGCGCGCGGTAATACGCTGTTTCGGGCGCGAGGGGACGGCCGGTTCGAAGACTTGAGCGAGGTGGCCGGGGTGGCGATGGCTCGCTGGGCATGGGGGTCGCTGTTTGCTGATCTGGACAACGACGGTTGGGAGGATCTGGTCGTGGCGAACGGCTACCTGACCAATGATCGAGCCGACGATCTCTGAAGTTTTTTCTGGCGCCAGGTCGTGGCGCCCGGACAGGGAAGTAGAGGAGATCGCGATGCCGAAAAGCGTTACGTCACGGCTTGGCGAGCGACCTTGAAAGCGATGAAGTCAGGTGATTCGATCAGCGGACACGAACGCAATATGGCCTTCCTCAATCGCCCGGCCCCCAAGCTGCCGGGCGGGCGTGGCTTCGCCGATGTTTCCGCGATCAGCGGCCTCGATTTTCCCGACGACGCGCGCGGGTTGGCGTTGGTCGACTGGGATCGGGATGGCGATCTGGACATGTGGTTGCGTAATCGTTCGGCTCCGTCGCTGCGCCTGATGATGAACCAAATGACTGCAAGTGAGAACGCCGGGCGCTTCGTGGCCTTGCGGGTGCAGGGGGCCGAGGCCAATCGGGATGGTATCGGCGCGCGCGTCGAGATCACTTTCACCGATGGGAGTCTGCAGGCGAGGACGCTGGCGGCGGGCAGTGGGTTCCTTTCACAGTCGAGCAAGTGGCTGCATTTCGGAATTGGTGAGGGCGAGGAGATTCGCTCGGTCGTGGTGCGCTGGCCTTTCGGGGAGCGGGAGGAATTCTCCGGCGTGACGGCCAGTTCATGGTGGTATTTGAAACAAGGGGAGGGAGCGGCCCGAAAGGTCGAAGTCAAGCCTCAGGGTACGGCGCTTCCGGCGCTCCCGCAGGCGTTGCCGGTTCTGGATGCGAGCCGCACTTTGCTGGCAGGAAGTGTGCCGCTGCCCGATTTAAGATACCGGACGCCGGAGGGCGAACTGCGTCCGATCGCGAATACCGGACTGGTCCGATTGGTGATCTTTTGGGCGAGTGGGTGCCCGAATTGCAAAGCGGAACTGCGAGCGATGGAGCGTGCCTCCACACAGTTGAAAGCTGCGGGCATCGAGGTGCTCGCCATCAACATCGATGAGGCCATTGCGGATCAAGAGGCCGATGAAAAGGGCGTGCGAGAATTTGTTGAAGCCGAGAAGTTTACTTTTCGATGGGGGTGGGCGGTGGGCTCCGCCCTGCACAAGATTAAGCACCTGGAGCACGCCCTGCTCGACCGTGACACTGAGCTCACCGTGCCGTATTCATGCCTGCTCGATCGCCGTGGCGAGGTTGGCGCGTTTTATCGCGGGCCGATTGATGCTGACCGCTGGATCCGCGATGCCTCCCTGCTGGCGAGTGAAGGTGATGCCCGGCGAATGGAGATCACCGGATTTGGAGGACGCACGTTTTCACAGCGACCGACTCGAGCCGGGACGCTTGTCGAACTGGGGATTCAGTTTCAAGACCGTTTCCCGTTGGAGGCGATCCGCTACTTGAAAATGGCGTTACCCGGGAAACCAGATCTGGCGACCAATCCAATCACCCGGCGAATTGCCGGCCTTTACTACGTGCTTGGGCTCGCCGCGATCCAGAAAAGTAATCATACCGTCGCCGCCAGTCATTTCAGCAACTGCATCGAGTTCCGGCCAGATCTCCTCGACGCCCGGCTGAATCTGTCGGTGGCGCTCTACCGGTTAGGTCGAGGAGCTGAAGCGATCTCCCAGCTCGAGGCCTTGTTAAAGATCGATCCCGCCCACGCAGGCGCGCTGGCTAACTTGAAAGTGATGTCCAGACAACGCTAGATTATTAGCAAAGGATAATTTGTCCCTTGTTGTCCAGCATGTTGGACGGTAGGATCGGACTCTCTTTTTCTCTCCGAGATTAAAATACTCCAAATAATAAGACACCTTATGAAAACCAGATACCTGCTCGCCAACGCCATTGTCCTTGCAACAGGGGTACTGTCCTCTCAGGCCGCCATCGTGGGCGGGTTGGATCCCGCCACCGCTCCGACAACCGGGACTACGTCCGATACTGCGGGCGACTTCATGGTGATCTCCAACCAGTTCGCCTACACCACGACTGGCGCAGAGACCATTGATTTGGGTCTGTCGACTTTCAACTACCAGTCCAGCACCAACGGCGGAGCGAGTGGGACACCCTTCCTTGCAATTCAAGGTGGCGGGGGAATTCACGACACCGGGAACTACGATGTCATCTGGGTGGGGGCGGATCTGGCCAATGGCACAGCTTTGACGGACGTCAGCGGATCTCTCGGTGCAGGCACCTTCGACCTTCCGGCCAGTTCGACCATCGTCGGCGGCTTCTTTGCGAGCGCTGCCGGGACGCTGAGCCCCGTTTCGGCGGTTTTTTCAGGCGGCACTGCTGATGACGTGCTCGTGATTGCGCAAAGCACCGTCACGGTCGCCGGAGACATTGCTCTCATGGGCTCTGACTGGTCCTCCAACCCCGCCGTAACCAACCGGGTTTATCATTACCAGATTGATCTCCAGGCAGTCCCAGAGCCGGGCTCTGCAATCCTGCTGGGGCTCGCTGGATTTGCCTCGGTGTTGCGCCGCCGCCGATAGGGGGCCGGCGTTCGTCTTGCAATTTTTAGAATTATTTCAGGGGGGCGATGCGCAAGCGAAGCCTCCATTTTAATAACCCCTAGCCTAAACTCGTAATGAAATCTCCCAAACTCCAATCAGTCATTTGCTCAAC
>CALFSW010000205.1 GCA_937916505.1 uncultured Verrucomicrobiales bacterium | reverse complement strand
CCTTGGGGGATGTTGTCAAAGCCCCCTTTATCGTCTTTTACTACGCCATAATCGCTCTTGGGGCTCTTCTCGCTGGCGTCCCTTTATCAACTTTCACTGCGCCTTAATTGCTCTTGGGTTTCTATTCGGTGGCGGAGACGATCACTCATGCACCTTGGAGCAAAACCAGGGACGAGAGGCACCGTATAAAAAAGGGACCTCTCATCTCCCTTGTTCGAAATCGTGGATAGCTGTCACAGAATCGTTTCCCCTCTCCGGCTTGCCAGACCATCCGGCCGCAGCCAAGGTCCTCTCATGTCAAATCTCAACGTTCTTGGCGAAGAACTGGCCACCTGCTCCATCAACCCCATGACAGGTTTCTTCCGCGACGGCCGCTGCCGCACCGGAGCGGGCGACCGTGGCCTTCACTGCGTCTGTGTCGTGCTGACGGAGGAATTTTTGGTCTTCAGCAAAAATCAGGGGAACGATCTCATCACTCCAAGGCCGGAGTTTTCCTTCCCGGGCCTGAAGCCGGGAGACCATTGGTGCCTTTGCGTTCTTCGTTGGAAGGAAGCCTTCGACCACGGCAGCCCTCCCAAAGTCGACCTCAATGCCACCTCGGTCGTCTCCCTTGAATTTGTGGACCTCGAAGACCTCAAAAAGCACTCGATCTGATGAAAGAAGAAGACGTTTCCGTCGGACGCTGGTCCGAACTGCAAGCACCGACACCATGAGCAAACATCCTCTGATTGCCGCCGCCGATGATCTCCGCAGGGAACTCCGTGGCCTCACCTTTCCCGATCCCGTCGCTTACACTTACAACCCGCTCGAATACGCCTGGGATCGTCATTGCGACTACCTCACCCGATTTGGCAGCGGTCAAAAGAAGATCCTCTTTCTCGGAATGAACCCCGGCCCCTACGGCATGGCCCAAACCGGCGTGCCCTTTGGCGAAATCCCCCACGTCCGTGACTGGATGGGCATCTCGGGACCGGTTGAAAAGCCCGACCCCGAACACCCGAAACGGCCGATCACCGGTTTCGACTGCGAACGCTCCGAGGTCTCCGGCCGCCGGCTCTGGGGACTCTTTTCCGACCTCTACGAGTCTGCCGATCAGTTCTTCGAAAATCACTTCATCGCCAACTTTTGCCCCCTCGTCTGGATGAAGGACACCGGAGCCAATCTTACCCCGGACAAACTTCCCCGCGACTCCATGGAGCCGGTTGAAAAGGCCTGCTTTGCGCATCTCGCCCGCATCGTCGAAATCCTCCAACCCGACAAACTCATCGGCGTCGGAGCCTTCGCCGAAAAGCAACTGGCCGCCGTAAAAAACGACACCCATGAATTGGGGAAAATCCTGCATCCTTCCCCGGCCTCCCCCGCCGCGAACCGCGACTTCGCCGGCACCGCGACCCGGCAGCTCACCGAGCTCGGAGTCATCACCTAAATGCGCCCCCGCCATCAAGAGAGACAGGCGGATGAAGATTTTCGATGCCGGGTCCTCAACTCTCCGATCGGTCGGTGGTCACTTTTTCGATTGAGCTGATTCGACCTCTGCTGCCTTCTTCCGCCACTCAAGTGATTTCACGTCGTCTTTCGGAAGACCCCGGCCGAT
>CALFSW010000204.1 GCA_937916505.1 uncultured Verrucomicrobiales bacterium | reverse complement strand
AATCCACCTCTAAATCCGATAATAATGTTTACACACAGAGTCCGACAGGCTATCAAGCGTTTAAATAGCCTTCTAAAAGACGATTTTTCTTGTTACCGACGGCTCTTTTTTTGAAATCCCACAACACAAGCTTATACTATGAAAAAAATCCTCATCACTCTTTCACTCAGCTCCTTTGCGATTGCCAGTAGTGGCGCTGCTACCATTTGGAACGCTGGAAAAATCGACAATGCCCAGGAGTGGTCAGGAGCAGGCGGTGGCACTGGTCCGGGCACCGGTGGCGAAGAAGTCCGCTTCGTCCAGGAGAATGGTCCCACCAACGCCCTTCCGGGCAACCCGGCCAACACCGGTGGAGAAGGCGCGGGTCGCGACATCGATGATGACTACTATTTTGCTGGATCCTATCCCGGGCCGATCGGCATCGTCGCCACCAACGAGGCGAACATGGAGCGCGCATGGACCGGAAATGACAACGATCTGCGTTTCCACTTCAACTTCCCGAACACGGTGAGCGCGACTGATCTAATCACGATCACCTTCGGCATTACCAACGGTTTTGACCAGCCTGACGCGATCGGCTGGGACATTGAAGTCGGCATGAACGGCACGCCGATCTACACCCAAGACGTTGTAAACGGTGACCAAAACGGTGACTGGACTTCGCCGGGCTTCACCCTCGCTGATGTCGGTGGCGTCGTTGGGCCAGGAGCAGATAACTACGTGACCTTGCGCGGCACCAACACCGGCAGCACCTCGCGCTGGTTGAGCCTCGACTATGCGCAGCTCGATGCCACCGCTGTTCCCGAGCCATCTTCCAGTGGTCTTGCTCTCCTGAGCATTGCTGCACTCGGTTTCATTCGCCGTCGTAAGTAAGCGACCTAATTTTTCAAATGCCGGAATCCTCACGGGTTCCGGCATTTTTTTTGTGTTGCCAACGAGAAGCTAAAACAACCCGGGCTCTCCCGCCTGCTGATCCAGGTATCCCTGATCGATCACCAAATTCCCCGCGTCGATTGCCTCGTGCACGAGTTCATCACACCTCTCGTTCAATTCATTCCCGGCATGCCCCTTCACCCATTTCCAGATGATCTTGTGACCGGAAGCCGCTTCATCCAAGCGTTTCCAGAGATCCTGATTGAGAACCGGCTTTCGATCTGACTTGAGCCAACCACGCTTCTTCCAGCCCTTGAGCCATCCCTTGACCATGGCATCGACGACATATTTTGAATCCGAATGCAAGGTGATCTCACAGGGCTCTTTCAGCATCTCCAGCGCCGAAATGGCAGCCATCAGCTCCATTCGGTTGTTCGTGGTATGATCAAAGGCCCCCTTCAGCTCCTTGCGATGCCGCCCGAAGGTCACGACCGCGCCGTAGCCTCCCGGTCCGGGATTTCCCCGCGCTCCACCGTCTGTGTATACGACAACCTCTTTCATCGCTTCACTTGAATCTTCGTTTCGCAAAGTTTGCTCACCGCCTCAAAATCTTCCTTCGAAGAAAAGGCTGACTTAGGCAAAATGAAATACTGGTCCTTCTGCAAGTAGAGCAGAATGCCCTTGGGAGACAAAAAGCGATCGTCGAAATCCCGCCACTTCAAGGTCTTTTCATGCCCTTTCGATTCCTGATGAATCTTCTTTTCCGTAAAGGTCCATCCAAGCTCCTGCCCCGCTTGGGGCGATGACTTGGAACCGTGAATCAAGCGGTACTGCCAAAACACCTTCCTCATGAACAACAACGGCCCCACCAAAATGCAGACAAATCCCAAAGCCTGCTCGCCCAGATAGAGCAGCAAAGCCCCAATCGGCACCAGAATCAGGTAGAAGTAGCGAAACAGCAAAAAGATCGGATGCCGATACCTCATGTGCATCGCCGACCCAAACTTGAGTGTTTTGACGTCAAACAGACTTGTTGCGTGATACTCGTTCATTTCCACAAGCAGGCATAGCCCGTTGCTTTGCGCTGGACAAGACAGGGATCTCTATGAGGTTTTAGGGATTATGAAAACGACCGTTTCCAAACTCATCCTCTGTTTCACGGCAACCGTTGCGACTCTCTCCGCCCAAGAGGCCTGGCTTCTCGAGATGCCCAACAAATACAGCGACTACCTCATCAAAAAATCGATCGCGGGAGACTACGACACCGTGGCTGGAATCATCGAAAAAATCCCCGGACTGATCGACAAGAAGCAAATCCGCGAACTCGAGCTCGTCAAGTGGAAGGCCGAAGACGGCAAGGTCAACAAAAAGGAGAAGATCACCGAAGGAACAACCACTTACTATACAGGTGCCCGTTACTACTCAATTGGTGGAGACAAACTCGATCATCGAAAAATCACAATCACTTCCCCCACGACCAAGAGAAACTTTCGAATCGAGACCTTTGGATTCGTCCCCCGTGCCTGGACCCCCACCTTTGCCAACCGAAGTGACAAACTCACCTTGATCCTCCTTGAGCGGCACGCAGAGGCTTCCTCGGCCACAGTCTCTCTGACGAACCTCCGCCAGCTGGAATACGACGCCGGCTCCGCCAAAGAATCCGTTGCCTGGTATTCCAGTGACCCCCTCGACGGAAAAGATCTTTCCTACTATTCCATGGCCAGCCTCGCTGCCAATCCCAAAGTCAAATTTGGAACCAGGATTTTCACTTCGCTGAAAAAGGAAGGTCAATCCCTTCTTCGCATCGAAGCCAATAGCAGGCATCCCAAAGTCCCCGAAACCATCGCCCTCCATCACAACGAAGCGAAGTTTGAAGGACACTCCCAGACCAAGGGTCCCCTCAAAAAAGAAACGATCAAGATCGCTGACAAGGCCTACACCAAGGATGGGGAAGCAGGTGCCTGGACCCTGACCCTGACCGTCGGGGAGTAGGTCCGTTTTCAGACATCTCTAAATGAAGCTCCTTACAAACCTCATCTTGATCGCTTCGATTTTTTTACGCTTCTCTTCTCTGTTCAGAACCTTGGATCGAATCGGGAGAGAGGGTTAGCCCTCAGCCACGATTTTTTTCGCAGACTTGATTAAAGTGGCTCTTGATGAGCATCGATCTGAACCAGAGATCACTGAAATTGATCACTTCTTCTCCAAGCCAATCTTGCAATACGGCGGAAAGTCAAACTGATCTCCATTGATTCGGGGATCTTTATGCTTGGTCAACTCAGCCATGAGCCGGGCGTGCAGGGCGTCTCTGGTCCGTTGATAATCGGAATCCTTTGCGACGTTCTTAATCTGATGAGGATCTTTTTTGAGGTCGTAGAGTTCCTCCGCAGGTCGGGGACCAAAGCCAAGATCCCAATGAAATTTGAACTCCGGTTTGTCTCGATTCAAAACCATAAAGGCTTTGGTGGGACCGGCATCAACATCAGCAAAAGTCAGGCGGGTCTTGCCTGCGAGGTCATTAAACGAAATGGGACCTTTTTTGAGGGCGAGAAGGTCACCCATCGGAGCGCGCTCCGGGGTGAAATTAATGATATAGAGATGGTCGGCGGTTCGCAGGGACCGCATCGAGTATGGCAGCTGTCGATCGCGGGCGCTTTCGACATGAACCTCGCGACCGATCAGGGCCCATGAACGGAGACCTGAGTGGTCGCCCGCCTTGAGAGCGGGCAGGAGGTTTTCGCCGTGCATGGAGTCTGCTTTCCCGACACCCGCAGCAGCCAGGAAGGTAGGAGCGAGATCAATCAGCGAGATCGGTTTCTCGATCGTTTGCGCGGCCTTGATGTGCCCGGGCCAGCGAGCCGCAAAAAGAACACGTGCCCCGAAGTCATAGCAATTGGTCTTTCCACGTGGGAACCCGGGAGCCCCATGGTCACCCGAGATGACAATGAGGGTATTATCGTACTCCCCCATCACTTTCAGCTCCTCGAGAAGAACCCGGCAGCATTCATCAAATGCCATCGCTTCGCCGAGGTAATCCGCAAGGTCTTCCCGAACGATGGGAACATCGGGCAGGAAGGGTGGCATCTTCCCCTTCAGTTTGTCGGGATCGAGTTCCCAGAGATTTTTTCCCGAACCCTTCGTCCAGGAACGGTGGGGATTGGTGGGATGAAAGTGATAAAGGAATGGCTGGCCCTTCTTCCGCTTCGCCAAAAAGTGACGGAAGTTGGCCCGACATTCCTCATAGAGATCTTCCTTTCCTTTCGGAATGTCACTCCCCTTGCTGACATACTGGGAAAAGCCATTGACCTTCCGGCCGGCCTGATTGAACTGGGGTCCAAAACGCTCTCCTCGAACATGGTCCTTGTGGGTTAAGCCAATATGGTAACCGGTCTTCTGAAGGATCTCGGCATAGCCGGTCACGTCGTTCCAGGGATCGTTTTTGTCCGGTCCATGCCAACGATTGTGTAGCTGGGAGCAGGAGCCATTGGTAAAAAAATGACGGCCTGAAATCAAAGCCGCGCGACAAGGGGAACACGATGGTGCCGAGACAAATGCGTTGGTGGCAAGAACACCCTCGGAGGCGAGACGATCGAAGGTCGGCGTCGAAATGATGTCATTGACCGAAGGCTGTTCTTTTGAAGAGTAGGCTGAAGCGTATCGGCCAAGATCATCTGCGAAGAGGAGAAGTATATTGGGCTTTTCCCTGGCAAGGGCCGCGCATGACAAGCAGGTGAGGAAAACGAGAGTAATACGTTGCATCAGAACCATTCAACAGGTTCGAGGAACAGGATGCAATACCAGGTGCGAAATGCCCGTAGATACCCCGACCCGCTTATCACACCATGTTTTCAAAATCCGACTTTCACTCCCGCCCTCGATTTTCCTCATTTCGAATTCTCAAGCTCGCCACTCCGCTTCTCCTTCTCATCTCAACGGCATGGTTTGCCTTCGGAGAAAAAAAAGAGACTCCCCGGCCCGAGAAAGTCGGTTGGTTTGAGCCCGTTCAACAAAACCTCGAAGGATGGACCATCCACGTCGACCCGGCCCTCTTGAAAGGTGGCAAACATGCCGACGAGGGCGAGAAGGCCCTCAAGATGCTCGCCAACCATCTTCAAAGAATTTCCATCCTCCTTCCCGGGGAGCCTCTCGAAAAAATGAAAAAGATGGAGATCTGGCTCGAGCACCAGCATCCGGAGTTGTCGGCGATGCAGTATCATCCGGGAGCCGGATGGTTGAAGGATCGGGGGTATGATCCACGTCTTGCCAAAAAAGTTCACATCACCAGAGCCGCCGCCTTGTATTCCAGAGATCAACTTCTCAAGCACCCGGCGGTCATCCTTCACGAACTGGCTCATGCGTATCACGATCAGATTCTTAGCTTCGACGACAAGTCGATCATCGCGGCTTATGACTCGGCCATCGAAGAAGGGATCCTTGAGAAAGTTAAGCTCTTCAACGGCCGCACCGTCAAACACTACGCCGCCACCAATCATAAGGAATATTTTGCCGAAGCGACCGAGGCCTATCTTTATCACAACGACTTCTACCCCTTCGTGGCAGCCGAGCTCAAGGATCACGACCCCAAGGCCTTCAAGGTCATGAAAGAAGTCTGGGGACCAGCGGCCGTGAAGTAGAAACTTCAGCATGTCATTCCGCTTGCCGCTCCTAAAAAGCGAACGCAAAACAACGAGAGACCAAAAAATTTCCGCGGTATCATTCTATTTCATCTGATACGAAAGAAGGCGACGGTCTAAGGAGTCCGGCGGAATCGATAAAAACGGCGGTCTTCAACGTTGGTATCTGTGAAGATTAAAATGCTTCCGGTGGCGGAAACCGCGTCACCCAGAGGCTCCCAATTGATGAGGTCGCGGCTGACCTCGCCCAGGTAAAGAAAGCCGGGCTCGGTCACAATCGAGAACGTCAAAATCGAACCATCGATTTGCAGAGTGGCGCTCGGGTTGATCGCAGCGGCACCATTGATCGTTCCAGGACTCGGGCCCGCCAATGCAGCGACCTCATCGCCAAGCCTGCCCATCGTCTTGTCAGGCGACTGTCGACCAAAGTCCACCCGGTCAATCAGCGAACCATCAGGTGCTGAAAGCAGGAGACTCTCTCCTCCTCCGGCGAGCTTAAAGGCCGCATGCAGATCCGACCGAAGACCTGGATCATTCTGCACGGTCTCATCGTCCGCCCAGACGAGACGAAAACCTCCCGCAGGAATTTGATAACCCGGAGGAATTTGAAACTTAAAAGGATCAGCCGGATCGTCGCTCAAAAACCACCCGGAAAGATCCGCAGTCAGCAAATCCGGGTTGTAGAGCTCAAACCAATCGTCAAAGTTTCCATCCGCAGGATCAGGAATCGTTTTCTGATTCGAGGCCATCCACTCATTGATGACCAAATCAGGCCATCCTCCACCTCCGGTATAAGTGACCGTCAAAAGCCCGCTGTCGATCTCCTCTCCATCCGATCCAAGCGACCTCACGATGAGGACATTTTCTCCGGGCTGCAGGACGAACGAAGCCGTCCAGTCACCCGCCGAAGTCCAATCGAGATCCAACGGAATGCCATTCACCTGAATAGCGGTGGCGCTCACCGGAGCGCTCCCGGACAACATCACCGATTGTTCCGTAGTCGAGCTGCCATCAGCCGGGGCCGTCACCGCAAATGGTTCATTCACGGCATTGAGCTGCGGTTGAATAAATGCGGATCGCCGGTCGATCCAGGTTATCACCGGGAGGCCATACGGGCCGCTCGGGGAAAATGGAGAAGTGAAATTAAGACCGGCATCAGCATAAGCGGCTCGCTTTGCCTCAAGAATCGGCGTGACCGCAGCCCCGGAAAAAAAGCTCCCAAACGATTCCTCCATCGCCCGCCAGTAGGATCGGATAAAGGCCGGAGTCCCATACATCCGACGCAGGTTGGCATCCACATTGGATGGAAAAAGAGCCTGATTCGTCGGGTCGTTAAATACCCCGAGGCCGACATCAAAATCCCAGGTGAATTGCACCCACTTTCCTCCGTCCGGTTTGTAGAGGTAGGTATTTTTCCAGTTTGGATTTCCAAAGGCATCCCAGAAAGAAGCAAGATCAATCAGCGCCCAGGTTCGCATCCAATTGTCCATATCGATGACTTCCGCCAGGCGCCTTTCATAGTCCGGACCGGTGTCATCCGCGCGTTGCATCAGGTCCACGATGCTCGTGTCATCAAGGCGGGTCCGGCTGCCCCGGGCACGCGCCCCGATGGTCCACCGGTATCGGGCCGGCCGGATCATCCCATCGGCCTCAAAGACATCGATCACGTTTCGCACAAAGGGCCGGGTTCTCACTCCCGAATCACTCGTCTCGTTGTCATTGCTCGTCTTGAAAAGCTCCCCGTCGTCTCCGGGGAAGTGCGAGTTCGCCAACACCCCGTCCGGTTGCTCGGCATCGTGATAGATGGTGCGACGCCGGATGCCGTTCATATAGAGGTAGACATCGCGACGGTGCAAAGTGGGCAGCTTCAATTGATCCGCAAACCAGTGCATCAACTGTTCACGCTGGTTCGTGGCATCACGGACCGGATGATCAAGAGTCAACTTATCGGCTCCAAGAAACTCATCCCCGGGTGGAAGGGTGACATCGTAGGAAACCGTTCCGGTGGTTGGAAAACTGTTCGAGTCCTTGTTGCCTCCGTAGAAGGCCCCGGCGCCGTAAATCGCTCTCACGCCATCGTAAACGAAGGTGATCGGAAAGGGGTCATTGCTCCGGAAGGGCTGGGCATCCCACTCGTTGAGGGAAGCTTGGGAAATCCACATGCGGTAGGTTCCAAAAGAAGGCCCGTTGTCCGGTTCCCCCACTCTTACCAGGGCCTCGCCGCCGGGAGGAAAATCCGCCGAAGCCGAAGCCCGATCATTTGCAATGATTTGGAAAGCAAGCAACCCACCATTCCCCTGCCCCGGAATCACCCCTGAAAAAATCTCATCACCAGCGGTCAAATCAGCCCCCGCTCCGTCATCGTTCATTGGCGCGTCTGTCGTCGTCCCCGATGGATCGAGCCGGTATTGCAGGATCACTCCATCCAGACCATCGGAATCAGAGACCCCGGCAAACACCCTGATCTCCTCCCCTGCTTTCGGCAACAACGGTCGATGGCTCACTCCCTCAATTTCCGGCCCGGCATTGGCCACCAGCTGACTGTTCGCCGCGGCCGGCGTGCCCAGGTTCGATGGGACCTTGAGACGAGCGGAAGCTTCCAGCCAGTTCCCTCGAAAGCGCATCAGAAATTCAGGATGTCCGGCAAGCCAGCGAACCTTCGCCCTCAAGGTGGCCTTTGAACCGGACGACAGGGTTCGGGTGAGCGGAGCACGGGCACGGTTTGGCCCGGGATCACCCCGGCGGCTTGCAATCAATCTCAACGAATTCGCTCCTGCAAATGCCTCGCCTGTCTCAAGTTGCGAGCGGCGCTGATTCCCCTGAAAAAACCAGCCCGATGTTCCACTCTCGAAATCTCCATTCGCAAGCACATTGGAACCACCATCCGGAATCACCTCAACCTGATCGACCAAAGCCTCACCAGGTCCCAGCAGAAACATCTGCACCTGATTCGCCGGAGCCGCACTGTTTCCGTGGGCCAGGGTTCCCTTGAACTCCACCGTGGTCCATTCCGATTTCGCCGACTCATCACTATCAGCCCAATTCGAAGGGCCAAATGAACCTGCCCGCGGATCTCTTCTTTCCAAAGTCGCGCCACGCCCATCGGCAAAGCGATGCCATCGATCCGAGTCCCGATAGGTCAACTCGTCTTCGACCACCAAAATTCCGCCCTCCAATCGTGAAAGCGCAATCCGTTCACCACCATCCGCCAAGCTTCCCTTGAAATCACCAAAAACCATCCCGGCATCAAGCCCCGGGTGGTTCGCAAGCGTCCGGGTGCTACTTTTGGCAATCACCAGGAATCCTCCGGGAGCGAGCCGGGTCCCCTGCGGAAAAATAAAATCAATGCCATCGGTAAAAGCCCAACCACTCAGGTCCTGCATCACACTCCCCGGATTATGAATCTCAATCCACTCGTCCGCATCACTGTCGGTGGGCGGGTGAAACATCAATTCATTGATCACCACTTTGGCCTCCGACTGCCGACGCAGCGGCCCGTCACTTCGTAAACGAATAAAAGGAACATCAGTCGCCGCTGCCGGAACGATCACCGCATCAAGAACCCGCTGCACAGACGGGTCCGAAAGATAAACGGCATCGCCATCCGCTCCGAGCGCGAAGCCCAGAGCCGATTCACTGAATTGCAAAGTTCCTCCAGCCGGAATTGAAGTGCCGTTTGGAATCATGAAAAGCTCCAGGGTATCCCTGGCATCGCTCAAGAAGCAGCCGGACAAATCCATCGCAAACGGAGACGCATTTCTCAACTCGATAAAGTCCTCCAAGGGAGGCTCCGAATTGCTCAGCACCGAGGAAACGAAAACGTGATCCAAATCATCCGAGGGCACGGCATCACCCGTCCCGGGAGAACCTCCGATACCGTGGCTCTCTTCCCACGCACGAACATCGTCTTCCCCGTAGGAAGGACGGGCCAGGATTAAGGAATGCCCGGCTCCGTCAGCCGCCGCCGGCCAAGGGGAATCGTCGTTGTAATTCACCTCCTGCACGATGGCATCCGATGGCTTCCTTAATCGAATCCGTCCGCCATCATTGGAAAGGTTGCCCGACCAAGGCCCGGCCAATTTCATAATTCCAAACTCTGCTTCAACATCCTCCGGCATCCGTGCCACCACCAAAAACCCAAAGCCCGGCACCGAGGTTCCGCTTGGGAAAAGATAATCAACTTCACCACTCAACCGCCAACCGGAAACGTCTTCGGACCAGGGCTGGGAGTTATAGAGCTCAATGAATTCAAGCTCACGGCCATCAATCCGTTGCGCCGGATGGTAAAGAATCTCGGAGATGCAAATTCCAGTCCGTCGGGAGGCGGGACCAAGCGGCTCATAAGTGAGTTCCTCGCGGGTCGGAAATTCAAGAAGATCGACCGTGATGTCAGCTGGCTCCGAATCCACCAAGCCATTCGCATTGGTCACCCGCACCGTGTATTCGCCCTCTTGATGCCATGTGGCAGAAGCAAGGGTCAGGCTCTCCGAAGTGGCCCCGTTGATCGCCACGCCATCAAGAAACCATTGATAGGTCAGCGGCTCCGGCCCACTCACTTCCACCTCAATGACAATCTCTTCCCCTCCATCCCATACGGCCTGCGGTGACGAAGTGATGACCGGTGGCGCATTGGGATCGACCGCACTTTTCGTCAGAGTGAATCCATTGATCGCCGACTGTGAAAGGCCTGCGGTATTTCTCACCTGAAAGGTTCCGGTCGAGCTCGTCTCAATCTCAAAAACCATCGCAAATGACTGATTGTCGAGCAAGGGATCCTGGAAATTAACCGAGGCAACGGCCGGATCACCTGTTCCTGCCGTGACCGACCAAACCTTATCGGCAGGATCGGACGCACCGGGATCCCAGGCGTATAGCGTGAATTCATAAAGCTGGTTTGGATTCAATCCACTAAAGTCCAGGGTCAGAAATCCCGTGGGCGTTAAGGCAATCAACAAATCCTCGTAAAGCCGCTGGTAGGTATAACCCACCGGGTTGCCATCGTTGCTACCACGGTTTGAAGGGAGCCCAAAGCCCGTCCTTGCGGTTAGCTGCACGGTTGTCGTCCCCGAGGTCAATGCCGGGTCGGTGGAAAAGTCTGCGGTGGAAGTCGCCCCCGACAACGGGGAAGGCCAGAGATCAAATCCCGCCTGATCATCCTGCACGAACTCGATTGCCAGAATTTCGGTCTGCCCCAATGAGGCAACACAGGTAAAGATCAAGATGAGGGTGGCTTTTACAGTTCCGGAAAGCATGGGTCTCGGGGGTTTGATTGATTGGGGAAAGTGACGATACCCCTCTCCTTTGACAGAGAGGGGTATCTAGGCCGGGCGGCTCCAGCAAGCCGCCAAAATTTTAGGAAGGAAGAATTTTATCTCCTGCGCCTTACCGAAAGTCCGATCAATCCTTAGAGAGTAGGCAGGAGAGATGAGGGCCCGGAAACGACGGCATCCTGTGAAAGGGTGAAAGCATTGATCGCCGGGCCTTGAAGCGCCCCCGGGTCTGAAAGAGTCAAAGTGATCAAGCTGCTTTTCTTCATAAGTTTAATGGCGTTTAAAGGGCATTCGTCGATCAGATTTTCTCTCGCTTCACGAGACTTTGGCGATCCGGGCCTGTCTCGCAAGAATCGTCTCCCCAATCCTCCTGCCAAACACAGGGTAGGTCCTTTCGATCCCCACCCTATTGGAATGGCCGGCAAGGATGAAAACTTTGACCGGACCGCAGTGGGTCGTCCGGTCGCCAGAGAAGCGTCTGGCGGAAGTCATCGATATGGACAAAAGGAAACAAATTTAAGACCGCGTATTCATCATGCGGGAGCGCCACCCACCCGGAGCACAAAGGACCAAGCTCAAATGATGATCCGGAAAAATTCAGCGCAAACGCCTCGCCGAACCTTTAAACGAGGCAGTTAAGAGGAATGTGACTCTTCCGGACTGCAGTATGCCGGCCTGTTTTAGGGGCTACCTCCGCCTTCGATGCTTTTCATTTCTTCATCACAAAGAATCCCCCCTCTCTTCCTGATATCGCTCGAGGGATTCGCTCCTTCTTTCGCCCCATCGCT
>CALFSW010000203.1 GCA_937916505.1 uncultured Verrucomicrobiales bacterium | reverse complement strand
GCCCACCTCATCGACTTCATGGCCACCTGCCTCGATGTCGGAAGGGCTTCTTATCCAAGCCACGTTGGAGGTGTCGATGCATCCATTAGCAAAAAAGAAGGCTCACCTGCCTTTTCCAAAAAAGTCGGTGCTCGCACCATCGATCCCCTCGTCGGCAAATCCCTCCTCCCCATCTTCGCAGGAGAAACACGCAAACCCCACGATCCCCTCTACTTTCACTTCGCCAAAGACCGCGCCCTCCGCTCCGGTGACTGGAAAATCGCCTCCGCCAAACTCGGCCGCTGGGAACTCTACAACCTCGCCAAAGACCGTACTGAACTCCACGATCTCGCCGCCAATCATCCCGATCGCCTCAAAACAATGGTCGCCCAATGGCACGACATCGCCAAAACCAAAGACCGTCTTCCAAAAGCCCGGCTTAAGTCCGTCAAGGACACCCTCACCCCCCAAAACTTCGGCAAGAGAGGCGACAAAGGATCCACCAAACGGCGGTAAATTGCCTTGGAGAGGCACTTTCAAAGCGGGACAAAGCAGACGAATCGCTCAATTCGGGTCACTTGGTTTCTCGAAAATCAATCACCACTTTCCCCGCAGACGCGCGGACAAACCGCCGCTCAACGAATTGCATCGCAGGTTCACATTTCCCCCTCGATTGGCAGCAGCGTGAAGATCCAATCCTCAAGCCGTTGCATCCCTGATACTGCGGGCGGCACCTTGAGGGTTTGCTCGTCGCCGACCCAACGCAGACTGCCGTCGAATTGCTTTTGAACATGCCAGGCGTTGCGAGGATGAAAATCAAGTTCGACGGCATCTCTTAACCGACGATTGAGTTGAGGGCTCTCGATCAGGAGTCCAACTTCGGTATTAATCCGGAGGGAGCGGGCGTCGAGATTACAGCTGCCCACAAAAGCCTTATCGCGATCAATGATCAGCGCCTTGGCGTGAAGGGCCAGCGAGCGGTTCGCGGCAGCACCCTTCATATGCCGGCTGCGATCTTTCCCGTATGCCCGGAGTTCATGAAGATCCGCCCCGTGGTGCACCAGTCTCATCAGGTGTCTGCGGTATGAGGCATGAGCAGCGGTGTGGTTGTTGGAGCGCAGGGAGTTGGTCAGGATTTTTATCTGGACGCCCCGGCTCTCGGCTCGCTCGACTGCGGCTTCGAGTTCCTGGGTTGGGATGAAGTAGGCGGAGATCAGGATGACTTCGAATTTTGCGGCATCGATCAATCTGCGAAGATCGTGGGCAACCTGCACCGGTGCTTCGCTGGCAAGCGCAGGGTTTTTTTCCGGCGGGCGGTCAACCAGAAGAGTGGGCTTTCCGCTCACAGCCGATTGGCAGATCCCACTCCAGGCCCTGAGACGAAGCGCGGACGATTCAGGCCGCAGCAGCGATGAATCACGGCCCAGCTTCGTGCGATAGGAAGCAAGCGATGGCCCGGGCCGACTTGCGCCAGGGAGATCGCTTGCAGGAATTGCCCAGTGATCATTCCAGTAGATATCGAAAGCTTTGCTCAGGCTTCGCACATGCGAGCCGCCAGTGAGGACCTCAAGATCCCTAAAATTCATGGTGGGATCGTGGCCGAAATATTCACCGGCAAGATTTCTGCCACCGATCAGAGCAGCACGATTATCGACGACAAGAAGCTTGTTGTGCATGCGATGATCAACCCGCGAAAAGTCCCCCAAATTCAGCAGGAGACGAACCGCGCTGCCACCGCCCCGGCGTTTGTAAGGATTATAAACCCGGAATGCGATATTGGGATGGGAGTCGATGGCATGCACTGCAGCATCTCTTTTCTGGAGAAAGGAATCATCCATGAGAATACGCACTCGAACTCCCCTGTCTGCTGCGAGCAACAGGCGGTGGATGAGTTCTTCACTCAGAGGGTCGTCCCCGAGAAGGAAGGATTGGAGATCGATACTTTGGGTCGCGCTGTCAATCGTGCGCAAGCGCCAGTCGATTGCCTTGGGACCATTGTCGAGCAAGTGAAACCAGTTGTCCTGCCGAAGGGCGACGAGCTGGGTCCAACTTGCGTCATTGGCCGGCGGCAAAGCGGGTTCGGCAACACCCTGAAAGGGCTTGATCGATCCCGAGCAGGAAATCAGAAGCCCCGAGATTGCAACGCCGGAATTGGACGCTAAAAACACACGCCAACCGGGCCGGGCCGGAGAGGAGAAGTGTCGAAAAAGGCGGATCGTGAAAATCCAGGAATTTCGCGCGATCCTTGCGAGAGACCGGAATCTGACCATCCTTTGAATTTCGTACATACGCCGATTCGGTCTAGTAAATCGGCGTTCAAGTCAAATAGAGAATCCCAATGGCCAGAGGTCCGAAGAAATATTGATAGGGCATTCCATCATCTTCCCTCATGAGGGCCCGAGGAGGACCGGGTCCTCCCGGTCAAATCACCCGGTCTACGAAATGAAACTACAGACATAGTGACAAGGATCACCTTCCACCGTGATCGTGAATCCAGAGTTTGCGGGGACTTCAAAACGGGAGCCCCCGGGCACTACGATTGATTCCTCGGTCCCATCCAGAACATAAGAGCAAGCGCCTTTCGCCATCTCCATGATCTCGGCAGCTTCGGTGCCAAAGTGGTAGGAACCCGGCATGATGACTCCGAGTGTTTTCTTCGCGCCGTCCGGCATCAGAATGGTGTGCGAAACAACCTTCCCCTCAAAGTAAACATTCCCGGCCGCGATCGCAGTGACGTTTTCAAATTGCATACTCATGGGTATCGCGCCATTTGCCCGCCCACGCAAGCGCTCGTGCTCAATCCTCGATAAAGCCAAGAGTGGCAAAGAACATCTCATTGAAGCTTTGATCACCCCACTTCACTGTTTTTTTAGGATCAGGATTGTGGGGATTAAGGGCCGAATTATCCCAAGCGTTGGTGATGTGAACTTTGGTTCCCATCGGCAGTTTGAGGGGCTTGTTGAGAATATAGGTCCGCTGCCAGTTGAAGTTATAGTTGGGCACGGAGAGCAGGGGCCTCCGGCGACCATCAGGAAACTCCGCTTCGAACTTCATCAACTTTCCCCGGAAATGCATGTGCGGATTGATGGCGTAAAGAGTGATGTTCTTCCTGATTGGGAGAGTTTTGGAAACTCCGTAATTCGCATCGCCGGGAGGGATCTCAAACCTGTTATTGATCACCACGGCTGTGCGGAAAATTTTGGGCGTCGGCTTGTCGGAGATATGGAAGCCGAGTTGCGTTTCATCGACCTCTGCTTTTCCGGAGGCGGTGTAGTGAAGCTGGAAGCGGAGCTTGTGCCCCTTCTGCAAGAAGATCGAACTCCCCTCGGGATAAAGCTGCCCCTGGGTGCCGGGCGCATATCCCGTGATCCATTGCTCGGGCTTCCGGTTTTCAGCGGGATGGGATAACACGATGACGTGGTGAAGAACCCGGGTATTGCCGGGGCGGATTTCACTCGCGGTAAGCCAGACGTCGCGGTCGAAGGGATTGTCGATGGTGACATAGCGGTAGTCAAAAACACCTTCGGCGACCACTTTTTGAGCAGGGAGGTCGATGATTTGATCGGGCTCTCCAAGATGCCACTCGGGAGTCACCGGCTTGAAATTCAGGAGCGGATCGGGGCCTTCACCTTTTACCGAACCCGCTGAAATCCAGGTGATGAGTTTATGAGCTTCTTCGGGAGAAAGGCTGCAATCATTGGAAAAGTCCCCCACCCCGGGATCGGCGTGCCAGGGAGGCATTTGTTTGGTGAGGATCACTTCCGCGATCATGTCCGACCAGCCGGTCACCTTGCGATAGCTGCTCATCGAGAAGGGGCCAAGGCCGCCCTTGGTGTGACAGGAGAGGCAATTCGTCGCCAGAATGGGAGCGATGTCGCGGGTGTAGGTCAAGGGTTCCGGGAATTTCGGAAAGGTGATCTTGCATCCGGGAGCTTTGGTGGCAGCGGGATCGATTTCCTCGCCGGCAAGGAGGTTGTTGATCGCGTCCTTAAGGTAATGGTTCTCGGCGGCCGGTTTCTCAGCCTGATAGCTCAAGCGATCATCGATGGCACCGTGATAGACGATCTTCTTTCCCTTCGCGCTGATGAGATAGGCTTCGGCGGTGCGTTCAACACCCAACGACTGCGCCACGATCTGGGCGTCATCGACGAGGATGGGCATTTTAATTCCAAAAGCGCGCGCCTCCTCAAAAATTTCCGCACGCTCATCCTGTTGGTTCGCATTGAGCATACAAAAGAGAATCCCTTTGTTTTTGAATTCCTCATTCATGCGATTCAGCTCCGGAATTCGTTTCTGAACCAAAGGGCAGCCGTTGCCCTGAATGAAAATAACAAGACCTTTCACCCCGGGAATCTTCAGGTGGTAATCAAGTTCACGGAATTCTCCCTCGTGATCGATCAGGGCAAAGTTCTCGATCTGATTCGGGCGCTCACCGGCAAGCAGAGCGATCGGCACAAACGAGAAAAATAGAAACAAAATTTTGAACATGGCAGGCGGCAAGAAGATCACTTCGACATGGACTTGGGAATCAATCAAAAGAGTAAATTTTAAAGTGTATGACAGCGCCCGTCCCCGTCGTGACCAGAAGCACTCCCGAGAAATGGAGGGAGAACCGGTTCAAGCGTTTGTCGAACAGGCCTCGGCTCATTCTGCTGTCTGAAGAATTGTCACCCCTCTTCCGTGCTGCTAGCGTCCCCGTCATGAAGCTCATTCTGCTCGCCCTCCTGGCCGTTTCATCCGCATTTGGTAAACTCATGCCAACCTCGGCGGAGATCTTTGGCGATCAATACTCCCGCCTCGATGACCGGGCGACCTCCGATTGGTGGAAGCGCCAGGGTGCCAACAAAAAGCGGGCCATGATCAACCTCGACGTCCCCCGCGAGGATGTCATTGGCTTCGCCGTCTACACCCTTCAAAACCGCACCCTTAAGCTCACCGCCCAGCTTTATCCCCTCAAGCCCGACGAGATCCAGGAGGTCCGTCTTGAAGTGAAGGAAGGCGACAATTGGAAAGAGATCGCCAAGGAAACAGTCGTCTACCCCGGCTGGTCCGCTCATTTTCGCATCAAGGACTGGGATTCCACCAAGGACTTCGCCTATCGCCTTCGCCACGCCGACAAGGCCACCTTTGAAGGAAAAATTCGCCGCGAACCCACTGGGAAGGACACCATCGTCGTCGGTAATCTCTCCTGCAATTCCTCCCGCACCACCGGACCACGTCCCCTGATTATCAAAAATCTCATCGTGCAGGATCCCGACATCCTCTTCTTCGCCGGCGACCAAACCTATCACCACACCCAACACACCTCCGGCTGGCTCGAGTTCGGCATGCAGTTCCGCGACATCATGCGCAACCGCCCCACCATCACTATTCCCGATGATCACGACATCGGACAAGCCAATCTTTGGGGAGAAGAAGGGATCAAGGCCACCAATTCCGCCGGCCCCAGCGGTGGCTATTTCTACGCCCCCGAATACGTCAACATGGTCCAACGCCAACAAACCTGGCATCTTCCCGACCCCGTCGATCCCAAGCCCATTAAGCGTGGCATCAGCGTTTATTTTACCGACCTTACCTACGCGGGCATCTCCTTCGCCATCCTCGAGGACCGAAAATTCAAGACCGGCCCCGAAGGCACGATCCCAAAAATGGGCCCCCGCCCCGACCACATCAACGATCCAAAATATGACCGCAAGGCCGTCGATGTAAAAGGACTCAAGCTCCTCGGTGATCGCCAGCTCAAATTTCTTCATGACTGGTCCCAGGATTGGACCGGAGCCGACCTCAAGGTCGTTCTGAGTCAAACCGCCTTTTGCGGCGCCGTCCACATCCACGGCGGCCCCACCAACCGCCTCCTCGCCGACCTCGACTCCAATGCCTGGCCCCAGACCGGCCGTAACAACGCCCTCCGCGAGATCCGGCGCGCCCACGCCACCCATCTCTGTGGTGATCAGCACCTCGCGGTCTCAGTTCGTCATGGTATCGATGCCTTCGACGATGGTCCCTACGCCTTCACCTCCCCCGCTCTCGTCAACACCATCTACGGTCGCTGGTGGCATCCTTCCGACGCCAAAGCCGGACCAAATCCTGTCCCCAATTCCCCTCTTCCCTGGACCGGAAATTACCTCGATGGACTTGGCAACAAGATCACGATGCTCGCCTACGCCAACCCCACCAAGCGCAACGACGAAAGGCAACGCGCCGATGGCTACGGGCTTGCCCGCTTCAACAAGAAGACCGGAGAAGTGACCTTCGAATGCTACAAGCGCTTTACCGACGTTACTAAAGACAAGGACTCCCAATTCCCCGGCTGGCCTCTCAGTTTCAACTCACGCGACAACGACGGCCGCAAGCCCACCGGTCATCTCGCCTATGAAGTCGATCTCAAGAATCCCGTCATCCAGGTCATCAATGAGAAGACGAAGGAAATCCTCTACACCACCCGTGTGAAGGACTCAAAAGGCAAGCTCGCGGTCTACTCCACCGATCCCCACACCATTAAAGTTGGCAAAGACAAACCAGAGCGCGTTTTGAAATCCGGCCTCAAAAGTCAATAACACCCTAATATCTGAAGACGGGATCTGCCGTGCAAAGTTGAGAGCTCTTGTGACTTTCGTTTGTGCCGCATCTTTTTTTTCTTCTTACCACTGGTTCTTCGCTGGGGGGGATCCTATTATTGCTCAAGCGATTCCATTTTTATTCTCCCCCAGGACAAAGGCCAACCCAAAACCGCCAACTCTCCAAATCACCATCGCGCAAACTTCTACCGATTGGGAATTGGCTCATCAACTGCTCGATGAAGAACACTTTTTGGGGGCCGGGCGGGAGGCCGGCGACCCTCTCCGTCAGTTCATTCTGGAAGATGGACACGTTGTCGCGGTGCTCATTTGATGTGCCGGCGCCTGGCATCTTAAGGGCCGCGATGAAGCAGTCGGCTGGGAGCCCGTCACGCGCTCCCATCGTCTCAAGCTCGTAGTGCAACTCCGCCGCTTCCTCGTCCTGGACAAAGCCCGGCGGCCCAATCTCGCCTCCCAATCCCTGGGCCTGGCCCTCCGCTCCCTCACCTCGCAATGGCGTTTGTCCCGCCTTCGATCCAGGTCTTTTTGACGGGCGGCATGACGTTTCTTGATTTTGGGCGTGCACTTCCGCTTCGTCTCGGCTCCTGCGGGGAAGAGAGTAGTCTAAAAGTTCAGTGATGTCGCGGTAGCTCAACAACGGTAGACTTTCGCGATGCCTCGCCTTGGTCTCATCCATAAACAAGGGTGCCAGGCAC
>CALFSW010000202.1 GCA_937916505.1 uncultured Verrucomicrobiales bacterium | reverse complement strand
ATGCTGATCGTAGTTAACTGTAGCGACCTGAGCCGACAGCAAGTAGTCTCCCGCACGCGGGACATCGATCTCGTATTCGAAATGCGAACTCGTGCCCGGTGAAGGCCCGGTTGGGTCGATCTTGGGACTTTTAGCGTAGTATTTCCGATCATACTTGTCAGCGATTCTCTCGTTCACGTTTCCGTAGATGTCATAGAGGCCGAATGAATTGGGCTTTTTCTGACCTACCGGATGCGACTTGCCTCCAGCGTTGTCCTTGAACCAGGCATACTCCCCGATCAACGAAGGATCGTTGCCGAAAAACCAGGTGGTGTCGCTGCCTGCACGACTGGCGTATTCCCACTCTGCCTCGGTCGGAAGCCGCGCTTCAAGTCCGGTCTTTCCAGCGAGCTTTCTACAGAATGATAACGCGTCCTCTTCGCCGACATTGTCTACCGGGCAATCCGGGGCCTTGGTCGACTTGCTGGGGTTCGATCCCATAATGGCCTGATACTGTGCCTGCGTCACCTCGTGCTTGCCCAGGTAGAATCCTTTGGTGAGCTGGACCTCATGCTTCGGCACCTCGGCACATTTGAATTTACTATCAGTCTCGCTTTCGCCGCCCATCACAAAGGTTCCGGGCTTGATGTAGGCCATTTCCAGGGTGACGCCATCGCCGAGGTTGAGCTTCAATTCCGCGGGGGTATTACTGCCGGTGGGTGTTAAAGCGGCCCGGAGCCCCCAGTTCTCGTATTTGCCGTAGCCGCCGCTCAGCATCCGAATTGCGGATGTACAGTCTTCAGGGGGACCTTTCCAAGTGCCGCCGCGCAGGATGGTCTGCCCTTTTGGGAAGAAGCGGGGCAGGAAAATCTGCAGGCCACCACCAAAGCTCTTCATGGCAAGGATGTCCCGGGTGTTGCCCTTCGGTTTGCTGTAGGCAGCTGCGGGAATCGAGATGACGCCGCTTTCGCCCGTGGTGATCTTTTTGTCCTCGGCCGTGACCGGTGAAGCCATGACTTTTTCGGCGACGGTTGGCTCGTTCGCCTCTCCGAGATCCTCGCCGAGTGCTGCCAATGTGACGGCTTTTGACTCCTCGATAATCGACCGCTGAGTTTTCAGCGACACCCTATTCCAAAAGGCGGGAGGAGTTTTGTCGTTTTCTCCATAAGACCGTTTCTCTCCGAGAACATCGCCGGCCCACTGGGCGCGTTTGACCTTCAGAAAGTCCACGCGGTTGTTTCGCGCCTGGGTGCTTGCAAGGAAATCGACATCCTTCTCATAACGTGTCTTGGTCCATCCGCCGCCCCAGCCCCCGCCGAGGTTGACGACCCAGCCATCCGGAGTCCAATGCGCCAATGCAGCATGACCCCGGCTGGGACGAGCAGTCGTCGGGACTCCGAAGGATCGCAACGTGAAGCGACCATAGAACGCGCGTCGGCCGCACACTCCGCCGTTCATGAGCATGTTCTGATATTTCTGCAGCTCAGGCCTGTCGTATTTTACATCTTGCGAACCATATTTAACATCGGACGTGACAATATTCACATAACGCCAGCCGAAGTTGGAGTTGTAGATGTGGTCGGGCCGGAAGTTTCGAAGCATGTCCCGCCCCCAGGTCAGAGTCTCGTCCGGCTCGTCGCCGTCGGCAACCATGCGGAGGTCCCAGGCGCTGAGTTGTTTGAACGTCGAATCCAGCTCGCCGTCAACGTAGGCCTTTTCGTAGTGAAGGTAGCGCTTCACCGGATCGACGGTGGCAGGCGCATCGGTCGCGGCCTCCGGGTTTGCCTGCGCGATTGGCACGGCATGTTCCAGAGCGATGGCAACCGCCAGCCGCTGCAGAACATTCGCAGAGGCTTTCTCGCTCGCCTTTTGAATGTTCACATAAATTTTCATGGCCTCGCCGTACCGAGCTGGGCCGAAGCCAGCGCGCCCCATTTTTTCGGCATTGGCGCCGTCTGCCACCAGCATCTGCTTCATGAGATCGGTGTTCGCCAGCAACTGCTCGACCAACGCCCATTCCTCTTTGCCTTGCTGAGCAAACTCCGCCAAACCGCGAGGGGTTGCTTCGTTCAGAACGACAAATTTCACGAGCTGAGCGTCTAACGCGTCGCCAGCGAGGAACTGATTCAGCGTTTCACCCTTGGCCTGATCCTTCTGCGGTATTTTCGAAGCAAGTTCAGTCTGAAGCTTCTCAAGCTGGTCGGCATACTGCGTCTCCAGTTTTTTGCCGACTTCGTTGAGCGGCACCTGATCGGCCGCTGCCCCGGGAACCGGCAGATTAAAAATGAGCAAAAGGGCGAAAAGTCGAAGGAATGCGTTCATGATTGGAAATGCGGAAAAGTGGCTCTCAAGCAGGATCAACTAAACTTGTGGAGGGTTTTTACTCAAGATGATTCAAAGGGAGATTTGCGGCAATTATACGCCGTTTTGCGCCATGGTTTCATCGCGACTCGCTGATTTCGCTCAGACGGTCGCAACGAAGCAATAGGGTCTGTTCGTGAAACGACGTTTCTATCGCTCAATGGCACGAGATTAAGGGGGAGTTTCGGCAATTTTCTGGAGATCGAAAACGGGCCGAAAGCTCGTCAGCACAAAGCCCAGGCGTTCAGGCCTGGGGAAACTTCACGTAAAAGGAGGCGGCCTGAAAGGTCGCCAGCGAACATCGATCCCATGCCCAGCTTTATCTGACAGCGTTATTCTCGTGCGACCTTTCAGGCCGCGCATTTGGTTCTGCGACTATCCATAGGCCTGAAGGCCCATGCTTTGTGCGATAGGGCCTTCAGCCCATTAAATTTACGACGATGCCCTTAACCTCGTGCCATTGGTCTCTATCGTTGCCGCTCATCCCGGTATTGGGTTGGCGTGGTTCCTTCCACGCGGACGAAGGTTTTGTAGAAATGGTTGGAATCGAGGAATCCGCTGTCGCGGGCGACGGTTTTGAGGGGCTCGTCGGTTTCGACCATGCGGCGTTTGGCGCGTTCGAGCCGGAAGCGGGTGATTTCTTCGGCAATGCTGCGTTCGACTGAAAGCCGGAACCGTCGTTCCAAGGTTCGGCGGGTGGTGGCGACAGCTTCGGCAACGTGTTTGACTTCGATTCGATGGTGACAATTCTCGGCGATGAACCGCAGGGCGCGGGCGACTATGTGATCAGTCGCGGCGAAGGAATCGGTCGATTGGCGGGGAATCAGCTCAAGCGGAGCGACCAGTTCCGGGCTCGCGGGCGGGGCTTCGCCGTTCATGAGTCGATCGAGCATTTCGGCGGCGCGATAACCAATTTGTTCGTAACCAAGGTCGATACTGGTGAGGGTTGGCGTCGGTGCTCCGCAGATCGTGGGTTCGTTCTCTCTGCCGACAATGGCGACATCTTGCGAAACGTGTAAGCCCGCTTTTCGGCACACGTCGTGGAGATAACGCCCGTAGAGATCCTGGGTCACAAAAACGCCGATCGGCGGTTTCCAGGCCTCGACCCATTTTTCCAGACCGGCATAAAATTCGGGCCAGCCGTCTCTTTTGATGAGCGCGGTCCTTGAAAAATGGTGGGGGCTGCATTGAAATCCAGCCGCCTCGATCGTTTTATTGAAGCCGCGTAATTCCAATCGGGAATCGATATCGCGTTTGTAGCCGAGGTATCCGAACTGCCGAAATCCACGACCCAAAAGATGTTCTGCGGCCATGACTCCGACGGCTTCGTAATCAGGGAAAATACTTGGCAAATTTTTGACGGGAGTATTCAGCCAGGTGTTGACGACGGGGACGCGGGCCTTTTGCGCAGCCGTGGCGAGACTTTGTGTGACGCGGGCGATGACTCCGTCGAAGGGTGGTTTTTTTGCGGCTGAAACACGCAATTCGGCATCAACAGCTGGGTTGATGGAGCATTCCCAACCGGCTTCTTCTGCGTAGCGTTGGCAACCGGCGTAGACTTCCAAATGGCGTTTGTATCCCCATTGCATCTCAAGCGAGATGGCGACACGACGGGGCGAGGCGGGGGATTTCATGCCGCAAATATACTTTACTTTTTCGCAAATGGGAGAGCGTAGTCGCTTGCTGAAATTGTAGGTTTCTGGATATTAATTCCAATGGATCCCTCAATGAAAACGAAATTTAGAATTCACTTCACCTCTCATTTTCATAGGCCTTTGATTGGCTTTTTAGCGGTGACAGTCATCACGCTTTGTTGTCAAAATCTCGATGCCCGCACTTGGAAAAGCGCAGACGGCAGTAAAACTTTCGAGGGCGAGCTGAAATCCTATAATGCATCAACCGGCGAGGTGGTCGTCGTGCGTAATGGTAAGGACATGACCTTCAAGCAGGATGTTCTGTCAGGAGAAGACATTGAATGGCTGAAGACTGAGGGTATCAAACTGGTTTCTGCAACCGGGGCCGGAGGCTCCTCCTCTACAACTTTCGGGGAACTCCCGGAAGTGTTGCCCGATCCCGACGGCGAGGAGGCAGACATGAGCAAGCCCGTGCAGGTCTATATTTTGTTGGGACAGTCCAACATGCTCGGCTTTGGGAAACCAAGCATCTTAGAAACGGTAGCGGCAGATAAATACCCCTATCTGGTCGACGATTCCGGTGGGTGGACTGTGCGCAAGGACGTTCGTAATGTGCGTGTCATGTGTTCTGGTACCGGCCCTGCTAAGGATTACACGAATGACTGGATGACCATTCAGGGCAACATTGGTCCTGAGATTGGGATTGGCCACTATGTTGGTCATGTCACTGACGCACCGGTCATGATCCTCAAGAGCTGCATCGGCAACCGCAGCCTTGGCTGGGACCTTTTGCCTCCCGGCACCGAGCCCTATGAGCACGGTGGAAAAACGCAGCCCGGTTACCGCGGAACCCCGGATGACCCCAAAGGCAACGGTGAGCCTGTTGAGGGAGAATGGTATGCCGGGTGTCAGTATGATGGTGATATCGCCGCCGCCAAGGCTGTGCTTGAAGACCTCGACAAATATTATCCCGGAGCCAAGGAATACGAAGTTGCCGGATTTTTCTGGTGGCAGGGTGACAAGGACATGCGAAATGCAGCCCACTTTGAAATGTATGAACAGAACCTGATTCAGCTGATTAAGGAGCTTCGTAAAGAGTTCGATGCTCCCAACGCTAAGTTTGTCACAGCATCTCTCGGACAGACTAAAGAAGGTTCCCAAGGAGGCGATGGAAAGATTCTCGATGCGATGAAAGCCGTTGCACAGAGCGATGACCCCGAACTCAAGGGGAAGGTGGCATTCGTCTACACTCACCCACTCTCAATGGGTGGTAGTTCCAGTGGCCATTACAGCGGTAATCCTGAAACCTACATGAATGTCGGTGAAGGGATGGGTAAGGCCATGGCGGAACTGTTGGGAGCCAAGGTCTCAAAGTGATCTCTTCTGCCGATTCAAAGTCTCAACTCGGGAGTCGAGTTGCTGGACGAGAAAAATTGATGGTGCAGGTGAGCCATTCCAGACCCCGGACGCTGATCTTCTTATGAGCAAGTTATTTAAGCACATCGCGATCATCAGCTTGTCGTTGCTGGCGAGTGCGTGGACTTTGTCTGCTGCCGAGTCCCTGAAAGTGCACGGAATCTTCCGCAGCAACATGGTGCTGCAGCGCGACAAGCCGATCACTGTTTGGGGTTGGGCGCCGGCAGGGACGGGTGTGGAGGTCTCGTTCGGGAAACTTTCAGCAAAGGGGGACGCCGTCGGAGACAAGGGGCTCTGGGAGGTCGTCTTCGACGCCCAGTCAACCAATTCGCAAGGGCAGACTCTCACCGTGAAGGCCGGCGATGAGGTCGTCGTGATGGAGAACCTTCTGATCGGTGACGTCTGGGTGATGAACGGCCAGAGCAATATGGCCTTCGGCCTGCGAGCGGTTTATGAGGCGGAGTTCGAGGCATCGATGGCACATCTGCCGCTGATGCGTCACCTGCGGATCCTTTCCGGCGCGGAGTCCGAATATGTCGAAACCGATCTCAAGGATGAATTCATCAATAAGAAGGACGATCCGGACAAGAATTGGAAGGTGGTCACGCCGGAAGTCGCCATGGAGATGGGCGCGATCGGCTACATCTTCGGATCGCGGCTTCAGCGGAGTTTGCAAATCCCGATTGGCATCATCGACAACTCGCGCGGCGGTGCCTCGATGGAGAGCCTGGTCCCGCGACATAAGTTCGCGGAGGATCCCTTGGCCATGGAGTATCTCAAGTGGGTAGACGAGCAGCGGAGCGGATTCAGCGAAAAGGAATTCCTCGAGGCGCAGATGGAGAAATGGAGAGTGGCGGAGGAGAGATATCAGAAGGCCATTGCGGAGGACCTCAAGAAGGGGGGCGAAAAGAAGCGCCGACGTCCGAGCAAACCGGACGGCAGCATCCGCACCTGGTCGGTGCCGGGTCGCAGCCCGAGCGATGCGGCCTCCTGCTACAACGGAATGTTCGGGGTTTTTAAAGGGCTCAACATCAAAGGTGTCGCCTTTCATCAGGGCTTCAACAACGCCATGATGAACACCAGTTGTAAGCCGGTGTTCTATCGCAGCTTGATGAAGCTGATGGTCGAGGGTTGGCGGGAAGACTTCAATGACCCCCAATTGCCGGTGGCGATCATCGGCCTGTGTGCCGGCGGCGGCGCTCAGACCCGTCTCAATTTCGAGCAGCAGGGACTGTCGACGGGAGCCTACATTCGCGAGGCGCAGCGTCTCGGTTTGGCGGATGCCGGCGACCCGGAGCACACCGCTTTCATCCCGGCTTACGACCAGAAGATTCCTCAGTTGCACACCAAGAAGAAGAAGGAGCTCGGATTACGCACGGCGCGCTGGGCCTTGAAGACGGTCTATGGCAACGAGGGTATTGTTTGGGATGCCGCGAGCTTGCTGTCGGCTGTTCCAGAGGGTGGCAAGATCCTGTTGACCTTCGACCGACCGGTCCTTCCCGACGACTTTGGCTCGGAGTTGGAGGGGTTTTCGATTGCTGATCAGTCGGGCATCTTCTACCTGGCCGAGGCGGTGGCCGTGCAGGTGAAGGACAAGAACGAACGGAACAAGCAGCTTCTCGTCTCGAGCCGGTTGGTGAAGGAGCCGGTGGCGGTGCGCTACGCCTGGGCCCGAGCGCCGATGGGAAATCTCAAGGTGGACGGCATCCCTTGGCAGCCGTTGCACAGCTTTCGCACCGACCAGGTCGGGTTCTCGCCTGAGGTTTCCCACCAGGATCCCGACGGCGCGAAAAAGAACTCTGAGGCGATCAAAATTCTGAAGGCCCAGGCCGCCGCCGCCCTGAAAACGCGGCTCGACGTCACCGCCGCGCAGCAGTGATCGGCACCATGCAACCACTGATTTTCACGATGTTTCTCCCACTCCACCCGACCTCCCGACTTTGCTGCCCACCCGCTTTGGCGGCGATTCGGGCGGGGATATCGGGGGGCTGCCTTCTCGCTTCGCTCGTTCTGATGGTGAGCGGCCCGGCGGCAGTCGCGGCGGAAATTCTGTCTGGCCCTGCGGGCTTCAAGGAGCAGGTGGCACCCTTCTTCGAGGCCAATTGCATCGAGTGCCATGGACCGGAGAAGAGCAAGGGCAAGATCACGGTGCACTCTTTGGACGGTGATCTGTCCGCCGGTCAGGAACTGGAGCGCTGGGAGTTGATTCTGGAGATGCTCGAAAGCGGCGAGATGCCGCCGGAGGATGAGAAGCAGCCTAGCGATGCTGAGCGGAAGGCCGTCGCGACATGGATCGAGGCCGGCCTGCGTGACTACGTCGCAAAGGCCAGCGAGAAGGCGTCCGCTCCGACCGCCCGACGGCTGACGAATTTCGAGTATGAGAATACAATGCGGGATCTCCTCGGCTTCGAATTGAAGCTGATCGACAACCTGCCGAAGGATCCGGTCAAACCGTATCATTTCAACAACACAGCTCAGTTCATGCTGATGGGGCCGGAACAGGTCGACCGCTATTTGGAGAGTGCCCGGCGGGCGATGGCCAGCGCGATCGTCGATCCGGTGAAACCCGAGGTGCACGTGACCAGGAGTGAGTGGAAGCCACATGGGATCGACAAGGGACTGGGTGGCGACGAATTCGGCATTTGGGGAAACCGGCGCAACACCCCCGCTTCGGGGATGGGGCTCAAGAGCTTCCCAGAGACGGGCGAGTTCCGCATCCGCGTGAAGGCATCGGCCGTCCTGCCTCCGGGATTCGAGGAACTGCCACTGCGTCTGGTGATGGGCTATGGATTGGGAGTGAACAGCTCCACGCTGCGGGTCGAGCCGGTCGGGACCATTCGCCTGCGCAACAACCCGGACAATCCGGAGATCTTCGAGTTCCGCGGCCGGATCGAGAACCATCCAGTGAAGCCGAGTTTGATGAAGAACGGCGTGCGCCAGCCTGGCACCATGGCGATCACGCCACAGATCTTGTATGACGATGGCACGCTGAATGACGGTAACCGGAATTTGGCCATGCCACGTGTGATCTTGGAGTGGATGGAGTTTGAGACGCCGATGATGGATGTCTGGCCGCCTGAGCACCACACTCGTATCCTCTTCGAGTCCGCCTCGCGCGAGGGCGATCCGGATGCTTACGTGAATGAGGTCTTGAAGCGGTTCATGTCCCGCGCCTATCGGCGCCCGGCGACCGAGGAGGACGTCACGCGATATGCACGCATCTATGAGTTGGTCGCGCCGGATCTGGGGACGATGGAAGCTGCCATGCGAGAGACTCTGTCGATGGTCTTGATCTCGCCGCCGTTCTTGTATCACACGGTGGCGGACGATGGAGTCGTCACGCAGCAGGATGAGTTAGCCTCGAAGCTGTCCTACTTTCTCTGGGGCAGCATGCCGGACGAGGAACTCATGCAGCTGGCTTCCGCGGATGCCCTCGACGATCCTTTGATCATCGAAAAGCAGGTTCGCCGTCTACTGGCGGACGGACGGTCAGGTGACTTTGTCGACAGCTTCACCATGCAGTGGCTGAGCCTCGACAAGATGAAGACGGTGCCGATCAACCGAGACCTCTTCCCGCGGTTTCTTTACTATGTCGAGAGAGGAGAGCGGGCAGGCACCGAGGTTCCATACCGCCCCACGATCCGCGACTACATGATCGAGGAAACGGTCGGCTTCATCGGCGAGTTGATTCGCCGAAATGCGGGTGTGGCGAATCTTGTCGACTCGGACTTCGCTTTCTTGAATCAGCCGTTGGCGGCGCATTACGGGGTGGATGGCGTGGAGGGTAACTACCTCCGCCCGGTGCCGATCGGGCCGGTGCACAGGTTGGGCGGCTTGCTCACCCAGGGGTCAATGTTGATCGGCAACGGCACGGGCTCGGCACCGCATCCTATTTACCGTGCGGTCTGGCTGCGCGAGGCGCTCTTGGGTGACAAGGTTAAGCCACCGCCAGCCGAAGTGCCGGCCCTTTCCGATTCGGCGGGCGAATCCGCGGAGGCAGCTCTGACGATCAAGGATCTGCTGGCCAAGCACAGACAGAAAGAGAGTTGCAAGGATTGCCACGTGCGGCTCGACCCTTGGGGGATTCCCTTCGAGCGCTACAATGCGATCGGCAAGTTTCAGGCGATGGTTCCAAAAGAGGGGACCCGGTTGAGAGGGTTTAACAAGCAAACTGACCAGGACCTGGAGGGATACGAGAACTATCTGAAGTCCGTCAATACGGTGAGTATTGAAGCCGGGGCACGCGTTCCCCACGGGCCAGAGGTTGACGGCATCGCCGACCTGAAGAAGTTTCTCCTGAAAAATCGCAAAGACGACATCGCCGAAAATGTTCTGCGTCGACTTCTCAGTTACAGCATTGGCCGTGAATTGACCTATCGTGATCGCTTCGCGGTTGACGAGCTGCTGGAGCGTGCGGAGGAAGGTGATTTCAAACTTCAGGACATGATAGTGGAAGTTTGTCAGAGTAATTTATTCCGAGAGTCCCTCGACCAATAGAGCCAACAACCATGAAACAAAAATCCTGGCATTTGAACCGTCGTGAACTTCTCAAAGGAGGAGGCATTGCGTTGGCCTTGCCTTTCCTCAACGGCATGGGCAAAGCGATGGGGGCGACCCCAGGCGGAGTGGTCCTGCCTAAGCGAATGCTGGTCAGCTACTTTGCCTATGGTGCCTACATGCCGAATGGCCCCAGCGGAGTGCCGGGTGGAGACAAACCACACCACGATTGGAGTTGGTGGCCGTGCAAGGACGCCGGACCGCTCAGCTTTAATGAATCCTCGGCTCCATTTGCCTCTTTGAAGGACGACGTCTCGTACCTGCGTGGGCTCGACCATGCCGGGGGATGGGCTTTGGGCGGTCACAGTTCCGGGGATGTCTTCGCTACCGGCGCGGACATGGTCGGAACGCAGAAGACCAACAGCATTTCCATCGATCAGTTGGCGGCCAATGTCCACGGCCACCGGACGCGTTATGGCTCTCTGGTACTGGGGACCGAAGGCGGCACTGGATCTTATGGCTCGTGCAAGACCCTGTCGCATCGCGGCCCCGGTCGGCCCATCCCGTCCATGAGCAAGCCACAGGAGATCTTCAATCGCATGTTTGACCCCTACGCCGGAAAGGGCGTGGCTCAGGTCCGTGCCGGACTTAAGCGGGAGGCCAGCATTCTTGACCTGATGATGGACCACAGCCGCAGCGTCAAGAACCGCCTCGGTCGCGAGGACCAGGGCAAGGTGGAGGAGTATCTTGATTCCATCCGCTCGCTGGAGCAGCGGGTGGAACGGACCAGCAAGTGGACCCATGAACCGCTGCCGCAGGTCGACACCAAAGGGGTGAACCTCGAGGTGTCGCACAAGGACCCGCAGGAATACATCCGCTGCATGTATGATCTGATCTATCTCGCCTTCCAGACTGACTCGACGCGCTTCGCGACGTTGATGCTGGAAAGTGAAAGCTCGTCGAGCAGCGAGATGTGGAACTACGCCACCTACGCCCTGGGTTACAAGGGCGCCACGCATGATATTGCCCACAAACGTCCGGCTGAGTTCGCGGGCCAGTGGGACCGGTGGAGGGGGGAGCAGCATGCTTACTTCCTGCAGCGGCTGCGCGACACTCCGGAAGGTGATGGAAACATGCTCGATCGCACCGCGGTGCTGTGGGGCTCCGCGCACCCGCATGCCTCGCACAGCACCAAGAACTATCCAATCCATTTGGCGGGCGGAAGTAAGCTCGGCCTCAAGCACGGAAATTTGCACGCCTTCGAAGGTGATAAAAAGGTGCCGATGGCCAATCTCTTCGTCTCGATGCTCAATGCGGTCGACGTGCCGGTCGACAAGTTCGCCGACAGTACCGGCGAGATGACGGAAATTCTGAGCTAAGAAAAGAGACCGCGCATGAACACAAATGGACATATCTGGCGAGCTGCCGTTGCCATTGGGCTGGCGGGTTTGATCGCGATGGCAAGCGCTGGGGTGGCGGAACCGTTGCCCCGTATACTGATCCTTGGTGATAGTAATTACCAACAGCCCGCGGTTGGGGCGGCCAACATTCTCAAGGGACGGGTGGAAGTCGTCTTTCCGGCAATTCCGCCGGGTGAGGTGCGCAGCAGCGGGGTGGCGCTTGAGCATTTGGATGAGTGGCTCGGTGAGGATAAATGGGATGTGGTCCATTTCAATTTTGGCCTAGGAGATCTCGTGCATCGGGCCCCGGGAATGAAGGCGTTTCGCGTGCTGCCAATAGAAGCCGGCGGGGTTCGCGCGACTGACCCGGAGCAGTATGAGAAGAACCTGCGCCAACTGGTCATGCGATTGAAGGCGACTGGCGCCAAACTGATTTGGGCCAGCACCACGCCGATTAGACACTCCTCCACGAACGTTTTCGAAATGGGTTCAGAGGTTGAATACAATGCCATCGCCGCGAAGGTCATGGCGGAAGAGAGTGTGCCGATCAATGACATGTATGGCTACGTCACTTCCCTCATCGACATGAAAAAGCCGGCGAGTCATGGCGTCGATCCGTTCTTCTTCGATCGGAAACCGGTGTATCCACCTATCGTGCGGAGCATCCTCCAGGAATTGAATCTGATGCGACCGGTCAAAGGACCGGTGAAGGTAATTCTCATGGCCGGGGGTTGGTCACATGTCGGCGGCGGGATGGTTGTTGATCCCATTTCGCCCAGACTGGGCAGCCCCAAAGGCAGCCTCGACGAGCTAGTCCTCAATGAGAAGACCGCGGCGGCCTACCGTCACCTTCTGGATAAGGATGGTCGCTGGGACACGAGGCCCGATGTCTGGATTCAATTCGATCGGCGCGGCCCGAAGTCCGGGACGCTCGGAATCGGATATGGCGGGGATCGAAAACGCGCCATTGGTTCGGAGTTGGCGCTCGGTCATGCCCTCGGCGATCATTTTCAAGAACAGGTGTGCATCTTGAAGACGGCCCTCGGGACGCCTTCGCTGGCGAAAGAGCTGCGACCTCCCGGGACGGGGCAGACCGGGGCATCCTATACACTCCTCTTGAAGCAGATCAGGGACTCCCTTGCGACGCTGCAGGACAAGTTTCCCGACTACACTGAGGGAGCCGGATACGAGATTGTCGGCTTGGTCCTGAACCTTGGCGAGCAGGATGCTGACGCTGCTATCTATGCTGATTATCTTCCCGTTCTCATCACCGATTTGCGCAAGGATCTGGAGGTGGAGAGCCTCCCAGTGATCATCGTTGGCACAGGCAAGGGCGGCCGTGCGGAGTCCGTTCACCCTGAAATTATCAAGGCGCAGCAAGAGGTCGCTGGGCATTCCCGCTTCAAGGACACGGTTCGTTACGTCGAAACCCGGGATTTCTGGCCACCTGCGGATGCCCGGAATACCAGCCGCTATCCCTCCTACGATCGCTGGTACGACAACGCCGGATCCTACATGCTGATGGGCGAGGCACTTGGCCGCAGAATGATCGAGTTACTGGAGAGTAAGAATTGATGAGAAGATTCTCGATGCCATGAAAGCCGTTGCAAAAAGCGATGACCCCGAACTCGAGGACAAGGTGGCATTCGTCTACTCTCACCCCTTTCACAAAAACAGGGGCCGCAGGCACGAGCCAGCCAGAGCGGCGTGAATCTCGGATTGTTCTGCGGTTTCTATTTTGCTTTCCGATTCCTCCTCCATCGCGTGTCTGAGCCCGTCGATCAGTAAATCGAATTGCGCTTCGTTGGTCCCATCAGGGGCTTCAGGGAAAGCGGCATCGAGGAGGGTGAGTCCAAAATCGGTGGGCTCGATCAGTTCTCCCGCCCAGCTGAGGATTGTCTCGATGGGTGATTGATCGGGAAATCGCTCGGTGATGAGTGCTAGAATGTCTTTGCGCGTCGGGACGTTCATGAGCAACGCGAGGAAAAAGCGATGGTCGGGGTCTTCGACGTGGTAGCGCATTTGGGAGATGGATTCCCGGCGGCGGCTTTCGGCCAGGGTGTCGGGAACTCCCTTTGCGAGTTCACCGTGCTTTTTCTGAAACGTTGCTAGAATGGGTTCCCACTCTTCGAGAAGCTGAAGGCGGCTCATGGTGTGAAGGAGCATCGTGAAGCCTCGCTCGAAATCGAGGCTCTCGATCATTTCACCCACGAGGGTTGCGTAGTTGGGATGGTCGAGCGTTTCGAGCACGTCGAGGAGTTGCTTGCGGCGCATCGTCAGGGCATCCGCGTGAATCGGGTCGATCGCGATGTGGGGCGGCAGGTAAGTATACTGCGGTCCGGTACCTGGATCGTGATGGGTGCGGATCACCACGGTGACGGACGGCGTATCGAGGTGGAAGAGGGAGTGGATACATTCCCGGCCGGAGGTAATGGGGATGGTGCATCCGGTTTCCAGTAACTCAATCTCCTTCATTTGAAGGTCGCCGATGCGCAAATGGGGCGTGACCGACTGGGCTCCCTCGAAGACGAACTCGGTATGAATACTGGATCCCTGCATGACATGGAACGCGCCGGAGAATTCGTGCTGATGGATGTCGGTGGTTCCGTCCAACCAGAAGAGGATCTGAATGTAAAAACGCGGATGATTAAAGGCCACCAACTCGGGCTGCCCGAATCCGGACTGGCTCTGAAAAGGCTGGTCGTCGTTACTCAGGAACTCGTGAATCATCTCCTCGAGATCCACGTTCTCAGACGGCGGTGCTTCGTCGATCGCGATGCGAGTAAGCTCCGGAAACGCTTCGAGCGAAAAATTCTGCTGCTGCCAACGTTCGAGGACGGTGCGGCCAAGCTTATCAAAATAGGAATTCATGAGAGAACGTTATTCCGCGATCAGCTCCACTCCAGACAGGATAGGCTGTCGCGTGGAGCCTGGAGATTTCTGCAGAGTAATTTTCAGAACATCAGCGATGTCGACACCTTCGAATCGTTTGACGAGGCCTTGATTCTTTCCCGTTGTCTTTGCGAGATCAACGCTCTTTAAAACGATCTTATCCTGAAACGCGACATCGAAAACGCGCTCACCGGGCTTTAGTGAATCGGGCTCTGCGAAATACAGGAGGACTGAATAACGCTTTCCCGAAGCTGATTTCACTGGCGTGCTCTGCTTAATGTCGGTGTCCCTCTTCATCACAAGTTTAGGGGCTCCCTCCGCTCTGGATTGAGCAACCCGTTTCCCGTTGCCGGTGATGATGAAAGCGATGGTGTTGAC
>CALFSW010000201.1 GCA_937916505.1 uncultured Verrucomicrobiales bacterium | reverse complement strand
GGTTGTCAGTTTGGAGGATTCCACCCCCACCTGACAACCCATGTCATCTAGCAGTGACATGGATCCCCTCTTCGCAAATCCATCCGGCCCGGACCTGATTAACGGCACTCTCGATGATGACTTGAGGCTACTCCAATCAAGCCCCGCCATAGACGCTGGAAACGGTCCCCTTCTTCCTGAAGGAGCCGGAACAGACTTCCTGAATCAGCCTAGAATTACCGGTATTGAGGTCGATATCGGAGCGATTGAAGGTTTTATTCCTGCGACATTCGCGCTCCTCCACCCCGGACTGGATCCGAACGGTGATGAAAATCATAATGGCGTCTCCAACTTCGCTGAATATGCAACCGGCCATGACCCGAGGTCATCTCCCCCATCCAACCTGGGCCTTCACGTTTCACGCGACTCGCTAACGTATCAGATTCGAGAAAATGCGAGTGACCTTTCCTTCCGTCTTCAAAGATCAACCGATCTGAAAACCTGGATGAATCTGGCCGAAGGAGTTGATTTCATAAAATCGGAACCAGCCCGTTCTGGAGGAGGAGTTGAATACCAGGTCCTCGAACTCAGCGATCCACTGTCAACAAATCTGTTTTTCAGACAGGTTCTCGAATCAAATCAGTGATATCGATGGCGACCTCCCAAAGCATCATCTGCCGGGATTTCTCAGGCATTTCCCGGAACCCACTCGAGGCTGTCATGGGTCTCACCAGTTCCGGTGATCTTGAAGCCCAAGCCTTGATAGAATTTTCGGGCCGGATTTCCCCGGGCGACACGTAACCTGACCGGAAGATTCATCCGAATTGCTTCGGCCTGGGCACTCTTCATTAATTGATGCCCGATCCCGTGTTTTTGATATTCGGGCAGGATGGAGAGCTCGATCACGTGAAAATGATCCGCCGCTTGATTGAGATAGTATCGTCCGGCTCGTCGGCCGCCGACCTCGATGATCAAGAAGTGTGCTGAGGAAAACTGCTTCCGATAGTGTGTCGCCTGCAACCTCGCTTGCTCCTTCAAAAGCGAAGTGCGCTCGCCAAGCGGAAGCCCACTAAACCCCGGTTCATTCTCCCGGGTTGCAAAGACGAGTTCTTCGACAAAAGGCCAGTCTTCTTCAACCTCAGGGCGCAGCGAAACTTCCGCACTTTGCCACATAGAAGGCTGCAATTAACTGCGCGAAGGATAGATGCCTTGGAGGGCGATGCAGAACCTGATCGTCAAAAATGGAGGCATATTGTTATGAGCCTGGCCGCCTCCCGTGTTGGAAGTCGCGCGCCCCGTTGTCGTGTTCTGACTGTTGGAATAGTTGCTCTCCCCATCATTGGCGGTGGCCAGAGATGCCCCGACCGGCGAGGTCTGATTGCCAACGTCCGCGGTCACCGAAGGACCGTGACTGTGGGGCGGGATCTCCGCGACGGTCAAAGTGTGGTTTTCAGCTCCAGATTTCGAGCCTAGGTTTCGACTGCTAAGCCCTGGGCCATTTCCCGTATGAATCGGAACTCTGCTGCGGAGGTCTGGAAGAGCAAAGGTCGTCCGACCATCTCCTCCGTAAGTGGTCCCCAACAGTGAAAACAAAGCGGAATTTTGCGAAATGGGTAGGAGCTGACCATTACAATCGGACCACGCTCTCGGTGCGAAGGTGAATGGAAACATCTGAATTTGTCCAAGAAAGGGCTCTGACATACTAAAAATGATTGGGATTAAAGGCTGGAGATTCAAATAGCCGTGACATAAAACCAACACAGCATGGTTAAAGAGGCAAGAATGATCGTAGCAAGCTTTGGATTCCTCGCCGCTTCTGGCGCAGACCTTTTCGCTGACACCTTCCACCCAATCCAGTCAATCGACTCAATGACGGGACTTTCAGATTTCTACCCGGCTTCGAATCTCATCGCCGGTCCCGGCAATGGTTTCGAGGCCACACCTCCTCATCAGAGCATTAACCCTGCGGCGGCGGCAGCAATTTGGGTCACCGACGCTTGCGGCTTCCCTTGCGACTATTATCTTACCCTACCTGCCCCCATACTCACCATCGATCTGGGAACAAACCTTCCTCTCCACGAAATTAGTGTCTGGGGATATGACTCCTCCAACTCCAATGGCGCAAAAAAGGCCTCACTCCGCTTTGCAACTTCTGCCGACGGCCTGGGCGGGTTCGGCAACACCGTTACCTTCAATCCCTCCTTCTCGATCCTGAACGATGATACAAACCGCCAGAGTTTTGCCTTCGGACAAACCGTGACGGCTCGTTATGTCGAAGTCACCCTGACGGACAATCACTTCCTGCCACCCGGTGATGGGAGCGCAGGAGAACTTCCCGGTGGCGACCGGGTTGGCCTCGGCGAAATCGCATTCGCCGTGCCGGAGGCCGACCCCGAAGAATTGCTCGTGACTTCGCCCAATGATTTCACTTTAAAGTCAGGCCAATCGACCGATCTTCTACTCGGCACCCTCCTGAATGGTGAAAATTTTTGGGGAGTGGAGCGCAGTAAAAGCACCGGGCTCATCTACATCTCGCTTCCCACCGTAGGTCAGATTTGGGAAGTTGACCCCAATGTGGATCCGGTTGGCGTTGCTCTTTTCGTCGCTAGCCCCGGAGCCGTTTTCCATGGAATCGCTTTGGACGAAGAAAACGAACTCCTCTTGGTAGCCGACTCCGCCACTGACACCGTCCGGCGCTTTGAGATGGGAAGCAAACAAGAGACCCAACCCATCGGCTCAGACTTCATAAGACCTAACGACGTCCTGTTCGACCCGAAGACCGGGCGGACAATTGTTTCCGATTCCGGCAACGACGCTATTTTTATCTACAACGAGTCAGCAAACCTGGAATCGGTGATTTCTAATGGCAGCACCGAAGGCGCCTGGGGCTTGGCGATCGATCCGGTGAATGGCGACCTTCTCTATTCGAGCCACGACCTGGGGCAAATTTTCCGGCACCAGATTGGCAGCAACACGTCCTCGATCGTTTATCAAAACCTCAACGGACCACGTGGATTGGAATTCGACCGCAAGGGAAGGCTCTACTGCGTGGAATCAACTTTTAATCGGGTCGTTCGCTTCACTCCGACACCAGTGATTTTCGGTGGCCCACTGGGGGCAAGGGACGTCTCCGTCGTCGGGAAATGCGATCTCGACGGAGATTTCCTGCCCGACGAGTGGGAGAACACCTCGGGTGGACTATCCCTCACTTTTGGAGGAGATCATGATTTGGATGGTATCCCAAATGCCATCGAGGCGGCCACCGGCACCAGTGGCATTGAGCCGAACGGGTCCCCGCTTTCAGTCTCCAAAAGTGAGCAGGGCGACTTCATCATCAGTCATGACTTGCTTTTGAAAAGCTCGCTCAACGTCACCCTCTGGCTCTCCGATGATCTCGACCAATGGCGTGTCGCTCAGAATCTGCCGACCAGACTGGACATGGGAACCGGCCACGAACGTCGGACCTTTCAATTCCGCCCGGAAGATGAAGGCTTTCCCGTAGACAGTCCCGAGCTTTTCTTCCGTCTTTCCGCCACCGAAGCCCCCTAGTTCACTGCGACTCGATGACACGTCCCGCACTTTCTGATTTCGTGTCTCGCGAGGGACAATGGTTTCAGGCCCGTCATCTTGAGGAAAAAGTCATGCGGCGCTGGAAACTCGAGGCAATTAAGACTTTCGATGCTCCAGATGAGGAAGTACTCCGGGAGCTGGACTGCTTCATGCTCACCTTCAAACACGAAGATGCCGAAATTCTGCCGCAAGGCCTGCACCATCTCATTTCCGAAGATGGATTCGAGACAACCCTCTTTGCCACGCCATTTCAAAATAACGAGATGATCATTACGATCAACTGACCACCTCGACTTCAAATGGAACGCCCGTAAAGCGCCCCCTCAGCGAATTGCCAGCCGCTGTCAAGGGCACCTCGCTCAGTTGGCTCAGCTCCTCGAAACAAGCGCTCAACTGCGTAGGGGCAACACGCCCGGTAAGCCGTTGATTCTCACCCGAACCATTCTCAGTGAAGCGGTACCTGCGTGCCCAGCCGCGAAGACTCGCTTGATCCACCGCCACTCCTGTCAACGTGGCAAAACCAGACAATCCAACGAGAGCACAAAAATCCAAGCGGCGCATGTCGGAAGACTAACTCACCCCAGTCCCATTTCTCAAGCTCAAACGAACCCAAGATATCAGAGCGTGTTGCCTCACAAAAGAGGACACCCTACGGAAATTCCACTGAGCGAGCGAAACTCTCCATTGCCTCATAAAAGAGGACACCATGGCGCAAGCCATGGAAATGAGCAAAAAGAGCATTGATGAATACACTGAAAAGCTGCGCGAACGGTATTCCCGGATGACCGGGAGGCTGGCCAGGGGGAAACTTCTAGACGAATATACCGAGGTCACCAGCTTTGAGCGGAAGTATGCCATCAAGGTTCTTGGTGGAACTCGTCGCCAGATTAC
>CALFSW010000200.1 GCA_937916505.1 uncultured Verrucomicrobiales bacterium | reverse complement strand
TTGTCAGTTTGGAGGATTCCACCCCCACCTGACAACCCATGTCATCTAGCAGTCATCGTTGCCGGATCTCGATCACGCTCTATCAACGGTTGATGTCTGAGTTGGACACGCTTGCGTCCCTCTGCCCCCGCCGTCCGCCCCCTGCGTGACTCCGCCGGACGCGAGGTGAACTGAATCTCTAATTCAGTGTCGCGCCTTCCAGATAGTCAATCGATTTCCATCCATCGGTCGGTCCAAGCAAAATTGATTGCTCGTTCCTTCGTGTCCCAACCCCGGGAGAGGTGACGAGAATCTACAAGCTGTCTTGCGGCGCGTGACGCGGCGTAAACAAACGCCAACCACCCGTCTCATATTTCGGGGAGTCAATTTTGATCTCTGCCACTTGAGATAATCCGCACGACCGCGACCATTCCCGGGTCGTTCAGGCCGATGGATTTTTCGGCGAACATGCGGGCCCGACCGATTCGGTTTGGTTTGTCCCGGTATTCTTCCTGAGCCGAGCTGGCGGCGGCCACTGCGATTTTCGGAAGCGCTGCGCTCTCGGTAAGATTTGCGGCGGCGAGGCGAATCGCCTCGATCGAATCGAGCATGGTCTTGTCGCCGAGGCTGGCTTTACCACGGGCCATCAGAGCCTCGAGCACCTTGCCGAGGAGCGGCTCGACATCTCCGCAGGCCAACGCGTTTTTGCCGTTGGTTTCCTTGGCCAAGGTCATGAAGGCCACGGCCATGAGGGTGCCAAAGCTGGAGCCCGAGGCCCGGGAGCAGGCCATGGCGCAGACCTTGAAGACATCGGCCGGGGTATCGGTTTCTTCCGAGAGGCCGTCTTGCATGAGTTTGCCGCATTTCTCCAGCGTTGCGCCGAGATCGCCGTCGCCGAGCTGTCCGTCCAGCTCGTTCAGCTCGGGGGCCGACGCGATCATGCGATCCGCGCATTGGCAGAGCCAGTTTTGGAGGTCTTTTGTGTTCCAGTTCATCCTATTCTCCAGAATGCGCAGTTTGCCGGGGCGTGTAGGAGTTCCTCCAGCTCGCTGTCCAGTTTGCAAATGGTGAGGGAGGCGCCGGTCATCTCCATCGAGGTGGCATAACGGCCGACCAGCGGCATGACGACAGTGACACCGAGATCATCGAAGCGTTTCGCAAGGTAGCGGTAGAGGATATAGAGCTCCTCATGAGGCGTCGCGCCGAGGCTGTTAACGAGAACGGAAATGCGGTCGCCATTTTCGAGGGGTTGATCGGCGAGGAGGCGATCGAGCATTTCCGCAGCCACTTCATCGGCTGGCTTCATCTTGCCGCGCCAAATGCCCGGTTCACCGTGGATCCCCATGCCCATCTCGATTTCGTCGGCGGCGATCTCGAAGGTCGGCTTGCCGGCTTCGGGGACGGTGCATGGGGTCAGAGCCACACCGATAGAGCGGCAGGCATCGGCGGCTTTCTGCGCCGTGGCGGTGACTTCTGCCAAGGAGGCACCGGCGGACGCCTTGGCGCCCGCGATCTTGAAGGCGTAGATCATCCCGGCGACGCCGCGGCGTTTCTCGGCCTCTTCCGGTGGAGCGCTGGCCACGTCGTCGGCTACCAACACCGTGGTCGATTCGAGCCCCTCGATTTCCAGCATCTCGCCGGCCATGTCGAAGTTCATGCAGTCACCACCGTAGTTGCCGTAGAGCCGGAGCACGCCGGCGCCGCCGTCAGCGATTTTCATCGCGTCGATGCAATCCGCAACGCTCGGTCCAGCGAAGACGTTGCCGATGGAGCAGGCGTCAAGGAGACCTTCACCGCAGTAACCGGTGAAGACGGGCAGGTGGCCCGAGCCGCCTCCGGAGACGATGCCGACCTTGCCCGCGACCGCCCCACCCGTGCGATGGATGACGCGCCCGCTCTCGCCCCCGCGGGTGTAAAATTCCGGGTGGGCGAGGCAGAGACCGTCGAGGGTTTGGTCAGCGTAGTCGTCAGGGTTGTTTAGGAGTTTTTTCATGTGGTGGAAGTGGGACTGAGATTAAAAGTCAGGGTAAGGGTCAGGGTCAGATTAGGATTAAGAGTTGGAGCTCCGCACCGATTCCCACTTTTTCTGGAACGTTGGACGGTCGAAGACCTCGGGGTTGATGACACTTTTCGGTCGTTCGCCGTTGGCGAGGTCGATCAGGTTCTGCGAGGCCATCGCGCCGATGTCGCGGAACAGTTCGCGGGTCCAGGCGATGTTGTGGCTCGAGAGGATCACGTTTTCCAGCTGCGCAAAACGGTGCGGTTCGGTGACGGGTTCGTCGACGAAACAATCCAGCGCCGCTCCGGCGATCCGTTCGGCGGAGAGCGCCTCGAACAGCGCGTCTTCGTTGATGATGCCACCGCGGGCGGTGTTGAGGACGAATGCCTCCGGCTTCATCAACTCCAGCTCGGGTGCGGAGATCAGGTCCGCGGTCTGTTCGTTGAACGGGCAGTGCACGGTGACGAAGTCTGACCGCTTCATCAGGTCGGGCAGGGTGACAGGCTCGCCGCCGAGTTTGGTGATGGTGTCGGGATCGAGGACGAGATCGTAGACCAGCGGCGGGTTCATCCCGAAGCCGCTCAACATCTGAAGAACCGCCCTGCCGATCCCGCCGAAGCCGATGATGCCGACGGTCTTGCCGTGCAAGCCGCTGCCCATGATGCTGCCACGCTGATCCCAGCGGGCATCGCGGAAAAGCCGGTCTTTGGCCTGCATCCGGTAGGACAAGGCGAACATCCAGCCGACGGCGGCCTCCGCCACCGGACGATCGACCGCGCCGGTGGCGATGCAGAGGGCGACATCGTTCTCAGTGCAGGCGGCGACGTCGACGCTGTCGTAGCCGACGCCGAAACGACTGATGGCCAGTAGTTCGCCGCTTTGAGAAAGGCTGTGCCGAGTCACGCTCGGCGACAGCACGACGACGCCGTTCAATCCCGCGAGTTGCTCCGGCGCGATCTCATCGCGGTGCTCGTCGAAGTTCGCCAGTGCGATCCCCGGTTCTCGTTGCAGTGGTTCGAGGTCGAAGTCCGGGTAGACCGGTTCGCCGTCTTTGTAAAAGTCGCCGGTGAGGCCGACACGGAAAGCCGATGTTTCTGGATGGTTTGGGGTTGGGCTATTCATTCAATAGGTAGTTCGGTTCTGATGGAGCCAGAGGTGTCTTTGGCCAGATCGACTGCATCTGCCAGGCGTCGAGTTTCTTCAGCACGGCGTCCTGCCCCTGGGCACGGAGGGAAACGCCCAGGCTATCCTCGCGGCCGGGATAGACCCGCATGGCCAGATACCGGCGCTCGTTGACAAACACTTCGACCACGCTGCGATCGATGAACACCCGCAGCCGCAAAGGTTCATCGCCCCGCTGCATGACGACTTGCTCGGGCGGACGCAGCCAGACATCGGACAGGGTGCTCGAGCGGGAGCCGTCCAGAACGACCTTCCCGGGCGTGTCGTACCAGAATGCCAGTCTCTTGTCATGGTTGTAGAAGGTGATCGAGGTCTGCTCTTCGGCGCCGGGCGAGCGCAGGACGTTGAGCTGCACCCAACGGGCGTTCTTGGGATCGATCTCCACCTCCAATTCCATAGTATTGCCCTCAATTCCTTTCAGGACAATCTCCTTGTTGGCGGGCATCGCCGTTTCTCCAACGTGCTGGTGTTTTCCGCGAAGGGAAGCCGCGGCGGCGATCGGCTCGATTCGGAGAAGCTTGTCCGGGCCGAGGGTCAGCCGTTGCGGAAGCGACATTACCTGATCCCAATCGTCACTGTGTTTTCCATGGTTGAAGTTTAGAATATTGAAAAGTCCGCCTTTGCCGTCTTCCCCCATGCGCGGCGCGTGCACGCCTCCCGGCGCAACGGTGCCATGGTTGAAGCGGGCGTGATGGTAGGGTGTGAACTTCTGGTTCTCGTAGTCGCCAAGGTAATACTGCCCGCCGTTGGCATGACTGAAGAAGCTCAGGATGTACTTGTCGCCTATCCGCCTGAACTCCGGGCAGGACCCTTCGTCGTCATGGCGGATGAAGGGCAGGGAAGTCAGGAACTCCCCCCGCCCCTGCCAGTGCGCGAGATCCTTGGAGGTCCACAGGGATCTGCCAACCAGACCGTAGTAGGTGTCACCTTCCTTCCAGATGCACGAATCACCCACGCCGCTGTTCACCGGCCCCATCTTGTCCCAATTGAGCAATAACGGATCGTCGGCAATCGCCACCATCTGGCCCGCACCGATTCCGGGATAGAACGAGACCACCCGATCCTTCTCAACCAGAAAGCCTCCGGAATAGCACGCCTTCTCGATCCCCGGATGGATCGCGTAGGGCAGGTCCTGCCAGTGGATCAGGTCATCGCTGACCGCGTGTCCGATGCTGGTCCGGTGCCAGCGTTTGATGATGTCCGCCGGATTGGGAAACTCATCGGGCGGCATGGCAATGTAGAAGAAATGCCAGCGTCCTTGCCAGAAGCAGAGACCATTGGGATCGTTCATGCAGCTTTCCGGACTGGTGAAGTGATAGACCGGGCGAAACGGGTCGGCCGCCAGCCGTTTGCGAGATTTCGCGAAACGAACCATGATTTCGTTCGTCATGAGCTCTTTTTCCTGTTCGGCGAGGGTCTCCGAGAACACCGCCCGCGGCACTGGAGACGCATATCGTTCAGGCCGGGGACTCCCGGGCGTGACCTTCAGAATGGCGTTGCCGCTGGATCGCGATCCGACCCGGACGGCGTAGCTGCCCGCATTGGCCTTTTTCACATTACGAATTAACAGGCTGGCGGCAGTGGCCCCGGCAATCGGCTGACCATCCTTCAGCCATTGGAAAGGTCCGTCGCCGTCACCGGGCGCGGTAAGGGTGAAGTCACTGCTCGCTGTGATCGTGGCTCCCGCTGGTTGCGGCGCCGTCGGTGGCGATCCCGGACTGCCCTCGATGGTGATGGCGGCCCGCACGATATCGCCGCCCGGATCCCCGGCGGTATCGAACCGGAAAAACAACTGGTCACCCGTGGCCACCGCCAGCCCGCTAAGTTCGTTGGAGATCTTGCTGCCGATATTGCTGAGGGCGACGATCTCGGTCTCGACTGCGCCGCTTCGCTTCAGGATGCGGTAGCCGATCCCCCTGCTCTGCGGGGAGGCGAGGCCGAAGGCATACCGGACATCGATGACCATGTCGGCCGGGGCGGTCCAGGCCACCGCCAGCCCGGAGGGCGAGGGGTGCAGGAGCACTTCGCCGGGTGCCCAAGTGGTGCCGTTCACTGGCGACAACTGCTTCCGCCCGCTGAGGTTCTTCCCGATGCCCCAGTAGCCGGTGTCCCCGCTCCACATCAGGGGCGGCTTGGGGAATTCAGAGTCCCACAACGCATTGGCATCGCGTTTTGCCAGAGGTAGCAATGGGAAGCTGGGAGAAGGATCGGCCGTGCCATCGAGCCGGTAAGACCAGGTGCTGGCGGTGCCGTTGTCGGTGTAGGAAAAATCATCCGCCAGCGAATAAACGGTGACCCCGTCCCCACCCTCCTGGGCAAAGAGGGCACCCCCAATGCAGGAAAAGTTGAGAACGACGATCAAGGTAAGATATCGTGTTGTGTTATTCATGTGCATGTGTTCGAAGTATTATTGGTTCTGTGGTTAGTGAGTCACGACGCAATGCCGTTCCTCGGAGGTGGAGACAATACCTGCATCTTCGCAGTCTGCCATAAAATTGCTAGGAGCTTGCTTTTGTAAATCTTACCCGCAGTGATTCGTAGCCGATCATGCGGGTGTAGTCGGTCTCCCGCTCGATGAGTTCATCTGCTTGGATGATCTCGATGGTGGAAATATTTTTGGCCAGAGCTCGGATCAAGCCTCGCATGATGGCGCGGGCGTGATGGTTTCCGAGGCAGAGATGCGCGCCGAATCCAAAAGCGACGTGTGGATTCGGTCTGCGATCGAGTTTCGTTTTGTTTGGTTCATCGAAGACCTCAGGATCGCGGTTGGCGGACGACCAGCAGAGTGAGACGCGTCCTTCAGGCTGGACTTCGAATCCATGGACATCTGTTTTCATTGGGCAGACGCGTCCGATGTGTGTGAGCGGAATGAAGAGGCGGAAAAATTCCTCCGAGGCAAGATTGACCCGCTTCGGGTCTGCAAGGATCCATTTGAGGTCATCGGGTTCTTTGGCGAAGTGGGCAATGATGCGGGTAATCGTGTGAATGATGGTATCCCGGCCTCCCGCGAAGGCGATGTTTGCGAATCCGAGTTTCTCTTCCTTGGTGAGGAGACGCCCTTCGAATTCCACTTGATTGAGAGCAGAGAAGAAATCGTCTCCGGGGTTTTCAGCGGCCGCGTCGAACATACGCTGGCTGTATTCTTCCATGAAGGGGCCTTTGGATTTCCCGTCGCCATCCTTGAAGACGTGAAGTCCCCAGCTAACCCAGAGTTCGGCCTCCTTCTCCGGGACGTTGAGGAGGTAGGTGAGAGCATAGGATTGTAAGGGAATGGCGAAATCTCTCACGGCATCGATGGAGTTCGTTTCGAGAGCCTTCGAGAGGAGGGAATCGATCAAGGTGTTGATTTTCGCGAGCACCTCGGGCTGCTTCGGGCGGAGGAAAAAGGGTTCTGCGACTTTGCGATAGGCGGCGTGCAGTGGAGGATCGACTTCCAGAGGATACTGTCGAACGGTGCGAACGGCTTCCTCTGAGGGGATTGGGATTCGCCGCGGGGCGTCAGAACTGAAAGTGGTGGTGTCCTTTGCAGCATCGCGGACATCCTGATGACGGAGAATCATTGGGACGCGTTCCCCTTGGAAAGTGCCGATATGAATCGGGCATTTTGCGCGAGTTTCTTGAAAAGGGTCGTCGTAATTGCTCATGGCCTATTTGATGAAGCTGCAGGAATTTACTTTTTGATGTCGCGTTCGATCCACCCGGCTGGTCCCGCATTCGCGGGATCTATTTGCCTGACTGAAAGGAAATTGCTTATTCAAGGATTTTTATCGGGGCGTCGGTCCGGCCAGGATTGAGGGGGTGCAATCTCTTTGAGCTGGTTTCGAGTCTTATGCAGTCATACATAATGCTTTGAAAGTGACCGCCTCTTAACTGCTCAAGAACTATTTTGTTAGCGCTATTAGCCTTCAGGATCGATGAGTCGAATTTGATTATCTTTTCCTCGTAAAAGCCCTGTATGCCGCCTCGATGTGCCGCACCGCCATTTTCAAGTTCACCCTCAAAAACCGCGGTGCCATTGATCGTAACTTTTAACCGTCCATAACGAGCAGACGCGATCCCTATCGTAAGAACCCCTTGATCGCCTGCGATCTTATCCATATCGAAATTGATCGTCCACGGAGATGGCTGGTATTTTTTGCGGCCCCTTTTATCAGTGCCATTTTCAATGCACCACTGATTAAAGTTCCAGTCAGTTGCTTCCTTGCTCTTTCCAATGGTAAAATTAACGCCATTCGAAAAATCCTTTGGATACTCAAGTCCCAAACCCCATTTCTGGTAATCATCGCCATGCAGATATTCCGCCGCCGTCCGGTCAGGTACACCGATCTGCCAAATCTGCTCTCCGTGTTTTCTCGGCGTCCAGCTCAATTCTCCAAGCTCTTTTTTACTGCCTGCTTTTACCTTTACACCGTTAAGCTGATACTCGCCAAACACGCCTGAAACAAATGAATAGAGCGTATACTCACCCGGCCGCACCTTATCGATCGTAAAGGACCCGTCCGCTGCCGCCTCTGTCCAGAAGTAATAATCCTTGCCCTGTCTTTGCCAGTTCGTTTCTGCGCTCCCGTCGGTAGGCTGGGCAAGAATAATCATCGCACCTGCAGCACTGCTTCCGTCAGTAATATTCAACTTACCGGTGACTCTCGAACGCTGCCCGGCAAGCGGATAAAGTGAATTCTTTACCCAGCTATATGGCCAGGCTCTCTTTTCCTGCGACACTTTTTTCTTAGCATCGGTCCACATGTCATCGCCGTCACCCTCATTTAAGTAGATCATCCAGGGCCCATAAAACTTTTTCCACGCTCCATCGCTTGAGTCAAGATTGGTCTTGCCGGCACCATAATGCGCAGCATGATATTGCCTAAGGGTTGCTGGTGTTTTCGTAGTCTGATGAGCGGTAAGTTCCTGGTGGGTGGGTCCACCATTTACATATTCATTGCTTGGAAATATCATCCAATGCCCTTTGCCCCTACCAGTCCAGCCGTGAACATCGGTATCTTTCATGAAATTCGAAAAGTCGTACTTATGATCGACCTTGCCGTTTTTTAGCAGCGTAGCTTCGGGGGGACTAAGGGTCTTGCCGGCTTTAATTTCCTCCGGCGTTGGCATATCGAAAATCCGATCATCCTCTATATACATCCGATTAAAAATTTCCTTATCGGTTCGCAACACATAGGTGATCTGCTCGATCTCGGCAGCCGCAGCCCGCGAGGGGTCATACTCAATGGTCATATACGAATAGATCCCGCTGTCGCCGCTTCGCAGGACATAATGATAATCGAAGTTTAGCGCCCCAACGCTCCACTTATGGGAAATGTCTGCCATGACGGAGTCATTAGCGGTGACACTGTATACCGCATTTGAAGGGGCCGTAAGTTTGCCATCAACAACAATTTGCAAATAGCCACAGCCACCGTTGCCCAAAAGTTCATCACCGTTATGATTTAGCGAAATCATCCTCGCGGACGACTTTTCAAATGTCGCTGAGACAATGTCGTTATCCAGTTTGATTTTCGATTCAAGGTCCGTAAGTGCAACCTGCGCTAACACAGCCGAACCCGAAATCAAAACCATTACCAATACTAAAACTGACCTAAGTAGTACAATTTTATACATATTTTTAATCCTTTTTCTAATCATTAACTAACTACCTCATTTCTTGCTCTGAATGTAAGCAACTAAATCACGCAAATCATCCGGGCCCAGAACATTGATCAGTCCGGGAGGCATGGGCGAGATCGTGCGATCCGGTCCGAGGCCGAATTGGTCGGAGACAATGGCATTAGGGTGGATAATGCTCTCCAGCAATTCATCTACGGAAAAACGGTTGGCCACCTCGCTGAGATCGGGGGCACCCCTGACTCCTATATCTCCTGAGATATGGCATCCGGCGCAACCGGTAGCGCGAAACATCTCTTTCCCGTGTTTTAGATCTGCTTTCCGGCCAGCCGTTTCGGCCATGACCCGTTTGGCGGCGCCGAGAGTCCAGATCGTGGCCGGGCCACGGGGATTGGTGTAGGCCACTGGCTCGCTGCTATTTTCTCCGGCAGCCAGTAGTGCGTCAATCGCTGCTCTTTCGTTATCCGGCACACGGCTCAGGGCATCTGCTTTCAGATCGGTCATGAAGCCGGAGAATGCCCTTAATACTCTATCGGTTTTTTCTTTTACAGCACGATTGCCTTCCATTCGCGTACCGCTCAACCAGGCGAAATAGCGCTTGCGGGAATCGACGGTCCACTTTGTGTCTAATAGTCGAAGTGCTTTGGAATAATGAATGGCCTCCTCTTGTGTCGGTGCATTCTCCAGTAGCTCGAGGGTGCGTTCGGCAACACCATCGGCTTCGAGGTAGACCAACAGGTCGCTGAGCAGGTGATTGGCGGGGAAGGTAGGTGCGGGATACAAGAGATTGAGTTGCTTCAAAATCGTGCCCTGTGTCGTTGGTGAAGGTTTTCCGTGGCGTGCCAACCACAACTGGTAAGTGCGCAGCAGCGCGAGTTGATCATCAATTGACAGTTCACTGCAGTTGATCGCTGCCAGTTCTTCCAGCGCCTGCACATTGAAGTGCCCAGCCTTGGATCGGGCCAGGGCCATGAGGGCAAAAATCTGCTGTGTGGGATCGCTCTCGCTGATCGCTTTTGGCGCCCAATTTTCAATCGGTTGATGTTCCAACACGCGGCGGGCGGCATCGCGAACGAAGCGGTCGGGATGCTTGAGATCGGGCCATGCTCGTTCAACGGCTCCGTTGGAGGGTTTGCCCAGTAAGTTTTCGAGTTGTCGTCGCTTCGCAAAATACTTTCCTTCGGGAATGTAGGAAAACTCAGGTGTGGAACCCGTGTAGCGTATGCGGTAGACGGAGGACTGTGTTTTGCGACCGCCGACAGCAAAATACAAGCAGTCGTCGGGTCCTTTGGCGATGTCTGTAACAGGCAAGGGCTCCCCTTCTACAAAGGTTTCGAAACTGGCCGTATAAGTGCCACCGTATGGCTTGAGATTGACTTGTAGGATTCGTCCGTGTCGCCAGTCGAGCGCAAAAAGAGCTTGTTGCTGAACCAGAGGGTACTTGCAGTGATGCCCAAAGATAACACCGGTTGGTGAGCCCAACCCAATGTCGACTGTGGCCGGTAAACTGTCGGCATAAAAGGGTGGCCATTTGTTGGAGCCTGTGCGCCAACCCGAATCGCCACCAGGAGTAAGGTGATTGATACGAGTAGGGCGATACCACGAGGTTGCCGCATCGCGTTCCATATCGGAATCAAAGGTGAAGAGCTCACCATGGGCATTGTACGCCATGTCGTAGGGGTTGCGTAGACCCATGACCAGCAAGGTGAAGTCCTTGCCATCAGGAGATACTTTCGCGATCCAGCCCCCGGGTGCTTTCAGTGTTGCCCAGTGAGCAGTGTATTGCAGTGGGGGCAGCAGGTAGTCTTCCTCCCAGTTGCTGCTAGGGTATGATTTTGCTATCTTTTCTGGCAATGGGGAACTGTTTCCACCGACAAAGGTAATGGACCTGCCATCAGGTGACAGAGTGAGCCCATGAACGCCGTGTTCGCCATTGCCTTTGAGGGGTAAAATATAGTCGACCTTATCAAAACTGTCATCGCCTGTTGTATCCTGGAGTCGATAAATTCCGTTTGCCTTTGCCAGCTGCATATCCTCATTGCGCATGACATACAGCGAGTCGAAGGCATAGAGCAGACCTTGAGCACCAATAAGCTCGACCGGAAGTTTCAGTTTCTCCGGCTTTCCCCCCGCAAGGATATCGGTGCGGTATAGCGCCCCATATTGATCAGACCCAATCAGGCGTCCCTTATTGTCAAAGGTGATGGCGACCCATGATCCTGCGTCTGCCGACGTAACATCAACCACTTTCTCAACGACAAACCCCTTCGGCGAGCGAATCTCATCGCTGGATTGCGGATGAACCTGTAGTTCGGCCTGCGCAGCAAAGGTGATTAATGTGGTAAACAGGATAACGGGTGAAATTTTCATGTAAGTAGAGTGATTGCTAGAATTTGCTTTTTACGTGGGGTGCTTGAGGGCGCCGTTGAAGGGATCGGAGAGGGGGAGAAAGGGGGTTGTTCATCTTTTTCATGGAAAGGCTAGTGGATCGGTAAGGGCAGGTCGGGCACGGCTCCTGGTTGGGAACATACCGCTGCGGCGAGTTTGTTGGCTCTCGCAAGAATGACTTCATGGGCATCCCCGCGCAGCAGCCCGATCAAGAACGCCGCGGTGAAGGCATCGCCAGCGCCGACAGTGTCGCGGACTTCGGTGGCGACTCCGGGCTGGCTCATCGTCTGATCGGCTGAAACGAAGCGCGCGCCCTCTGGGAAAAGATCCCAGAGAACCTCACCGATGGAAACAATGTTAGGGGGTATCATTTGGCCATTTCCAAAGCGTGTTCGATCTCCTCCAGCGAGCGGCCTTTGGTTTCCGGCACCATCAGTTTCACCCACAAGAGTTGGAGCACCATCATGAAACAGAAGAATCCGAATACCGTGCCCGGGTGAAATTTTTCTATCATCGAGGGGAAGAACAGGGTCAGCAACGCGGCGAAGATCCAGTGGGTGAAGCTGCCGAGCGACTGCCCCTGTGCCCGGTGGCGGTTGGGGAAGATCTCCGAGATGAACACCCAGATCACCGCGCCTTGACCCACCGCATGGGCCGCCATGAACGCGAAGATGCAGGTGGGAACGATGGCGAAATTCTCCGAATAGAACGCCCAGGCACAAAGTCCGAGGGAGGCGATGTAGCCGAAGGAACCAATATAGAGCAAGGTGCGCCGGCCGAGCCGGTCGATGAGCCAAAGGCCGATGAAGGTGAAGATAAGGCTGGTCGCGCCAATGCCAACCGATTGCAACAACGCAGCCTTTTCACCGAGCCCGGTGAGCTCAAAAATTCGCGGAGCGAAGTAGAGGATCGCGTTGATGCCGGAGAGCTGGTTGAAGAACGCGATGAGAAACGCGAGCGTGATCGGTGTCCTGAGGCGTTTGCTCCAGAAGCCGCCGGTGCTCGTCGCGTCATGGGCGACGTTTGCGATCTCGTCGGCCTTCGCGTTGACTTCCTCCCCGGTCGCTTCCGGGTGGATCTGCCGCAGCACCTCGACTCCGGCCTCACGATCTTCCTTCCGGCCGATGAGCCACCTTGGGCTCTCGGGGAGGCCGAAACACATCAGGCTGTAGATCAGGGCGGGGAAGGCCTCGACCCCGAGCATCCAGCGCCAGGCGTGTTCGCCGATACCGTTGAGGAAGTGGTTCGAGACGAAGGCGATGAGGATGCCGAAGACGATATTGAACTGAAACATCCCGGCGAGCCGACCCCGTTTCTCGGCGGGAGCGACTTCCGAGATGAAGAGGGGGGCCGCAACGGTGGAGATGCCGACGCCCAGACCACCAATGAATCGCGCGATCATGAACGAGTTAACATCGGTTGCTAATCCGGACCAGACGGCGGAAACGAAATAAAGGATACCGATCCAGAGCAGCGTCTTCTTTCGGCCGAAGTGATCGGTGGGCCATGATCCGATGAGGGAGCCGATGACAGTGCCCCAGAGTGCCATGCTGATCGCAAGGCCGTGTAGCCCTGAACTCAGTCCCCAGAGGTCTTGGATTTTTTGTTCGGCACCGGAGATGACGACGGTATCGAAACCAAAGAGGAATCCGGCTAGCGATGCAGTGATCGACCAGAGGATGAGCTTCGGATTCGCGTTTTTCATGAGGTATATACTAGTGGTTCGCATGGGTGTGAAATGGCTCCCATTCTGAAAAAATTGTGACAGATTGTGGTTCGTTGTTTCCCCGTTGATGCCAGAAGCCAAACGTCATTCGTTGATCGAGTTGGTTCTCGCTCGAACCGGGCGAGGATGAAACCGTCGATCGAATTTCGCGCCCAACGGTTCTGCTCCACGGCTGGCGGAGGCGACTTCTTTGGTAAAATGAATGCCCAGTGTGGCTGATACTCGGCGCCCTCGCTGATCCAGCGTTTGAGCAATTCCTTCTGAGCCTCGTCGAGTTGCTTGTGGCTCTCCGGCGGCGGCATGCGCTCATCTGGATCGGTGGAAAAGATCCGCCGCACCAACTCACCATACTCACCAATCGTAGGCATCGGCGCATTAGGTGTCAGTCGCTCTAGCGTTTTGGCTAGATCGTGTAGTGGTTGTGTTGATACGTGATCCATTCGACTAACGGCTTAATCCAAAATTCGTTTCAGACTGCCGCAGTGGCATCTCCTCCAGTCCACAAAAATGATTCAGCATGCGCAGCTCTTCGTGCCAATGTCCGTAGCCGATACTCCAGTGATGATCGAGCCCCCCACCCAGTATCGTGCCCATGATTTGGTTAAGAGACGCCTCCCCTGTCGCGCGCATCTGCCCATAGGAACCACGGTAGTCGAGCGCCACATCTTCAAACGCACCTTCAAAAGCGAACCAACGCTTCGCATCGGGAGCTAAGTAACGCATTGCAGTGATCGGGCCATTCGCGAGTAGAAACTCTAGCATGAGGCCAACTGCGGTTTCAGGGTCGCCATTTTCAAGAATCGAGTGACGTGTCGCGGCAAACTGCGTGCCGGGCTTCAGTAAGCGCGTAGGCGATGCGCCGCAGTGCCAAATACCTAGGCGATCTTGCTGCTGCTTCCAGAGCGATAGATCCATCATCGTCGGAATGGCCTTACCATCGGACAATAGATATAGCGCGAGCGATGAGAGCAGACCATTCATCTCACCCTCTTCCGCCACACAAAAGCCGAAGTCATTCATCATCGAAACGGATCCATCGATTGCGCAGCCATAACAATCAAATAGATCAGGCCAGCTCTTCACAGTCGCACCTAGGTAGCCGTGCTCGGCGGCAAGATCGAGCATACCAAGCCCGAAACGATAGGTCTGTAGTATTTGCTCATCAGGCAATGCCACCTTGCTGCAGTTCGGATGCGCCACCAGCGCCTCTTTGATTCGCATGACATCGGCATCGGTAAATCGCTTCTGCGCGTGTTGATACACAGCTTCCAAGTCAATACGATCAAAACGACACCCCAGCGTCTTCATGACCGCGAGCTCATCGACCTCGCCATCGTAAAAAGCGGTCACTCGCGAGCCGCCCGCATGTAGTAATTTGGCATGCTTGAATTGATCCTTCGCATAACTAGCTCTGGCGAAACGCTGCAAGCTCGGCGCAGCCTTCGCATCGATGGCTTCATGCAGCCATGCATAGGGCACTTCCATCGATTGCCACATTTGTAGCATAAAGTTTTGGCATGTCAGACTATTGGCCTCATTCGCGCCTCCAGTGCCTGGCTCTGGCCAGCCCCATGATAACAGCGGCATGGGGTGGTCGAGGAGCCAACGGCCGATATGAGAGCCAATTTCCCCAGCCGTAAACGCCGCATGAAAGAAGACGATGCCTGCGAGCCCGAGTCGTTGCTGCTCATCTAAAAAATGTGTGAGTGCCTCAGGGTCTTCAAACGGCTCTAGCGCACGCACAACCTCCACAGGTAACTCGGCTGTGGCGGCTTGAAGTGTTTCATAAGCCGATTGATACCGAGCGCAGGCTTTGTCCCATGGGAAATGTATTTTCACACCACAAGCCACGATTAAAATTCGACTGTTCGGGCGTAATGGCAGCGGCTGAACAATCTCGGCGAGCACATCGTTTAAGATGCCTTTTTTGGGGAGTGGAGGGAGGGTTTTGAACTGGGAGTAGTTTTTCCCGTGATCGAGTATCCGGTTCATCGAGGCGATTTTTAGTTGTTTGTTGCTAGAAGTTTGCTTTTTACGGGTGTCCCTGAGGACGCTGTTGAGGAGATCGGAGAGGGGGAGAAAGGGGGGTGTCTTTGTAAAAGTCGCCGGTGAGGCCGACACGGAAAGCCGATGTATCTGGATGGTTTGGGGTTGGGTTATTCATGTGGGTGTGTTCGCGGTCGCTGGAGGATGGCTCCGCCACCAGTTGGCGAGCATTGACGCGATGATATTCATGACGGGGCCGAAGACGATCGGCACGAGCCCGAGGGTGGCGACCTTCCCCAGCGACTTCGCAAGGCCGGCCGCCATTCCGGAGTTCTGCAATCCGACTTCGAGGGCGATCGTGCGGCAGGTGAGCTGGTCCCTGCCCAGCAGCTTGCACACAAAGTACCCCAAGGTGAATCCAGCGGTGCTGTGAATGAGGCAGGCGAGCACCAGTACCAGGCCGACCTGCATGAGTTTGTCGTGCCCGACGGCGACGGTCAGCACGGTCATGATGAGGATGCCGATCATCGAAACCATCGGCATGACGCGGTCGAGCCATTTGAGCCGATGGTAGACGAGGTGGTGGAAAACCAGACCGGCTAGAACTGGGAGCAGCACGATTTTGGTCATGCTCCACATCATCGCCGGGACGTTGATCTCCACCATTTCGCCCGCGAACAGCTTCATCAGCAAGGGCGTCAGCAGCGGCGCGAGCATTGTGGAGAACGCGGTCATGGTGACAGACATCGCGACGTTGGCCTTGGCGATGAACGCCATCACGTTCGAGGCCAAGCCGCTCGGTGAGGAGCCCACCAATACGAGCCCGGCGGCGATCGCAGCCGGCAGGCCGAAGGCGTGGGCGAGGCCGAACCCGATCAGCGGCATGATCGTGAACTGGCAGGCGAGTCCGATGAGCACGCCGGTGGGCATCTTGAAGACGCGGGTGAAGTCCGCCACGCTCAGGGTCGTGCCCATCGCGAACATGATGACCTGCAAGACCGGGATGAAGAGGATGGTCATCTCCCGATCCCCGAGGCCTGGTAACCAGGAGGGAAAGATGAGAAAGAATTCGTGAAACGCCATGCCGACGACCACTCCGGTCGCAATCCAGATGGTGAAGGCCAATTGCCGAAGTATCCCGGCGCCAGTCGAAGCCGCCAGCGCGAGAGTGACGAAGCAGCCGGTCAGCAGCTGCGGGGCGATCGCGTGCTTGCCCAAGATGAGCACGGCCACAAAAGCCCCGGCGAAGGCCGTGCTCAGGCCGAGCAGCGATCGATTCAGTTGTTTAGGAAATGCGTCCATCGTTCGATCAGTCGATTACCCGGTCGATTCGCTCGATGCCGTAGGGTTTCAAGGTAACTGTGGTTTCGGGTGTCGCGCCGAGGCCACGGAGGGTCACGGTCTGAGGTTTGCCGCTCAGGTTGGCGACCAGCACGCGCAGCTTGCCTCCGTTGCGCAAAGCGATCGCCTCGGCTGCAAGCGGAGCTGAGGAGTCGATGCGCTGAACCGTCCCGCCAGCGAACTCGCCGATGTCTTTGAGCAAATGATAGACCGGAAACAGTTTGCCGGGTTGCGAGGGATAGCCGGCGGGACGGGCGCTAACATCGTCGGCATCCATGACGCCATTCCAGCCGACGGTTTCGTAAAAGCTCGCGCTGTGCGCCCGAGCGTCGGCGAGATATTTGATGCTGCCGAGCGTCCAGGCCGCGGTAAACTTCGTTCCCTGCCGGGTGTCCACGTAGGTCGGGAATGGCCCGGCAGGCGGACCGCCGGGTGGGTCTTCGCCGTTGATCCACTGCGGCGCCAATGTGATCGGTCCGATGACCAGCGGACGACCTCCCATGAACTCTCGCGTGGTCTTGACGGCATCGGCGTGGATCGCGAGCGTCTCGACCATCGAGGCATTGTCGAAGGCGTGGATCTGGGGGTTGATGGCAAAGCCGACCGCTTCGATGGCCTTGTCTTCGGGCCGCACGCGGTTCAGGTCGACGAAATTGGTGATTCGGGTCACGCCGATCGTGGCGTCGCCAGCGACCGGCTTCAGCTGCTCCCGCGCCGTCTGGAAATGCGCCGGGTCGCCGCCGCTGACCAGCCAGTGGGATACCGGCGCTTGGAGTTTTTTGAGTTCGCCAAGCAGGGTTTTAAAATCCGGCGACTCGCCAAGCTTCAGGCCGACTTGCAGCGACACGCCGAGCGCCTTGGCCTGCTGGGTCGCGCGTCGCAGCTCTTTGGAAAACGAGGCGTCAGACAGCGCCAGATCGACGCGCAGGTGATCGAGATTCAAGGCCTTGAGCCGCTTCAATTGGACCTTCGTCAGGCCTGCGACTTCGCCCGAGACCTGCACGCCGAGACGCGGCAGCGGAGATTCTTTTTCGCCCAGGGTGAGCACGGCGCCACCGATGCCCGATCCCGTCGCGTCCGGAACATCGCCCTCCAGGCTGATGCGGATCTTCTGTGATACCTTGTCGCCTTTGGCGAGCTGCACCGGCCAGGGGATTTCTAGAGGCGTGCAGTAGGTCTTGAAGGAAGCGTCCGTCCAGTTGCGCTGGTCTTCCATCTCGAAAACCTCGCCTTCGAAGGCGACACGGGCGCGAATTCCCGAGGCAACTTCGTGGGTGACGACGCGCAAGTTTTTGGCCGGTTGATGCGGCGAGATCGACTTCGGGAATTGCCCCTTGGACCTCTGCCCGTCCGCCGTTTCGATCTCCCACGGCGCACCGGCCGCCCCCGGGCCGTGCAGCACGCAGAAGCCGATCCGGTTGCGCTTGAAGGCCGAATGGGCTTCGCCGTCGAAGCTGAACTCGACCACGCCCTGCGCCGTTCCGGTGATGGTGCCTTTCCAGCGATAATCGATGTCCGCCTGGGCGCAGCGCACGTCGAAGGTCACCCGAAAATGATCACCGCCATCGTCGACCTTCAGGTTAGAAACGTCGGGCGCGACCGTCGACCAATCGTGCGGACGAATCGGCGCGTTGATGCCGCGCAGCACTTCATGCTGCCCGACGCGGATGTAGCGCAGGAAAACATTGTCAGGGTCGAAGACCATCGTGACCGGTCCCGCGCGTAGCGGAATCGGTTCGGCGGATGTAGCCGGCAGGGCCAGCGACGAGATCAACGCAGATAGAATGAAGAATTTTTGCATGGTTAGATTGAAGTAAGATTTCGGCAGAGGAATGGGGGTAAAGGAATGATTTTCTGTCTATCAATACGATTCCTCTGCCACTCTATTAAAACCACAAGTGCGGTTTCACTTCCCGCCCGAGCGATTCCATGCTCTCGCGTACGCTGCGAATGAGCAAGCCGGCATCGGAGCCGACGGCGATCATCTGAAACCCTTGTTCCTGACGTTTCTGCGCATCCTCGATGCCGACACCGACTACGCCCGTGGCGATGCCCTTAGTAGCCGCCTTGTCGCATATGTCGATATTGAGCTGAGCGGTGTCGCCGCCCTCCCACTCACCGAGAAAGCCGTAGGTGGCCGACATGTCGGCCGGTCCCAGGAAGATCGCCTCTAGGCCGTCTACTTCGAGGATGTTATCGATGTCCTCGGCCGCTTCTTTGGTTTCGATCATCGGGATGATCATGGTTTCCTCGTTAGCGATCTCGAGATAGTCCTTGAAACCCAGCCCCCACTTCACCGCGCGTTCGCCGCCGATTCCGCGGACACCGCGAGGAGCGTAGCGTCCAAATTGGAAGCCGCGCTCGACATCTTCCGCCGAGCGCGCCAGCGGAAGGATCACGCCGTGCGCTCCCATGTCGAGAGCCTTCTTCACGCAGTCTTCCCGGATGTCAGGCACGCGGATGATGATGCTGGTCCCAGTCTCGCGAACGACGCGGATGTGATCCATGGCATCTTTGTAGTCGAGGTGCCCGTGCTCCATATCGACGACCACCCAATCGATGTTCAGGGCGACGGCGATTTCAGTAATACTGGCGCATTCCATCGTGGCCCAGAGGCCGAGGGTGGTTTGATCGGATTGCAGTTTCTTACGTAGTGGATTTTGTGACATGATTTTTTTGTTAGTTATTGTTGATTCTTTTGTGGGATGACTGGTTCAATTGGCGGAGTTGGCGCCTTACGCGGAAAAAAGACCGACTCCTGAACCTTCATCAGGGGGCTCTTCGGCGAACCGGAAGCCCCCATGCCCCAGCGGTAATAGTTCTTCTGTTCGGTGATGGACTTGTAGGCCCGGCCAAACGGATCGTTGAGTCCATAGGGGATGCCTCCCAGCCGCTTGACCTTGGTTTTCGCGGCGGCGTTTTGCAGATTGGCAATGGCAGGCTGCAGGGCTTGCGAAGCCTCTGGCGGCTGGGTGTCCAGGATGCCGGAGGCGCGGATCCGGGCAGATATCATCGGATCCGTAAGGGCTTCACTCAGGACCGACACGGCATCCCCGTAACGCCCCAGATTACACAGCCCTTCGGCGGCACTGAGGCGGACGCTGACAGACTCATCCTGCAGCGCCTCCTTCAGGCTCGGGACAATGCCCTCAACCGCTTCGGACCCCGCAGTCTGAATGATGACCGCCAGCCCCAGCACAGCCCAAAAGCGAACCGCCGGGTCGGGATCCTTGCTGCGGGCAGTGAGTTCGGCGCCAGCCTGCTGCCCCTGTATCTGCAGGTTGGCTGTTTCAAGGATCCGCTCGTAATTATCTAACTCCTGTCCGACGTCCCAATGCGCGCTTTTTCCCTCTGCCCGTCTGTGGACCTCGGCCTCTGCCATGACCCCCAGATCGACTGTCTCGATCATCCACTCATCCAGGCGCTGGCGCATCAGTTTGAGAACCTTGGCGTACTTCGGATCACCGGCCAGGTTCTTGATCATGTGGGGATCGCTTTCGGCGTCGTAAAGTTCCTCCACCGGCTTGAAGCGCATGGCCGGCATTTCCATGGCACCGGTGAGTTTTCCGGCACGCGCGAGTTTCACCCATTCGATCAGTACCGGCGCGCCAAATTCGTAGTCCTCGAAGGGTTTGTAGGGCAGGTTCGGGTAGAAATTGCGCTGGTAGCGGTAGCGCTTGTCGCGGATGGCGCGGACCATTTCAAAGCGGCTGTCGAGCCGGTCACGATTGGCAACCACGTAGTCGCGTTTCACCGCGTCGCTCTGACACAGCAGCGCCCGGCCGTGCATGTAGTCCGGCGTCTCGATGCCGGCAAGCTTCATGACCGACGGCCCCATGTCCATGAGACAGATCATGTCGTCCAGCACCGAGCCGGGCTTCGCCGGGGCGAGGTTCTGGTATTTCTTCGGGTAGCGCACGATCAGTGGCACGTGGGTTCCCTGTTCAAAGACGGTGTGTTTGCCGCGCGGCATGCCGACGCCGTGATCAGCCCAGACGATGACGATGGTGTCGTCCCACAGCCCGTCTTCCTTGAGCTGATCGATGATTTCACCGGCGCGGTAATCGACCTGCGTCACGGAATCATAATAGCGCGACCAGGCTTTGCGGAACATCGGGACATCGGGATGGAAAGGCGGGATCGGTGCCTTGGCCGGATCGTGAAAATCCTCCGCTTTGAGCCGGTTCAAGCGCTGCTTGACGATGACGTTCTCAGGGATCTTGGTGATGCTGGAGTGGCACTCGTGAAAATCGAACTTGGCGAAGAACGGCTGATCTTTATCGGGTCGGTTGCGCCAGTGGGCTTTCTTGCCGCCCTCATTCCAACGAGCTCCCCCAATGTTGTAATCGGTCTTGGCATTGTTCGTGGTGAAATAACCGGCCTTGCGCATCTGGTTGGGAATCATCTCCAGGAACGCAGGCGGTTGCCCGACATTGCTACGATGGTGCATCGTGCCCAAGGTCGTCGGATACATCCCGGTCACGATGCTGGATCGCGATACCGAACAGACCGGACCAACCGAATAGGCGTGCGTGTAGCGGATGCCCTCTTCGGCAAGCTTGTCGAACACTGGCGTCCTGGCATAGGTGTCGCCATAACATCCCATCATCGGCGTAATGTCCTCGAGCGCGATGTAGAGGATGTTGGGCAAAGTCCGCGGTCCGTGACGGACTTGCTCAGGACTGGCATGTGACGTTCGATCCGATTGCGGCTGCGCCGCAGTTGCGGTGGACGTGGAGAGGATGGCGAGTAGCGCGACGGTTAGCGCCCAAAAAAGCTTGTCGAGTCTTGGGGTCATGGTGTCTTCGAATACAGAGCTCTTCATCATTTCTTAATCTTGCTCTTAATCTTAATCTTTCTCATCAGGCAGGGATTAAGATTAAGAGTCGCTGTCGCTCACGCGATGATTTCATTTACGACATTCCCCGCAACATCCGTTAACCGGAATGGGCGGCCGTGGTGCTCGAAGGTTAGGCGCTCGTGGTCCATCCCCATGAGGTGGAGCATGGTGGCGTGCAGATCGTTGATGTGGACCTTGCCGTCGACGCCGTAGTAGCCGAAGTCGTCGGTGGTGCCGTGGGTGATGCCCCCTTTGACGCCGCCTCCGGCCATGCACATCGTGAATCCGTGCTGGTTGTGCTCGCGGCCGTCGCCGTTCTGGGCGTGCGGGGTGCGGCCGAACTCACCACCCCACAAGACGAGGGTCTCGTCGAGGAGTCCGCGTGATTTCAGGTCGCTGAGCAGACCGGCGATCGGCTTGTCGGCTTTCGCGCAGAGACTCTTGAGGCCGCTGGCGATCTTGCTGTGATGGTCCCAGCCGTCGAGGGTGACCTGCACGAAGCGCACGCCGGCTTCGGCGAAGCGCCGCGCGAGCAGACACTGGCGGCCGAACTGGTCGGTGGCTTTGTCACCGATTCCGTAGAGTTCCTGGGTGGCTTTGCTCTCGCTGTTGAAGTCGACCATTTTCGGCGTCTCGGCCTGCATCTTGAAGGCGAGTTCGAACGACTCGATCACGCCCTCCATCTGCTGGTCCGTCTGCAGGCGATCGAGCTGCCTACGGTTCATCGATTGGATCAGGTCGATGCGCCGCCGTTGCGCCTCTTTGGAAAGCGAGCGATCGGTGAGGTTGCGGATGGGAGCCGTGTTCGGGGAGGAACCGACGTGTTGGATGGCGGTGCCCTGGTGGATCGCGGGGAGGAAGGCGCTGCTGAAATTGCGCTCGCCCTCGCCCGGGAGGATGGTGATGTAGGACGGCAGCTGCTGGTTCTCGGTGCCGAGGCCGTAGGAGAGCCAGGACCCCATCGAGGGAACGACGTCGAACAGGTTGCCGGTGTGGAGTTGGCGGATCGCCACCGGGTGGTTCGGGCTGTCGGCCTCCATCGCGCGCAGCACGCAGAGATCGTCGGCATGCCTGCCCAGGTGCGGCAGCATGTCGCTCATGAAGAGCCCGCATTCGCCCTGATGTTTAAAGCCAGAAACCGGCCCGAGCAGACGAGTGTTCTCGAGCCCGACGGTCGCCTCGATGCTCGGCAGTTGGTAGGGCGGTTTCTCGCCCGACCCCTTCGCGAGGCGAGGCTTGTGATCGAACAGGTCCATCTGCGACGGCCCACCCTTCATGAAGAGGAAGATGACGCGCTTCGCCCGTGCAGGGAAGTGGGGATGCTTGGTAGCGAGGGGTGTTACCCCGCCGCTGGCGCCGCTCTGTTTCGCGAAGGACTGCTGTTGGAGCAGGGCGTTCAGCGCGAGCGAGCCGAATCCACAGGCGGAGCTGCGGAGGAAATTCCGCCGGGATAGGAAGGATGAGGAGTCGGGAGTAATCATGGCCAAAAAATCTCTTATTCGTGTAAATTTGCGGTTCTGGAATTATTCGCGGAAGAGGAAGTTGTTGGAAGCCAGCATGGCATGGCAGAGCTGTGTCCAGGCGCCCGATCGTGCTTTGGGATCAGCGGGTTTCGGGCTGAGGTCTTGGGCGCAGAGATCGATAAAGGCCAAGGCTTTGTCGATCTCGTCGGTCTCGGGTGGGCGGTTTACGGTGAGGTCAAAGAGGCGCTTGATGCGGGCTCGTTCGTCATCGGCCTCCTCTCTCTGCAGGCGTTCGGCCAGCTTGGCTGCTTGATGTTTGACGAACGGGGCGTTCATGAGAAACAGAGCCTGCGTGGCGACGGTGGTCTCGGGCCGCGCGCCGGTGATTTCGCTGGGATGTGGGAAATCGAAGGTGCTGAGAATTTCGAGTTCACCCAAGGGGCGCTCGCGCTTCAGGGGGAGGTAGATGGCGCGTCGGTTCTGCACGTAGTCCGGAGTCTTCTTTCCCCAAGTGGGCGGGTTCACATTGCCGCCCGCGCCTGCGATGTTTCCTTTCAGCTCGAGCCCCAGCGACGGTCCGCCACGGGCAGGATCGAGTTCGCCGCTGGCGGCCAGCATGGCGTCGCGGATCGACTCGGCGTTGAGCCGACGGCGTGGCATCTGCCAAAGCAAGCGGTTGCCCGGATCGGCAGCGGTAGCCTTGGCATTGGGCGCCGAAGCCATCTGATAGGCGCGCGACATCACCATGCGGCGCACGGTGCTCTTGAGTGACCAGCGATCGTCCTCCCGCATCCGCAGGGCCAGGAAATCGAGCAGTTGCGGGTGGCTGGGGGTTTCGCCATGCACGCCGAAGTAATCGACCGTGGGGACTAGCCCCTTGCCGAAGAGGTGGTGCCAGACGCGGTTGACTAGCACCCGCGAGGTGAGCGTGTTGCCGGGATCGGTTAGCCACTCAGCGAGTTGGAGGCGCCCGCTGCTGCCCGCTGGGATAGTATGCGTTTTCGAGACTGGCACGGCGCTGAGAAATCCACGCGGCACCGTGTCGCCGAGCGATTGGAAATTACCGCCGCGATAGATCGGGCTGTCGGCTGGCTCGTCGACTTCGCGCACCGCGAGCGCCTTCTCCGGGGCGTTCTTCTTATCGAGCTCCCTGAGCTTGGCATCGAGTCCGCCGACTTGCTTCTGCAGTTCCATCGCCCGGGCGTGGGCTTGTTTCTCAGCTTCGCTGACAGGTTTCGCGGCGGCCAGCGAGCCGGCGTTGCCGCCGAAGAACTGCACGGCGTAGTTTCCCTCGCCGAGATCGACGGCGTGCGAGGCATTGATCCCCGCGCCCACCCAGCCGGGCACGCTGGCTCCGGCAAGCACCCGCAGCTCGGTGTCGGTCTGCGAACCTTGAGTCTTGCTCGGCTCGAGGCGGTCGAAATTCTCTTCGAAAACACGCATGCCGCCGGTGCTGACCACGAGATCGTCGAGCGCGCCACCAAACCGTCCGCTGCCGGGGCTGGAGCTGGTGAGGCGGATCCGCACCTCACCCGAACCGTCGCCCTTGTAGGTGAACTTGGCGGGTGACATCTTCTGCGCATCCTTGGTGCCCGACCACGGGCCGGGCTTGTGCTGGAATCCGGCGAGCACGCTGCCGTCGGCGCGCAGGACGTCGATCTGCAAGCCGTCGGCGGAGGTGGTCCTTTGTCTGCCGCCCACCCAGACGCTAGGCGCCGCGCCGAAACTCAGCTCATACGCTTGACCCTTCTCGTTGGCGGCGATGCCCTTTGCCAAGGTGAGGACGTTGGCGGTCGATGCGCCCGGGATCTTGTGAATCAGAGAGGTCAACTCGGACTGCTGCAGCTGCCGCTGGGTGCCCAGCTCATCGATCGATTTCTTGCGCTGTGCCAGTTCAGCCGGATCAACTCCCAGCGGCGGGAGGGTGACGTGGGTGATCGCGCTCCACACCCCGGGGCCGTCGTAGCTGGTGGTGAGGGTGCTGTGGAAGATACCTGCCAGCGCGTAGTAATCGGCGGTGGGAACGGGGTCGAACTTGTGGTCATGGCAGCGTGCACAGGAGATCGTCTGCCCGAGGAAGGTGCGCCCGATCCGGTCGATCTGGTGGTCCACCACATCCGCGTCCAACTGACCCTTGATGTAGTTCTGCAGCGTCCATGGTCCGATCGCCAGATAGCCGGTGGCGATGATCTGTTCGCGCCGTTGATGGTCGTTCTGATAGGGCAGCAAGTCTCCGGCGATCTGCTCGTGGATGAAGCGGTCGAGAGGCTTGTCGGCGTTGAGTGCTGCGATGACGTAGTCCCGATAGCGCCAGGCGTCGCGGATCAGCACGTCGCCCTGGATGTCGGCGAGGTCGGCGTAGCAGGAGAGATCGAACCAGTGCCGCGCCCAGTGGTCGCCGAAGGCCGGAGAGGCCAAGAGGCGATCGATCACCTTTTGGTAGGCATCGGGGGAAGTGTCATGGATGAACGCCTCAATCTCTGCCGGCGTCGGCGGCAACCCGGTCAGATCAAAAGTCACGCGCCGCAGCAAGGTATAACGGTCCGCGTCAGTGGCGGGCTCCAATCCCGCCGCTTCCAATTTCGACAGGAGAAATCTATCGAGTTCGTCGCGCGCCCAGCTTTGGTCCGATGGCGCCGGCGGGGTGTGCCGCTGGATGGGTTGGAGCGCCCAGAGTTTCGCCGGATCGTATTCTCGCCGCTTCGTCTTGCGTGGGTCGGGCGCGCCCATGTCGACCCACTTTTCCAGGAGCAGGATTTCGTCGTCCGGAAGTTTCTTCTTCTTCGGCGGCATTTGCAGATCCTCGTCGTGATACCGCACCGCCTGAATAAGGAGACTTTCATCGGGCTTGCCCGGTACGATGGCGGGTCCCGATTCGCCTCCCTTCTCCCAGCCCTTGCGGGAATCCAGGACGAGCCCGCCCTTCGCCTTGCCGGATTCGTGGCTGTGGCATTTGAAGCATCGTTCCTCAAGCAAGGGGATAATTTTCTCCTCGAAAAATGCCGTCGCTGCTGCCGGGTCATCCGCTGCGGATACCGGGCCGGACAGGCAGGCGAAGATCGCCGCAACAGCGATCATCCTGGTAGGAACTGAATGGTGTGCTCTCACGTTGTCGCTGTTGGGGAAGACCACATTTTCTTGAGCAGCGAGTCGCGGGCCATGCCGGTATGGTCGCTCATACACTGGTGTACCTTTTCGGCATCGCCGGACTGCAGCGCTTCGAAGATCCCAAGGTGGGCATTGACGGTTAGTGCCTTCCGTTCCGCATTCCATGGGATCTGCACCAGGTGCGGTTTGATCAAACCAAGGAGGGAGCGCAACATCGTGGTCAACACCGGGTTGCCCGCGACTTCGGCGATGGCCAGGTGGAAGCGCATGTCCGCATCGTAGTGCGCCATGCGCGCCTCTCCCGAAGAGTCTTCGTCAAGCTTCTCTGCCGCAGCGAGCGTATCCACCAAGGCTTCACGGATCGGCAGGAGATCCTCATGGCGCCTCCGTCGGGCGGCCGTCGTGGCGCACTCCACCTCGATCAGCTGCCGGGCTTCCAGCAAGTGAAAGAGACTCGGGTCCGCTTGCACTAACGAGGTGTCCAGCGTGTCGGTCATCGCATCGACCAAAGACGCAAAGTTAGCCGACTGCACGAAGGCCCCGCTCCGCGGGACGATCTTGATCATGCCCATCGTTTGGAGCTGGATCTGCGCGTCTCGCACCGCGCTGCCGGTGACCCCAAACTGTTGCGCCAGCTCACGGATGGGTGGCAGTCGCTCACCAACAGCGAGACCGTCGGATCGGATGTGGCGGATCAGGACGCGTACGAGGCCCTGCTGGGACCGGGTAGCGGTTGGAGGTGTGGATTGTGACATGTTTTGGTGAGGTTTCTGCTTGGTTCCAATCCGGAAGCGGATGCCGCCTCCGGATGTTTGATAATCAGATAATGAGCACCTTGGTCTGCGAGCGGAGGCCTGTCAAGGCATCTATTACTACCTAAAAAGCCCTATTCTTACACGAAATTCCCCAATGAGGCCTTTTTACGTTGACGCATTACCCGAGATCCCGTATTCACTAGAAATGAAAATTGATTATCACGCATAAATCAGTTTGCTTCATAGATGAACAAAAACAACGACACCAAAAGACAAAACACAATGAAAACACAAACTACTAAGACACACCTCGCCCTCTACGCCTCCGGAATCCTGACCTGCTTCAGCGGCACGGCCGGTGCGACGACCATTTTCACGGAAGACTTTAACAGCTTCACGGGCGTCTTGAACGGAAACGCAGGGGGAAACGATGGCCAGCACATCACGAACCACGATTTGGCGCACAGCGGCAACGTGACTGGGTGGAGCAATGCGGGAGCTGGCACGATCCACGCAGTCGATACCGCAAATGTTTGGACTGACCCCTCGACCGTTACAAGCAATCCGCGCAACTGGGGGGTCATGATCTGGGGAGGAAACGGAGTAGGTGCGAATATCATAAATGAAATCACTCTGGCGGCCCCCATCGCCGGTTCGAACACCAGCGGCACTCCGTACATCATCGACTTTCTCGGTGCCGGCGGCGTCTACCACGCAGCGGCCCAGGGCAACGACGGCACCACCGACGCTCTCCGGATCCAGGTGCTGCGCGCCTCGGACAGCGCCGTTCTGCATACCTTCGACCAGATCGTGGCGCAGCCCACCGGCGTAGGGGATCTCGGTCTTACACCCTACAGCTTCAACTACACCGGCGACGGCACGGGAGACATCGCGTTCCGAATTACCGGGGTCAACGATACCGTGTCCCGGTTCCAAGGCACGATCGACGATCTGTCACTCACCAGTGTCCCGGAGCCCAGCTCCACGGCTCTGTTCGGCTTGGCGGGCATCGGCCTCGTGCTGCGCAGGAAGCGGAGTGCCTGAACCGCCCGCCCAAACCTTCTCATCCAATGAATTCCCAACCACGATTTACGGCAATCTCCGGCATCTGCATGCTGCTCGGCGGCTCGGCGGCAGCGCAGATATTCACGGAAGACTTTAACAGCTTCACTGGCGTCTTGAACGGAAATCAAGGCGGAGCCCAGGGCCAGTACATTACGACCCACGATATGGGGCACAGCGGCAACCTGACTGGGTGGAGCAAGGCGGGAGCTGGCACGGTCCACGCAGTCGATACCGCAAATGTTTGGACTGACCCCTCAACCGTTACGGCCAACCCGCAAAACTGGGGGGTCCTGATCTGGGGAGGAAACGGAGTAGGTACGAATATCATAAATGAAATCACTCTGGCGGCCCCCATCGCCGGTTCGAACACCAGCGGCACTCCGTACATCATCGACTTTCTCGGTGCCGGCGGCGTCTACCACGCAGCGGCCCAGGGCAACGACGGCACCACCGACGCTCTCCGGATCCAGGTGCTGCGCGCCTCGGACAGCGCCGTGCTACATACCTTCGACCAGATCGTGGCGCAGCCCGTCGGCGTAGGGAATCTCGGTCTCACGCCCTACAGCTTCAACTACACTGGCGACGGCACCGGAGACATCGTGTTCCGAATTACTGGGGTCAACGATACCGTGACACGGTTCCAAGGCACGATCGACGATCTGACGCTCTCGATCGGCGCGCCAGGCGCGCCAGGAGTCACGACATTCACGGCAACTCCCGACGCGCTCGGTGATGCCGGCGAGGCGGTGGCATTCGATTGGCTGGTCACTGGCCTGCCGCTGGACTCGCTGGTGATCACTCCCGGCGATATCAATGTCTTGGATGACACCGACGGTGCGGGGGTCGGAACCCACGACCTCGATCCCGGTCCAAACGGCACTACCCAATACACCCTCACTGCGATGAAGGGCGGTGACACCGTCACGCGAAAAGTGACCGTGACCCTGCCCGCCCCGGAAATCACCTCTTTCGCCGCTTCGCCCTCGCCAGTCACCCCCGGAGAGGAAGTTACCCTATCGTGGCAGGTCGAGCTGCCGGTGACCACCTTGACGATTACACCGGGCGACATTGACGTGTCGGGGGACACAGGTGCCGGGAGCATCATCGTCAACCCGACCGAGAGTACAATCTACACCCTGACGGCGACTCGTGGTACCAGCACCAGCACTGCGAACGCGCTCGCCATTGTGCAGACTCCCCCCAATCCGAACGCCCTCTACTTCGAGGGCTTCGAGACTCTCACCGCCCCGCCGGGGAACTTCAATGGCGCTCCCACAGGGCAGGTCACGACGACTCACGATCTTGTCTTCGGCGCCAGCCTGACTGGATGGAGCGGGACGGGGGGCGGCGTGATCCACGCGGTCGACACCCACAACATCTGGACAGGCGGGGTGGTCTCCACCAACCCGCCCAACTGGGCAGTCATGATCTGGCAGGACAACGCCATTACTCAGTGGGAGGGAATCGCGGGATCGAACGACGCCGGCACACCCTACCGCATCGACTTCCTCGCCGCGGGAGCGGTCTATGAGGTGGCTGGCCAAGTCAACGACGGCACGACGGACAATCTGCTCATCGAGGTGCTGCGCGCCTCGGATAGCGCGGTGCTACACACCTTCAACCACACGCCGGCCCTACCGGTCGGCGAGGGTGACCTCGGTCTTCTTCCGGTCAACTTCACCTACACCGGCGACGGCAGCGGCGACATCCTGTTCCGCATCGGCCCAGGGAACGCCGACCAGGTGCGCTTCCAGGGAACCATCGACGACCTGTCGCTCTCGGTCGCCGGACCCGGCGCCGCGTTTCAGATCACCGACATCGTCCGCGATCCGCAGACGCTCGCCGCCACCATCACCTTCGATTCGGTCGACGGGGTCATCTACGAAGTCTGGGGTTCGCCCGATCTCCAGAGTTGGCAAGACTTGGACGACAGTGTGGTAGGAACGGGGAACAGCACGCAGTTCACCGATTCGGTCTTCGCCCCGGCCAATCTCCAATACTACTATCAGGTGCGAAGACCCTAGAAGCCATCTCATAAATCCTGCATCGCCCTGTTCTTTTAAAAATCCTCCTCGTTCACTTGAAGAGCAGCTTCGCCGCTTGAACAAATACTCCGCGTTTTTCTCTCTGTAGCAGCGTTTCTCGTCAGTCACTGGTGTCCACCAGCTCCTTCCTCGTGCCTCGCTACAATGAGAAAACCACTGGAGCAGCGCCATCCAGTTTTTATGAGATGACTTCTAATCCGACAAACTCGCGCGACTTTCCACCACACCCAAATGCTTCCAAATTCACTGAATCTTCCCTCCTTCCTCATAACCGGAATATGCTGGGCGCTCTGCGCTTCGGTAGGCGCGCAAATCTATAGCGAAGACTTCGAGAGCTTCACCGCCCCGGCGGGGAACTTCAACGGCGGCCCCTCCGGCCAGGTCGGCACGGGATTGGATCTCGCCCACAGTGGTGGTCTCACCGGTTGGAGTAAGTCGGGTGCCGGCACGGTTCACATCGTCGACAGTGCCAACCTCTGGAGCGCAGCCGGCCCGGGCAACGCGCGCAACTTCGCGGTGATGCTTTGGCAGGACAACGTCATCACACAACAGGCGGGCATCACTGGATCGAACGATTCCGGCACGGGCTACCTCGTCGACTTCCTGGCCGCGCCGACGGTTTATGAGGCCCCATCGCAAAAGACCGGTGCCGGGGACGGCATAAGAATCGAGGTCCTGCGCGCTTCGGATAACACCGTCTTGCACAACTTCGTCCACCAGCCGGGTGCCTTTGTCGGAACCCCCGGGAACCTCGGTCTCAGCCTCGGCAGCTTCAGCTACACTGGCGACGGCAGCGGCGACATCAAGTTCCGCATCGGCCCCTCGGCGTTCAACTCCGGCCGCTTCGGCGGCGCGATCGACGATCTGCAGCTCTCGGTCGCCACTCCGATCTTCGAGGGCTACACCATCAACCCCGCGGTCTACGTGGCCGGCCATGCGATCGCGGCCAATGAGCCTTTAAACGACGTCGGCAGTGTGGCCGACGGCTTCACCATCGCGCCACCGCTGCCCGCAGGCCTCACACTGAACCCCACAACCGGTATCATCACCGGCACGCCGAATGCGGCCTCACCAGGCACCGATTACACCGTCACCGCTTCATTCCCCGTGGGTCAGAATCAAGCGGTGATGCTCGATCTCACCGTGCTCGCCAGTTCAACTCTGACCGGCTACTCGACCAGTCCCGCGAGTTACTTCGCGGGAGTGTCGATTACGCCGAACACGCCCCAGGGGCTTGGCGGGACGCCGGACAGCTATGCGGTTTCCCCGCCCTTGCCGACCGGCCTGCTGCTTGATCCGCTCACCGGGGTCATCACCGGCATGCCGAGTTCCGTCACTGCGGCGGCTGATTACACCATCACGGCCAGCTTTCTCGGCGAACCGGATTCGATCTTTCTGCTCAACATCGAGGTCGTCGAATTGCCATCCACGCTGATCATCTCGGAGTTCATGGCCAGCAATGACACGACTCTCAACGACGGCGACGGGAATTCGTCCGACTGGATCGAGATTCACAACTTCGGCGCCGCTGCGGTGAACCTCGGCGGCTGGCATCTCACCGACCGCTCCGACAATCTCGACAAGTGGCAGTTTCCCTCCGTGGTCGTTCCGGCGGGCGGATACCTCCTTGTCTTTGCCTCGAACCAGAACGAGGACGACTACATCGATGCGGGGGGCTTCCTTCATACCAACTTCTCGCTTTCCGCCGGAGGCGAGTTTCTTGGTCTCGTCCAACCCGATGGCCTGACGGTGGTCCGTTCCTTCGCCCCGGAATTCCCTCCGCAGGTGACCAATATTTCCTACGGACTGGCCCGTAACCTGGTGACGATCGGGTTCTTCACCTCCCCCACTCCCGGGACGGCGAACCCCGCCACCCCCTCGACGCTGGGGCCGCTCATCAGCAAGGTCACCGACAGCCCCCAGCCCAACCCGGGTGACAGCGATGACCTTGTGATTTTCGCGCAAGTCGATGCCCTTGCGAATCCGGTCGCCACGGTCACCCTTCACTACCGGGTGATGTTCGGGGCGGAGCAGGCGGTGCCGATGAACGATCTGGGCAATCGGCAGTTCAGCGCCACCATTCCGCACGCGGCCTCGTTGCCCGGCGAGATGGTCCGCTGGTATATCACCGCCGAGGACAGCGCCAGTGTCTCTCGCCGTGAACCGGCCTTCCTCGATTCCGCCAACTCACCCGAGTATTTTGGCACGATGGTCGACGACCCTGCGGTGGTGTCGGCGCTGCCGACCTTGTTCTGGTTTGTCGCCTCGCCAGGAGCGGCGAACACGGGCAGCGGAACCCGCTCGTCGGTCTCCTTCGACGGACAGTTCTACGACAACGTCTTTACCCGCAGGCGAGGGGCCAGCTCGGCAGGCGTGGCGAAGAAATCCTACAAATTTGATTTCAACAGCGGCCATCATTTCCGCTTCGACCCCGCTGCCCCGCGCGTGAGCGAGATCAATGTCAACTCGACCTTCCAGGACAAGGCCTACATTCGTCCGCAGCTCTCCTACGAATCCTACACCGCGGCGGGTGTTGCCGCCAGTCACGCCGACACCTGGCGAGTCGAGCAAAACGGCGCGTTCTTCAGCGTAGCCAGCTTTGTGGAACAGGTGGATGACGATTTGCTGGATCGACGCGGACTCGATCCGGAGGGCGCGCTCTACAAGATGTTCAACGGCGTCACCTCGTCGAGTTCCGGGGTGGAAAAGAAAACGCGGCAGCACGAGAACAACTCCGACCTGCAGGCTCTGGTCAGCGGCGTCAGCCCATCGAATCCCAACCGCGCCGAGTATCTCTTCGACCACGTCGACATTCCGGCGATGATCAACTACGCCACTGCCGGGATCATTTCCCAGGACTTCGACCGCTGGGCGAAGAATTTCTATGTCTATCGCGACACCAACGGTTCCGGCGAGTGGTCGCAGATCCCGTGGGACAAGGATCTCACTTTTGGAAACCGTTTTTACGACGACGAGATCAGCGGCGACGGGTTTTCATTCGAATCAGGAATTCCCGCAACGCGCCGTCGCGCCCACCCGTTCCAAGGCGCCGCGGCACACGCTTGCTGCGGCGTGGCCAACCTGATGATCGACATTCTCGTCACCAATCCACGCACCCGCGAGATGTACCTGCGACGATTGCGGACCTTGATGGACGAACAACTCCAGCCACTGGGCACGCCGACCGGAGAGCTCCTTTTTGAAACGAGGATCGACGAACTGGCCGCCGCGATCGCGCCCGACGCGGCCTTGGATCTCGCGGAGTGGGGCGCCATTTACGGCGGAGTCCGCGACTTTCCCACCGCCGTCACGTTGCTCAAGACCAACTACCTCGATGAGCGTCGTGCCTATCTCTACGAACAACACGGGCTGGGCTCCGCCGGCGATGGGATAGCGTCGACGCTGGTTTCGGGTGTGCCCGGCGCAGCGGTCGCGCGCTACTTCGTCCCGGCGGACGACGGCCTCGGCCTGAGCTGGACGGCGAAGGATTTCGGGGATGCCGACTGGCCTTCTGGCGCGACCGCGTTCGGTTTCGAAACGAGCCCATCCACCTACGATTCGCTCATCGAAACGGCAATCCGTCCGGCGGACACTCATCCCTCATCGACCTCGATCTTTTTGCGCATTCCCTTCGACATTGTTGACCTTGCCACCGTCGATGCACTGCAACTGCGGATGAAGTATGACGACGGATTCGTCGCCTATCTCAATGGCACCGAGGTCGCGCGGCGCAATGCCGGAGGGACGGCGGGGACTTTGGTTGGTTTCGACCACGAGGCAACGAGCCACCCGGATGCACAGGCACTGGTGTTCGAAGACATCGACGTGAGCGCATTCTCGGGGGCTCTCGTGCAGGGAGAGAACGTGTTGGCGATCCATGCCTTGAACTCCTCGGCGCTGAACTCCGACATGCTGATCTTACCGGAATTGGTCGAGGCGCCACAACCAGCGTCGGCTGACTCGGTCGGGATCCCGAGCGCCCAACCGGGCGGCCTGCAGCTCACGATCGGCTCGCTCGAGTTCAACCCGGCCTCCGGCGACCAGAACGAGGAGTATGTCGAGATCACCAACCCGAACAGCTTTGCGGTCGATGTGTCCGGTTGGACCGTCGAGGGAGCCATCGAACACACCTTCAAGCCGGGCACGGTCATCCCTGCTGCGGCGACAGGGCTGCCGCTCTACCTGTCTCCGGACGTCAATGCCTTCCGCGCCCGCGCCACAGGCCCGACCGGCGACGAGGAGAACTTCGTGCAGGGACGCTACCAAGGCCAGCTCTCCGCACGCGGCGAAGCAATCACCATCCGTAACAAAAACGGAAACATCGTGACCACAGCCAGCTATGGCGGCTCACCGACTGACTTGCAACAATCCCTCCGCATCACCGAACTCAACTATCATCCCACCGACCCGAGCGCGGCTGAAATCGCCGCCGGCTTTGGCAACGACGACTTCTTTGAGTTTGTCGAACTGAAGAACATCGGCCCAGCCACCATCGACCTGAGCGGGGCCCGCTTCGTGGACGGCATCGACTTTGTCTTTCCCGCCAGCACCTTCCTCGCCTCCGGGGCACATCTTTTGGTGGTGTCGGATGCCGCGGCCTTCGCGCTGCGCTACCCCGGTGTTTCGCCCGCCCTCGTCGCCGGTCAATATACCGGGCGCCTCAGCAACGACGGAGAGACGGTGCAACTCTACGATGCGGTTGGGGAGAACATCTTGAAATTCACCTACAACGACCGCTGGTTTCCCGCCACCGACGGCAGTGGGTATGCCTTGGTGGTGGATGATGAAACAGCCCATTGGAACGATTGGGATGGTGCTCTTGGTTGGGGAATCGGCGGAGATGCCGATGGCAGTCCCGGTGCGCAGAACAGCGCGGTGATCCTCCAACAGTATGCAGGCTGGCTGAATCAGCATTTCACGGAGGCCGAAATTGGTGACCCGCTGATCTCGGGACCCGATGTCGATGCCAACGTCGATGGGTATTCGAATTTCTATCATTACGCGTTCGGGACCGATCCGCGTGCAACCGGCGGTGTCGCCGAGGCCCTCACGAGCATCGCTTTCAACGGAGTATCGCTCGAGTTCACTTATCGCTTTCGCAATCCCGCGCTCGATCTCGAGTTCATCGTCGAGAAGTCGAGCGATCTGCGCTCCTGGACGGATGCGACAACCGAGCACATCGGATCCGAAAGTGATGGCGAAATCACCACGATTACCGTGCGAATCCCTGCTCCGGAGGCAGGAGTGCCTATACGAAGATTCGCGCGGGTCGCGGCGAGGCCGAAGTCTCTTTAGGGGCGTGTGGAAGGTTTCAGTCCGTCGTCAGCGGTATGCGTAGACGAGGACTTTGGTGGTCTCTCCTTCTGCCGTTTGATCAACCATTCCGACACCGCCCGTTTCTCCTCCGCCTCCGGTTGATCTTTGTCAGCGGGAGGCATTTTCCCAGTAAGTAGATTTTCGAAAATCAAGGCCCCGTCGAAGCTGTCCTTCTTGAGGAGCTCCTCCATATTCAAATTTCCTTTCTGTGAAGCTGCATCGTGGCAGTCGAAACAATAATATTCCAATATCTCACTCGCTTTCTCATCAAGAGCAGCCGCAAAAACTCCCGGAGCCGTCAAGAACGGGATATTGAGTGCGATGGAAACGATCTGCTTCATTACAAACTCCTAGATTCGACATGGCGCCAGTTCCACCTTAGGAGATTCCCCCGCTTAAGCAAGCCCGCTCAGAGCGGTTACTTTTTTCGGAGAATTTCCCTACCGGAACATCCATCCGCTGAAGCATAGCGAGATGAAGTCACTGCATCAAAGTCGCGGTAGTGCTGGAGCCCATACAGTTTGGCACAGCGCTCTCCCTCAGCCTACTTTCACTGGCATCCTAGGGAATACTGCGACTGAAAGCTGCCCAAACGCAAATGACAATGAATCCGGGGATGTCCCTGGGATCGTTAAAACAGTGGCAGCTGGATGAGGTTTTCTAAC
>CALFSW010000199.1 GCA_937916505.1 uncultured Verrucomicrobiales bacterium | reverse complement strand
ATTTTTCGATCTCTAGAAATGGTTCCTTTAAGCGCACAAATGAGATCCGGGAGGTCGTTAGGGTGTGGGGATGGGACCCATGTTGACCACCCGGTAATGGCGCCGAGGCACGCCTTGGGCCATCGAATCGCTGTAGGTGAATTCGGTATCGCCTGGCTGGGCGAGGAAGACCGATTGAGGTAGGTTTGTCAGCCACACGCTCAGATCATTGCTCGCTTCGATGCGGTATTGGAAACCTGATTCGACGGGCCACGAAATAACCGCAGCCCCTTGCTGATCGATCGCGATCGAGGTGATGCGCAAGGTCGGACATGATTCGACCCTCCAGTGATCGAAAAGTATCCAGTTGTTTCCAGGAGCCTTTTCGTCAAACAAGGTCCATGCGATGCCGATCGTCTTCAGATTCAAGGCCGCTCCCCCGCCGTTGAATTGACGATCGGAGAAGATGACGTTGCCATCGATTTTGGCGGTCCACTGGTTGGCCGCGAAGTCGATGCGGAACGAAAGCTCGAACGGAGTCGTGTAGTCGAAGGGTTTCGCCAGTTTTTCGGAAGGATTTCCGGAGACACCATCCCGTCGCCTGATCGAACCATCGAAGGTGTCGAAAACAATCGAGGCCAATAGATCGTTGTCCTGATTGAATAAGACGACACTGAAATAGTCATCCTCCCCGTTGGTGGAGCGATTGATCGCCAGGGTGGATGAGAACTTGACGACGTTGCTTCCGTTCTGATTCGGGAAGAAGTCGATGTTGCGGTTGACGAGAACGATGCTGGATGCGGGTGAGTTGATCCCGAGAAAACCACTTTTTCCCAGGACCGGATTGACGCTGCTCACAATGCCGTGCACATGCTGGCCCACATTCGTCCCATTCCAACCGTCTTGGTCCGCTAAGTTGTCATCACCCACTACGAAAGATTCAAAGTCGGTCTCGTAAAGCACATCTGCATCCGTTGAGGACACCGCGAGGAGAGAGGCGACGATGCCAAACGTCAACCACCCGACGGTGCCTCGCCGCAGCTTGGCGAAACAAAGATTTTGGTGCCGCCTAAGCGGAGATTGAACGCTCCTGGTGAGAAGAAGGTGCATTTTCGAGCCCGGTCGCGTGGATCTCCGGGAACCCGCGGTAAACGCGGCTCCTCCCATGGGCCTGCTATCTCTTTCTATTTTCACGCAAGCATTTCATCGGAAACAGGGTATCGGAGCAACGTTTATTTGCCTCGCCGTTCAAACGGGCAAGATTCGGGATGGAGGATGCATCCTAAATAATGCAACTGCCGGGAATCTACTTTTGGAGGGAGGGTGGTGAAGCAGCCGTTGGGCCGGACCGGAGGGGAGCGCGAAGGGGGGGGGCGCACGACTCGACCCTGCTGCAGAAACGATCGCTTCTCTACCACGTCATCAGCAGGGAGACGGCCGGAATCCCCGACCACAATGCGGTCATGAAAGTTTTAGGAGTGATGCCAGGGCCTGTTCGAGGATGGAGAAGGTTCGACTCACGGATCGGGTTGTGTGATGCGAAAAAAGGCGTTGCCCCCCTCGGAAGACACCTCGACAGAACCCTTCCCAAAGGGGCCGATCGGAGGAAGGGGCTCTGTATCCCAGTTGTTGAGCCCGGTCGAGGATCCGAGGTTCACATCGCTCCCCGGCAGGCCGAGATAACGGATCAGGAAGACGCCGGTGCCAAGGAACCGAGCCTCGGTGACCGATGGAGCGGTATTCAGAGGAACGACCGGAAGCTGGGCGGATACGAGCTCCGCAAATAAATCCACCAGCTGTATGAAGTCGCCAGGCTGGGGTGCAACACCCGATGCAATGGCGAGTTCCCCCTCGCTGTTGGCAGTGGCAGAACCAATCACACTGGACAGATCGTTCCTCCGCAGCATCGCGGTGATCACCCGCCCTGGAGGTGCGAGGCCAGCGATAATCTCGGAACCCTCGAGAGTAAGCGCCGCGAAATCCGGAGCGCGTGTGTCGTCGACGAAAGGCGTGTAGTCATCGTTCACCGGAATGAACTCCCCGCCGGCCGCCGTGGTTCGAGCGTATGGAAGCAGGGCGTCTCGATCGCTCTCCTCGAATTCAAGACCATGGCCGATGGCCACGAGGCCGTCGGCGAAAATCTCCGCTGAAAGGAGATCGAACCGACGAAATCCGAGCGAACCTCTCGGATCCAGGAAGTCCGGAAACTCATGAGCCGCTCCCCCGCTGTAGCGTAGCGCAAACAGTGATTGCTGGTCCCGGGTGAAGAGAAGTAGCTCACCGGTGCCCGGGTCTTGCACGAACTCGGCACCTCCATAAATTTCCGCGTCGCGTATCGCTTCCGTCCGGGTCGCGGGGTCAAAGAACCCGTCAGCATCGACGTCGGAGTAAGCCAGGATTACTCCGTCGCCTGAGTCATTGAGTCCACAGGCAACCAATAGGGTGAATCCAGCATCGAAGGTGTGGGCGTGGTAGACATGGTCGACTCCCGTCACTTCCAGCACTCTCGATTCAGAATCGTCCGCCAAGACCTGAATGATATCCGTCGATCCGATCGTGACCGACTCTCCGTTGAAAAGATAGCTTCCGCCTCCCCCCGCGCAGGTGAGCGAGGTCTGCCGCTCTAAAAACCCCCGGGGCGAGACGAAGCGGGCCGTCTTCTTCACGTCACTACCCCAGTCGTCGAAATCGCTCGGGCGGGTCGCGAGTTCGATCAATTCATCGACAGTGCTGTCGAGTTCGTCGAGGGGCTTGCCCTTGTCGACGCCAAACATTTTCTTGAACCGGGCCCATTCGCGTTCCAGCAGATTCAGCTGAGGGTCAAGGAGCTTTTCACAAACGTTCCTCAGGACTTTATCGATAATCTTTTCCTTGTCTTCAAGCTCATCAGCCTTGTCCACTTCCTTCATGACCTCATCGATCACCCTCCCGTTGATCTTGTATTTCGTTTCAACGAAGACGATGAACGGATCGTCCCTCAATTCCTTCAGAGCCATTTTCAGATCCTTATAGATATCGATCTTTCGGCGGATCACCTCAACATGGTTCTTGAACCGTAGCACGGTGTGACTGGTCGCTCCGGGAATCTCCAACTCATGTTTGATGCGCAGCAATTCCCCCATCAGCTGGGAGATGAGTTGATAGGCTGTCGGACTACTGAATGGCGGCACCGGGAGCGATCTATCCTTCGCTCCGGAGTTGGCAGCTTTCATGAAGTCGGAGAGGAAGGCCTTGAATACGTCGCCACTGATACGGATTTCGTCGTCCCGACCCACTTCTTTCTTACCGTCGGGCTTTACCTTGACCAACCTCTTCTGGCCGAAGTCCACCACGATGCTCACGCTCCGATTCCGCCGGTCGGAGAAGTCCGTCAGGCCCGCGGAAATCTCCTTGTGACAGGGCGCCGCATCCTGGGTGATATAGAATTCGATGATCAACCCGAGGTAGCGTTTAAAGGACTTCACGATCCTCTGACGTTGCTCGAGGGTCAAGTCCCCGAACTGCTCAGGGCATTGATCCTTCAGGGCGTTCGAAAGCTTGGACAAATTGCTATCATCGAGCGTGACCCGAGGGGGCGACTTGGGCTTCTGGGCATCGGCGATCATGCCTGTCGAAAACCAGATCAGGGCAACCCCAAGGAGGGCCCCAAACCGGGGGATGATTGAGGGGTGAGAAAAGAATCGTAGTTTTTTTGACCGGTGGGAACGTTGATTTGCGGTGTCGGATACATGGCGGGGGGAGTGGTGGAAGGGTGATAAATCAGGGGGAGGAAGTGGGTGGTTGAGGGGGCAGAAATGGCGTCTGGCTGGAAAACGGGGGGGAGGCATTCAATCGGCGGCTGAATTACGTGACGGACGAAATAAAAACGCAAGTTCACTTGTCCCAAGTTATTGAAGCTCAATGCCCCCACTGTCAATCCTGACTGCCAGAAATTTGCATTTGAGGCGGGGTGCATGGGGATGCCATTTGAAGGATCGGGCCGGGGGGCGAAGGGGTGTTTTAAGAAAAGAGAACTCGCTCGTCATTTAGTGGTGACGACGATAGAGCAAACGGAACGCCCCCCAGATCAAGGGCGGCAGGCCCGCACTCAGAATGAGAGCCATCACCGGTTGTTCATTTCCGGTCTGACCGATCCAGGCAAAAATAAATCCCATCGGAAAAGATCCCGCACAGAGCGCTGCAAGGAATCGCTTGAAGGGCATTTTTGAAATCCCGGCGAGACAGGCCACCACTTCCGGAAGCACCGGCATCCAGCGTGAAAACGCCACCAGCCATCCCCCTGTTTCACTGCCGAAGAGTCGCTCTCCCTCCGCGATCCCTTTCTCGCCCGCTAAAAACAGCACGGCCCGTCTTCCGAGTTTCCGTGATAGCCCGTAGGCCAGCAAGCCGGCTCCGATTGAACCGAGAGCGGACAAAAGACCACCCCAGAACCAGCCATAAACCAAGCCCAGCGCGGACATCACCACCGTGCCTAAAATGGGAAGGAAGAGATCAACAATAAGCAGTCCGATTCCAGCCGCCCATGCCCAGCTTCCCGTCGATTGCAACCATGCCACCGTGTTCTCCATCGACATTGATTCTTCAACTTGATCCCCCCAGATCAGGAAGGGGACGATGACCATTAGCGCTAAAACAAGAAAGATGAGCGAGAGTCGTTTCATAGTTTCTTGAATTGTGTTAAGGATCATCCAGCCAATCCGCGCGCGATTTTTTCATGAAACCCCGACCAGAACCTGTTGATCCAGCCAAACTTTACGACCTTGCCCATGCGGTGATCAAGGCCGCAAAATTCCCGATGCTCGCCACGGTGGATTCCGGATCCCACCCCCGCGTCCGGCCGGTCTCACCGGTCCGGGTTGATCCCGACTTTACGGTCTATGTCGCCAATCTGGCGTCCTACCACAAAACCTCGGAAATCGCCGCCAACCCGAAGGTGGAACTCGCCTACCTTGCCTCCGAGCACGATCAACTTCGGATCTCCGGCAGAGCAGTGGTCGTCACCGATGAGTCAACTCTGGCAGAGATCTGGGCAGCCAACCCTCTTTTGAAGCAATATCTGGGCACTCCCGATAATCCCGAATTTATCCTTTATCGCATCGTGCCCGAGCAAGTCCGATTCATGCGTGAATGGGCACTCGATTACCACGAAGTGCCCACGCAACCGACCTAAGTCTTTTGACTGCCCCCGAACTTTTTGAAACTCCAGGTGGCATTAGCTGGTCTGATTTTGGGCAAGCGTGAGGTGATGCTTGGCGGCTCTGCCGCTGATGGACTCGCGTTCGATGAGCTCACCGGCAATCACTTTGACGGCGGTCCAGGTTGCTTTGTTTGCTAGCAGGTGCAGGGTTTTATCGAGCATCTTGTCTACAAGTTTCGTGGCCTGGCGCAGGTTACCGGAGCGGGACATCGCAAATTTCTCGACCGCTCGAAGGTCCTGGCTGGCGCCCTGCACATTGTAGCGCCCGGATTTTCTCCCTTCGGCCGCCATGCCTGCGAGGAGGATTAGGATTTCCGCCTCCAGCTTATCCTGAACTTGCTTCGCGCGGCCTTTTTGAATGGTACACGATCCGAGACGATTTTGAGAAGGGATGATGCTGACTTTTTGAATGGAACGCCCCATGAGAAGCGCCATCACGGCGTGCCCAGCTTCGTGATAGGCGGTCAGTATTCGGTCATCGGTCATTGCTCGGCGTAGATTTATGATTGGGGCGCATGATGACAAGGCGACATCGTGCCTGTAGAGCGACAATTAAGTGAGGGCTTCAATCCGGCGAGCGATGACTTTCGCTTTCCCTCTTCGGTTGCCCTCCGGGGAATGCGCCTGCGAAGCTCGGCACGTCGAGAGGAGGGGCCATTGATCTTGTGTGCCAGCTCGCTCGCCGTGGGAAAGGAGATGATCCCAGGGGAGAGCGGAATGAGTTCCTTGACTTAATTCGCAAGTGCTCTGCGCGAAGGTGGAAAAAGATTCAACGAGTCATCAGCACCCGCAGAAAGTTTCGGGTTCCGGAAGTCACCGGGTCGGATAGCCGCTCGGTGACTTTCTTTGTCTGGTTTTCCTCATTGGTTTCTTCCTGAACCAGTTCCGGGCTGGGAACGGTCGTCCAGGTTTGGAGGTCGGAGGATTCCTGAATTAGGAAAGTGACATCGATGGCGTTCAAATTTTGCTGATAAGTGATCGAGAGGAAGCCATCGCTATCGACCGTGACAAGACCACCGGAAGTTGCCGGGCTATCATTCGGGATCGAAGGGTTGCTGCCCGTGGCATATTCCGCAAAAGCGCTCAGCCCATCGTGATCATCATCACTTTGGTCATCGGTGATTCCATTGGCGAGCTTCCATGCATCGTATCCGATCGAGAGCGGAGTGTCAGCCGCGCCCGGAGCACCGCCAATGGCCGAATTGGTCGACCAGGACGTTCCTTCTCCAGCTTCGGTTCCAGTGTAGATCATGGAATACCCTTGCCCATCGGCAAGGATTGGCCATGGCGCCTGATCATTGAAGGTGAGATCGGCGATGATGATCCCACCGGTCTTGCGAAGGAGGATTTGTTCTCCGTCGTTACTCAGTCGCCCGGAGTACTCTCCCGCGATCATTCCTTCACCGAGGGCACCGTAACGAGCGGTGAAAGCGGCGAGATTCTTAACAAGGACAATGCGACCACCGCTTTCGATGATGGTGTTTTCGGCGAAGTAAAAGCTAATTCCCTCGTCAAAATAGACACCGCTGAGATCAATCGGTTGGTTGGCGGTATTGAGGAGTTCGATAAATTCATAGTCATCACGGTCAGTGGAAACGGCGATCTCCTCCGCCAAAGTTGGGTTGGCCGGACGGTAATGAATTTCAGAGATCACGAGGTTTGTGGCATCGGCTGGAACGGTATCGAGCGTGAAGAACGTGGAAGTCAAAGCGCTCCATTCGTTGGAGTTGCTGTCAAAGCTCCGTGCCTTTAAGACAGTCGGACCATCGAACATCACCGGTTCGGTTATATTGTTGCCATTGCTGAGATCAATTTCACCTCGAAGAACGAGGTCAAAGCGCATATCCGAGCTTCCTGCCGATTGGTTGTGAATTTCAACGGCGATCGTGTTCACTCCATCGACGAAGCGCGAGGAGGGGACGGTGTAGTCGAAGTAAGTGCTTTCGCTGGGAGTCGAGGAAGAGGCAAAAGTGTCGTAGCTCGCGTTCGCAGCAAGGTTTGCGGTTCTGGCAACTTCGACCCCATTCACGTAAACAGCGGCACCATCGTCATAGCGGATTCGAACGACGAAATTGGAAAAATCGGACGGGGATTCGATAGCCACATTTTTGCGGAAGTAGGTCGTGGCATTTTTTTGAGTTCCACCGGTAACGGGGTTGGTATCGATGAATCCCACCGTTGTGCCGAGCCCGGACTCGCCGTAACCAAGCTGGGAGGGTCCGCTTTTCCAAGCGGCATCATCGTAGTCAACTGTTCTCCAGTCTGTTCCCTGGTTGCTGCCATCGTCGAGGTATATCCAATCTTCGCCGGAGACGATGAAATCCTCGGGATCGCGGACATCGTTTGAGAAGACGGCGTCAATGGCAGCGGGGCTGACCGCCCCCCCGGAGAGGCGGGGGTCCGAGCCGTCGGTGGTGTAGTAAATCGCAGTGGTGTTGGTGGACATGGTGACACCTCCTTCTGCCGGAATGGAACCCCCGTGCTGCGAGAGGGAGGGAGCAAGGACGTCGGGGTACATGCCGGCCTGCCGGAGCCTCTGGATCATGCTGGTTGTGCGCTGTGGTAACCCGGTGGTGAGCCAACGGTTGACGTAGGCCTCCCACGAACTGACGGTCTGATAATTCCACCTCCGGGCCTCGGCCTCGAATCCGGACTGCATCTCCTCGAAGCGCTTGCGCAAACGTTCGACGCTCTCATCGGCGGTCAGGGCTCCGTCGTTGAAAAAATGTTTGTGGATCCGGTCTGCCAGCAGAATGTTGTAGTCGGGGTTCCCGCCACTACGCAGCTCGGTCATGGCTCTGAGCGGCCCGTTGTGGGTCACTGCGTGGTCATGATTCCAGCCCCCGTTCGGCATGAAGCCGTCGGGATCCCTGATCATGAACTTGAACGGCACCCCGCGGGACTGCGAACCGAAGGCGCGGAACTCGCTCTCGCATTCGCCGCTCGTCCACAGCAACGTGAAATCGATGACGTTGGCGATATCGATGTGCCCGGCCGCGTTCACGAACGGGTCCGGCCCGTTGATTAGGTTTCGCGTCTCGGTCCAGAAGGCTCCCGAGCCGTCATAAGCCGTTCCCGTCTGGAATTCCATGCCGGAGTTGTTGGCGCTGATCGCCTCGTAATCTTCCTTGGCACCTCCGAAGTAGCTGGACGCCATCTCGGCGTTCCAGCGCTCACGCAAGTGGTACTGTCCCCAGTATTGACCGTTGAGATAGACATGGACGAAACGTCCGTGCGGTGCAATCTGGCCCATATCCAGCATCGAGTCATCGACGAAGCGGGAGGCCATGTAAGCCCCGCGATTCGTCATGTCGTGCGAGCCGCTGCGCAGGTTGATGGCATCGAACTCTTCCGCTGGCGGGAAATTTTTATATTCGAAGCCGTCGAAGATGGGGTGGCGGAGCTTGCCCGCACCATACTCTTTACGGAAGTAGAGGCGGAAACTCTTCTTCGCGAAGTTGGTGAAGCCCCCGCCGAAATTGGTCAGTCCGGCGTCCTCCTGGAATCCGCGCGTTCCATCGGGATAAATCATCTCGATGGAGCTTTTGTGTTCAATATAGTCGTTGTTGGTGTCCTGGAGAAAGGGGGTGCGGGGGGTGTGCTCCGAGATGGAGATGGCCTTTTCGATGATCTCTCGTTGTGTTTCCGGAGACATGGCAGAGGCATCGGGGAAGGGGGCTTGATTGAGTAAGTTCTGAAGGTCGGTCTTCTCCTGCCCGTCAACCAGCTGGCCTTCGGTTTTGTCGATCACTGTCTGGTAATCGAATCGGTTTGATTCCTGGCTTCTCCGTATGTGGACATCGATGATTCGGACGTGGAGGTTGCCGCCAACCAGGGCCACGATCACCTGGGAACTCTCCGGGGCCTCATTGGTCCGTGAGGGCAGTTCGCTCGTTGAGGGAACTGACACCAAACGAAGGTCATAATTGGCCTGGGTGACCAGCGAGATCGTCGGCACGGCGGTGAGTGAATCGGCCAATTGGGGCCCGTAGACGTCTCCTGGAAAGATATAACTGTGGGTGTCGATGTTCGTTGATTGGAAGCCGGGTTTGTGGGCAAGGGCACGGATGACCGTGGTGCCGGTGATCGAAATGGGACCGGTGTAGCTCTGGCCGGAGGCCTCGCTCGGCGGAGTGCCGTCGGTGGTGTAGCGGATTTCTGCGCCCTCCGTGCCCGTGGTGATCTCGAGGTCGAAGGCTGTATCGTAGACCCCCCGATCGACACTGAAACTTGTGTCGCCGACAATCCCGTCATAGCGGATGCCGTTTTCCTCTCCGGGACTTGGGTCGGAGAAGTATCCCGTCACCAAGGTGTTGGTGTCTTTGAAGATGCCCGCTAATTCAGGAACGAAGAGGACGTCCGAGCTCCCGGCACTATTGTTGAGACCCTGGATGGCCAACACGTTGTTGCCTGCCACCAGCCCGCCTTCATCGACGGCGTACTCGAAGAAGGTCGTCGCGTTGTCCTCGTTGCGGTTGCCGTCCGTGGCGGTGGAGTTCCACACCGGATTGCTTGGCGCGGATTCCTTGTGGAATTCCGTGCCGTTCAGGTGGGCGACGAACCCATCCTCCCATTTCAGGCGCAAGCTCAGGTTGCTGATGCCGGTCGGGTCGGCGACTTCGAACGGGATCCGGATGTAGACCGTGGCGTTCTGGGAGCGCATTTCGGAGCGGACGTTGCCGCCTTCGCCCAGAAGCGGTTCATAGTCCCCTCCGATGCTGTCATAGCCGATTCCCGTGGCTCCTGCGTTCCATGCCGAGTCGTCAAAGTCAGTTTCCGTCCAATCGGCCACCGGCCCGGCGGGCACGTGCCACTTCGCCTGGGCCCCAGCTGAGAAAAATGTGACCGGAGCCTCGCCCTCGATGCCGATTCCGTAGGCGATGTCTTTGGATTGCTCCGGGTAGTTGGCGAATTCGCTGGCGATGGTGACACCGTCGGGCTTTACCAGTGCCAGGTATCCGCCAGCCTCGCGTTGCAGGCGGAAGTTGGTGTGAAGTTCGCTCGCAGCGTCCGCTCGGTCTTTGCCGGAAGCGAAGACCACCAAATATCCGCCGCTCGTCATCTCGATGGCTGGTAGCGCCCACTTGGTGGGAGTGTTCGGATCGTCGGTCAAATACCAGCCGCCGAGATCCCCGGCGACCCCCGAGGTGTTCCAGATTTCGATCCAATCCTCGCGGTTGCCGTCCTCGTCGACGATCCCGTCACTGTTGTCGGCAACGAATTCGCTGATTTTGGCGTCAGTCAAGGTCGCCGCGCGGGCGTTTGGCACGCCGAACAATGCAATAGCAAGGACGGAGAAGGCGAAGTAGAGCGAGAAAACGGAGGCTTTTGCGTTCATGGGGTTTGAAATGGTAGCAATTGAGAGCTTGGAAGATGCGATATCTTACGCGTTCCGGCGGGGGAATCAATGAAGTAGTGTCTGGAAGATAGAATAGCTACCGTCGGCGCGCAGAAATCGAGGCTGCAAAATTGCATGGACAACGAGGCAGGCCGACGGCAGCTTGGAACCGGATGCTTCTGATTTGGCAATGGCTGGAGTTGAAGTCGCCCCGAGCGAGCGTTGCCGCCGTGCTCATGCTTGTTGCGCTGGGGGTCGGCCGCCCGGCCGCCACGGCGGAAGAATCCTTCATTGATGTGACAGGCGACGCCGGGATTGACTACATCCAATGGACACCTCCTGCAGGATGGGTGAAACTGACGCCCCAGGTGATGACGGGCGGAGCGGCGGTCGCGGATTACGATAATGACGGTTGGAACGACCTGCTCGTCACCCGTTACCGCGACACGGACATCCTTTTTCGTAATCGCGGCGACGGCACCTTCGAAAATGTCAGCCAATTTGCGGGCATCGATGTGGTTGCGCCGAGCAACGGCGCCGGGTGGGGTGATATCGACAACGATGGAGATGCTGATTTGTATATCAGCGTCGCCGATGAGTCGGGGGTCCCCTTGCGTAATTTGCTTTATGTGAATGGAGGAGACGGCACTTTTTCCGAGCAAGCCCGGCTGTGGGGTGCCGATCTCGAGGTTCCGAACTGGCACTCCGGGTTTAGCGTTTGCTTCGGTGATTACAACCGTGACGGCAGGCTCGATCTTCATACCTGCCAATGGGCGGTGACCGGTCCCGGAAACCGTTCTGTTTTACTCATGAACACCGGATTGCCAGGAGGGTTTATCGACGTCACCACCGGTGCCGGGGTGGAGATGTGGGATGACCCGGAGGTGGGAGGGCCCCCGGAGATCACGACCCAGGCCTTCACTTCCAGATTGACCGACCTAGACCTCGACGGCTGGCCGGATCTGGTGGTTGCGGGCGATTTCGAGACCAGTCGTCTTTTTTGGAACAAGCGCGACGGAACGTTTGCCGATGGCACGGAGCAGGCGCGGATCGGGGGTGAAGAAAACGGCATGGGATTGGCGGTGGGCGACTACGACGGCGATGGTTTGCCGGATCTGTTCTTCACTTCGATCTACGATTCACGTCGACCGGATGTGCCAATTTTCGGATGGGGCGTGAGTGGCAACCGGCTCTACCGAAACCGTGGGGATCGCGTTTTCGAAGACACCACGGATATCGCCGGTGTGCGTGATGGCGGCTGGGGATGGGGCGCGGCGTTTTTCGATTACGACAATGACGGCGATCTTGATCTGGCAATGACGAACGGTTTCGAGACCGACCGGTGGGAAACGGAAGCCCCATTCAACACCGATCCTACGAAACTGTGGCGAAACGACGGCGGGACTTTCACCGATGTCTCCTCCTCCGTGGGCATCACTGATACCGGAACCGGCAAGGGGCTGTTGGTGTTTGACTACGACAAGGATGGTGATCTTGACCTCTTCATCGTCAACAACGCCGGAGCCCCAATCCTCTATCGCAACGAATTGGCCAACGGCAATCACTGGCTGCGGGTCAAGCCACGCGGCCGATACTCCAACCGCGATGGCATCGGTGCGGTGGTGACCATCATGCCGGGTGACGGCTCACCAGGACAGCACCGCGAGATCAGCGGCGGCAGTCACTACCTGACGCAGAGCGAGAAGATCGCTCATTTTGGCCTTGGCGCATCCGCCGTCCCCGTCCGGTTCGTGAAGGTGCGTTGGCCGAGTGGTATCGAGCAGCAGTTTTCCAATGTCGCCGTTGATCAAGTGTTTGAGGTGATCGAACCGGTGAGCCCGTATGAAGCGTGGCTTGCCGAGCACTTTTCAGAAGGAGAACGTTCCGCGGGCACGATCACGGCCCGGTTGGCCGATCCCGACGGGGATGGGCTGAACAACACCGTGGAGTTCGGCTCGGGCCTTGATCCGAAGAGTTCCGGGAGCACCCCGCCGATCGAGGTGCTGCGTGGGACGACTCCGGGCGAAAAAATCTTAAGATATCGCCGCCGGGCGCTACCGCGGGGCGTCAGCACCCTGATTGAAAAATCCACGGACCTGCAGGATTGGCAACCGTGTCACGCCGCCGATCTCGAAATTTTGAACGTGAAAAAAACAACGGGCTGGGGCGTCGAAATTGTCACCGCCCGGCTGTTCGGTGAATCTGCAGCTCAGTCACCTGTGAGATACCTGCGCTTGCGGGTGACGGTTGACGATTGAGGCACAGGCCCGGAGGCTGAACCCATTCGAGTGTTCCACGCACCAAGCATAAAAGAGTGGCAGACGGCATCGATCGAGAATTTCTCTGGATAACCTTCTGATGTTGGCGGACAAGTTTTCTGGCATCGCGATGAACTGGCTCGATACCCTCCTGAATCTCCCTTCTGTCTGCAAATTTTTGCAGGGCAGGGAATGGAGTCGTGATTTTCCGTCACCGTATCTCGCCCGGGGGCGAATGCTCTCGGAAGCGGGAAAGGTTCTCGATATTGATCACTTCATTGGAAGCAAATCCGGCTTTGTTGGCACGGCAAGGGTTCAGGGGACACGACCGCAACCCTATAAAGTGAGCCTGACCGGAAAGTGTGAACGCGATGGCTGGGTTTTTTGGGGGACGTGCACCTGTCCGGTCAGCGAGGATTGCAAGCATGTCGCGGCATTGGTCTATGATCTTCAGAAAGCGATCGCGGGGGCGGAGGCTGAAGGAGAGGAAGACATCGCTCATGACCAGTGGCTCACCGCTTTGTCCGAGGTGGTTGCTCCTGATAAACCGAAGGAGAAAAATGAACCCAAGCGCCGGACGCAGGCTCTGGCGTTTCTGGTGACTCCCCGCGACGATGGCTTGTTGGAGGTGGGATTTGCCAAGATCGGTTATCCTGCAAACAAGGAGCCGCGTATTGAAAATCCGGCATTCTCGCCCGGGCAGACATCCAGGACTCCGGCCTATTTTCAGGAAGGGGATGTTGGCATGGTCACCGCCTTTCAGGAACGACTTCCCAAAGCCCCTGATGCAAATTTCCATTGGTATGAAGTCAGGATTTTACAAGGAAGTTACGCGTCCACTCTTTTGCCTGATCTTTTCAAGTCCGGCCGCTTTTTTCTGGCTCACGAGATGGGACGAAAAGGGGACCCTCTTCCCGACCCATTGACCGAAGGTCTTCCGATCAAGCTTGGTGCAAAGTGGGAGGTCTCTCCGGACGGAGAATATGCTCCCTCGATCGGCCTTCCTTCTCCGGTCGCCCGGCTCATTGAGATTGATGGACCTCATTATCTCGACCCTGAAACCCACGAAATTGGTAAAGTGGAGATCGAGCCGGGGCAGACCCTGGATTTTCTCCAGCTCTGGCTCCGTGGCCCCAAGGTCGATATCGAGACGGCCGTGCAGCTTTCGATGAGCATGGAAGGACGTGGGATTCCGGTCACGGTGCCACGACCCGTCACTCTGGAAGAGGAGATTCTGGAACACGAGGGCCCGAAGCCCATTCTCACTCTCGGCCGCCAAGACCTTCTTCCACAGGGACTCCCGTCATCGTTTGGAAGTGGAGTGCCCCTCGCGATTCCGCCCTTAATCACCGGAAGACTGGCTTTTCAATATGGAGATGAAGAGCTGCCCTTTGTCCGTGAAGCTCCGGAAGTTGCCAAACTGGCAAAGGAGGGGCATTTGCTCGTTGTTGAGCGTGATCTCGAAACCGAAGCGGAATACCGGGAAGAGTTGGAACGAGTCGGTCTGCAATTGGTGCGCGACCTTTTTGACCACAAGATGATTTCGGAAGTCCACTTTGATCACTTCGGGCAAAACAAGGAACCGGATGAATGGGATGTTTCCTGGGCCGACTTTCTGGCGCAAACCATTCCCGGGCTGGAGAAATCCGGTTGGGAAATCCGGTTTGGTCCCGGCTTTGATCTCACTCTCATCCAGGCCGATGCGATTTATGCGGAGGTTTCGCAGGATCCGGTGCAGGGAATTGATTGGTTCCAATTCGATACCGGAATCGTCACGACTGAGGGGCAGCGGCAGAGCCTGATGAATCTCATCGCAAACTTTCTGAAATCGGGCGCGCCCATTCCGAAGGATAGCGAGATCGACGAAAACCAACG
>CALFSW010000198.1 GCA_937916505.1 uncultured Verrucomicrobiales bacterium | reverse complement strand
CTGTTCTGTGGTGGAGACTAAATTGAGCTTTCAAGATTGTTCATACACGGCTATTCAATTCAGCCGTCACCGGCTTCATCCAAGAACTGCAATAAGGTGCTCTGGAAACGGAAGCAGACAAGAGAAATGCCAAAAAGGGATTCAGGACAACAGTTCTGACGATCTGCCTTGGTTTTTTCGGCCGGAATTCACCTGATATCAATCGGAGCAGCCTCCTTTGATCATTTAGCGACCAGCCAAATCCCCATGCCGTCTTTCGCGCAATTGGAAGGCAAGGTCCCACAACACCTCCTCAGCCCCCTCTCACTAAGTCTCCGATTCATGAAAACTCGGACCGCGCATTCTCGTAGTTCCCCAATATGATTCGTTTCTTGTCTGCTGCCTGCCTCGCGGCACTCGGCGCCCTGCTTCTGACCCCCGCGCTTCCTGCCGCGGAGATCACCCCCGAAGACATGGACAAGGAAGCCGCGCGACTCGACGCGCTCATCAGCGCCGTTCTTGAAAGTTCCGGGAAAAGTGAACCCTCTCGTGTCGACGATGCCACATTTCTCCGGCGCGCCTCGCTGGTGGCCATCGGACGCATCCCCACCCTCTCCGAAATCCGGGAGTTTACGGACGATCGCGCCGCGGACAAACGTAACCGGCTCATCTCCCGCCTCTATCACTCAAAAGGCTATGAGAGCCACATGAACAACTGGTTGCACGACCACTTGCGCCTCACCGAGGTGAAACTGCAGGGAGGATACTTCAGCTCAAACAGTCCGCTCATCAACTGGACGCGGCAGGCCGTGCGCGAAAACAGAAGCTGGAAGGCGATGACCCGGGAGTTGCTGTCAGCCCGTGGCAACGGATGGACCGGCTCGGGAGCCTCCCACTACTACACCCGGGACATCGGCATGCCCCTTGACAACTCCGCCAACACCCTGCGGGCCTTCCTGGGGATCCGCATGGAGTGCGCCCAATGTCACGATGACCCCGACTCGAGATGGGAACGGATTGACTTCTATAATCTCGCCGCCTTCACCCATGGCAAAAGCAACTACGGACGGCTTGATTTTCTCAAAGGGAGGGGGCTCTTCATCAACATGTCCTCCGCCGATCAATACAACGTCCCGGGCCTCCATCACCTGCACTTCTTTAGCGATGCCATCGGGCAGTATGCCGCCAGTGGAATCGAGCCCGGCAAGGGCTCCGGACGCATCAAGCTTCCCGATGATTACCAATACGCGGATGGTGATCCCGGCGAGATGGTGGGAGGGCGGACCCCCTTCGGCGGGAGAGTGCGTCTCGAACCCAAAAAGCCCACTCCCGATAGCCTCGAACAATTTGCGGCTTGGGTGGTCGGGGACGAAAACCCCACCTTCGCAGGTGCGATCGCCGCGCGGATGTGGTTGCGAGTGATGGGCGCGGCACTCCACAAAAATGACAACGAAGAGTTTCTCGACCTTAAAGATCCCGTGACGGGGGCCCTCGGCAGCGGCCTCGTGAAACTGATGAAGGATTACGACTACAACCTCCGGGCCTTCCAGCAAACCCTCATGCTGACCAAGGCTTTCGCTGCAAAATCCGCACCGGACAAGGAGACTTCCTTCCACGGACTGTTGGGGCGCCCCATCGAACGAATGAGCGCCGAACAGATCTGGGATTCCTTGATCACCCTCGTTCTCGAGGATCCGGAATCCGCGCAGCGAATCGAGAACATGGAATATCTTTACCTCCACGGACGCTACATCGGTCGTCTCGATGACATTATTAAAAAAGTCCATTCCTTCAAGACGGTGAAGGAGTATCAGGAGTGGATCATCATGAAATACGACGAAGCACGGGACGGCACCGGCCCCGAGGCACCGGAGCCCCGGCCACCAACCTACATCGCGGGACACGGACGCCTGATGACCTCCGCGATCCTTGGCATCGCCCGGGCCTCGGAACTTCCCAGCCCCGCAAACCCCAATCATTTTCTCCAGAAGTTCGGCCAATCCGACCGCATCAGCATCGACGGAGCCACCAAGGAGGGCAGCCTCACCCAGACACTCCAGATGCTGAACGGAGCCACGCAAAAAATCGTCGCCAATCCAAAGGATACCGCGATCCGCAAGATCCTCCAGGGTCCCGGCACGAATGCGGACAAGGGCGCTCTCCTCTTCCAATCAGTCCTGACCCGACAGCCCACCGCCCCCGAGCGAGCCTTGTGCGCCAGGGAACTCGACGAACGGAAAAACAAGGGCCTGGCCAACATCGTTTCCGGCCTCGTCTGCACTCCTGAATTTTTGTTCATTTACTAGAAAGCAAGTCCATGTCCCCACCACCTCTCAACTTCGACGATGAACCCTCCCGTCGCGAATTCCTCCGGGATGCTTCCCGCCGATTCCTCGGCGTGAGTCTCGCCCCCATGCTCGGAGGAACCCTGGCCTCCCAAACCTTTGGTGACAAAGCATCACCCCCAAGACCGGGCGCTGCCACAAACGTCATTTTCCTCAACATGGCGGGAGGGATGAGCCACATCGACACCTTCGATCTCAAACCCGGCCAGGACGTCCAGGGTCCAGTCAAAGGGATTCCCACCACCGCCGACGGACTCCGGATCGCCAGCTATCTCCCCCGGACCGCAGAGATCATGCGGGAGGTCTGCACGATCCACTCGATGCAGTCCAAACAGGGAGATCACGACCAGGCCAGCTATCTTCTCCACAAGGGCTACAGCCAACTCGGAACAATCGTCCACCCCGCCGTCGGCAGCTGGGTCACGCGGCTGAAGGGCACGGCGAACGCCACCCTCCCCGGATACATCGCCGTGAACAGCCCCGCCAACATGATCGGAGCCGGCTGGATGGGTGCCAAATTTGCCCCGGCAGTCGTGACGAATCCCGAGAAGGGACTGGAAGGAACCAGCAGGGACCCATCTGTCAGTGAAGAGGACTTCGAACGACGTCTGAGCCTTGCCGATGTTGTCAACGAGCGCTTCCATCGCGAAAATCCTTCTCCCAATGCCAGGAACTTCGGAACCTTGTTCGATGAAGCGGTGCGCGTCATGAAAAGCGAAGATCTTGCCGCCTTTGACCTCACCAAGGAAAGCCCCGTTCTCCGGAACCGCTACGGCCGGGATGCCTTCGGACAGGGCTGCCTCCTCGCCCGAAGACTCGTCGAACATGGGGTTCGCTTTATCGAAGTCACCCTCGGCGGCTGGGACACCCACTATGACAATTTCACCGCAGTGCAGGCCCGATGCCAATTGCTCGACTCCGCCTACAGCTCCCTCATCACCGATCTCAAGGAAAGAGGTTTGCTGAACTCCACTCTCGTCGTTCTCAGTTCCGAATTTGGACGGACCCCGGAGATCCAGAAAGAACATCGCAACGGCCGAAGCCACCACCCCGGAGCCTTCACCAGCCTCCTCGCCGGCGGTGGAGTCAAAGGAGGACTCGTCTACGGAAAAACGGATGAACACGCCCGGACCGTAATTGAAAATCCGGTCACCTTCTACGAACTCAATTCCACCATTGCCCACAGCCTCGGCATCGATCACGAGAAAATCATCAAGTCTCCGAGCAATCGCCCCTTCCGCATGGCCGGCCCCGACAAGGAAAACGCCGGTCCGGTCACCGGGATCTTTGGGTAGATCCCCGACAGCACTTTTTAATCGGAAATCCAGGATTGGTCCGGGTGGACTCCCCTCTCCGCCCCCCAAGCGCCCCACCCCAAAAGGAAATTCCTGCAGTTCTTTATCGCGGTATCAGCCCCCTATTTTGTGGTTGGTCTTACGTCCGGCTTTCCGTCCTTGAGATTGCTAGCAGTTTGCTTTTTGGGTGGGGGCATCGGTCATTCTTTCCAATTCAGCTTCTCCGACACTGGCGAAAGAATCTCGTGATCCGACCCGGTGACGAGAACCATGTCCTCAACCCGGACCCCACCGGAATAATCGATTTGTCTGGGTTGGTAGGCATCCGGATAGTCTACAAACCCTGAATATCGCGGACATTTTTAAATTCATTAATTTTAACCACTCTATCTCGGGGTTCTCGATCCCCCTGGCGGAAGTCGTTTGCGTTCTGCATTGACGCCTTTTTCTGTGAAATTAGCATTCGACAAATCCGGGTGAAGCTCTATTAGCGCTTTCTCCTGATTTTTGCTCCCGGAGGTTCCCGGCCACCGGAGCTCATGCCACACTCACACAATGAAAATATTAATCTCCTCCACCGCGACCGTGATACCGATCGCTCTGAGTTTCACTTCTCCAATTTTAGCCGAAGATGTGGTCGATTTGCCGGCTTCGCCGACTTTGGTTCTGACCACAGCAGGGGCACACCCGACCTTCAACGGACGGAATGACGGGTTTGGGGCAGCATCCGATCTCCTTGATGCGACATTCATGATCGACGTGGATTTCACGGACAAGGCGGCAGGAGAACGGGAAACGATTTTCGAGACCGGGGCGGGGACGATCGGGACTTCATTTGTCTATGAGGCGCCGAACACCCTGGTGGTGCGAAGTGTTGGCAATAGTGGACGTGGCCTGCTGACGGTCAGCTATGCCTTGCCGCAGCCGGTGGTCGATGGAGGTGAGGCTGAGGTGGGATTCACGGTGGACGTGGACGACGGGACCGGAATGCAGGGTTTATCGATCATTGTGGATGGAGGAGTGGTTGCAACGGAAATTGGAACGACGGGCGGTGATTGGTCCGGTGGAGACGGGGCTCGTTTGGGAGCAGCGGGAGGAATTACCGGAAATGGTTTGAACGGAACCATCCCGTCGGAAGCGTTCACTTCAGGCACCTTGAATCTTGTGAATGGGCTGCGATTCTATGCGAATACGCGTTGGGTGCCGGTGGGGAACGATGCTGATGGCGATGGCTTGCCGGATTGGTGGGAGGCAATCCATGCTCCGGATGATCCCGGGGATTTGGCGACGGGAGGTGACTTTGACAGCGATGGTTTGAATGATGAAGCTGAGTTCGCGGCTGATACGAATCCGACCTTGAACGACACGGATGGTGACGGTCTCACGGATGGCATTGAGGCGGATCCCACCGAAGTCGGGTATTCCGGAACCAATGCCCTGGTGGCAGATACGGACGATGACGGCCGGAGCGATGGTGAAGAGGTCAATGGGGATCCGGCGAGCGATCCTTTGGACCGGGATTCGGACGATGACGGGGTTGTTGATGGCGTGGAGATTTCGATGGGGACTGATCCCAATAGTGCGGCGAGCCGGGCAGATTTGGGTGAGTTTTTAGTCGCCCACTATCCCTTGGATCGCCTCGGCGCGGGAGCGGAGGCTCCGGATGCGTTTGGCTTTCATCACCTCATCGGAACCAACCTGGATCAGTCGGCGGTTGTGACCGGGAAGGATGGGAATGCGGTGAGTTTTGATGCCGCAGAAAAGACGATGCTTTCCCGAACGAACGGAGCGGCCGGTGATCGCCTGCCCATCTCCAGCAATCCCGATCATTCGATTGCGATGTGGGTTAAGGTGAAGGGGAGCGGGCAGAATGATCTCCGTCTCTTTTCCGAGGCTTCGCTGAACGAAAATACGAGTCTTTATAATTTCGGCACGCAGAATACCGGGGCGGATGATCGTTTTGATGTCTACCTGCGTGCCTCAAATGGAGCGACTCCGAACCACCAGTATTCCACCACAACTCCGCTGGATGGAACATGGCACCACATTGCGTGGGTGGTGGCTGGCGATCAGGCAACGCTTTACGTCGACGGCGTGGCCGATTTGACCGGGTTCATCTGGTTGGAGCCCTATTCATCGACCGTGGCAACGACTTCGCTCGGGGGAATTCAGCGGGCTTTGAAGTCGCACTGGATGACAGGTGAGATTGATGAAGTGTCACTTTGGAATGCGGCGCTCACAGCGACAGATGTGGCGGTTCTTGCTTCAGCGGACAATGCGCTCGCAGTGATCAATGATGGTGATAGCGATGGTTTACCCGATGTATGGGAAACGAGGTTTGGATTAAATTCGGATGATGCGGGAGATGCCGTGCTTGATGGTGATGGGGATCTGTTGAGCAACTTGCAGGAGTTCGCGGCCGGCACCAATCCGAACCTGGCGGACACCGATGGGGATGGTTTGAACGATGGCATTGAGACCGACGATGGCGTGTGGACTTCGGCCACGGCGACGGGAACAAGTCCGCGAAGTGCGGATACCGATCGTGATGGTTTGAATGACTCGATCGAGGTCCCCAATCTGGCCTTTGATCCGGAAAACCCCTTCGGCCAACCGGGCAGTGATCCTTCAAATTTCGATAGCGATGGTGATGGAATTTCAGATGGGGCGGAGGCACTTGCGAGTAGTGACCCGACCGATGCCGCCTCGTCCCCCCGGGCTGAAGCGGTGGGTTTCTGGTGTGCGGATGATGAAGAATTGGGGACAGGATTTGGTGGAGACGGTTGGGCGATGGGGCCGGAGGGAGCTCCGGCGGGTGCAGTTTTAGACCCGATCAATAGTCCGGCAGTTGTTGAAATTTCGGGAGCCGGAGCGGCGCAGACGGGATTCTCCCAGGCGGTTGACTTCACCGGCAATGCCCAGTTTGGGGTGGCCGCGGAGCCAAATTCTCTCTTCGAATTGTTCGGGAGTGAAACGGTGACGGGGGACGCGACCATCGAGATGATTTTTAGCCCGGACTCAGATTTTGGTGGCCATCAATATCTCTGGGAGTCGGGAGGAACCGGGGACGGGCAGGGAATTGTCCTGATCGACAGCATGATCTATTTAGGAGTGAACGATGGCAATGGTGCGCCTTATGGAAGCGCTGTTGTCGGCGTCGATCTGGCACCGCTTTATGGGCCGGCTGGCTTCAATGCGGATGATTATTTGGCACTCCGTGTCGTCTTTGAGCCGGGTAAGCAGGTCACTCTTGGGGTGACTCATTTGGGAACGGGGCTTTCGGCCGTTACGTCTGACGAATGGAACGGTAATAGTTGGGACGGCGGCGATATCATGGGGCTGGGACGCTGGTCTGCCGGCCGCGGAGGTGACCGGAATAATCAACTCTCCACCTTGCCGGGCGCGACGACATCGTGGCCGGGCTTCGAGGGTCAGATTGCCAAGTTCAGCCTCTATCCGGCGCCTCTTGCTGCAACGACAACGCCGGTGACCGGGAATGATCTGGAAATCACCGATATCATTTACGATCGGGAAACAGAAAGAATCACGCTCACCTGGAATAGCAGACCTGGAGTCTTCTATGGAGTTTATGCCTCTCCAGATGGAAAAGATTGGACGCTCGAAGTCGATGACAGTGTGATCTCGGATGAAGACACGGTGACCTTGACCTTCGCCAACCCGAGGCCGGGGCTGGAGCGACTGCTCTTCCGGGTGGAAGAGTTCTAGCGATTGCTGATGCGACTTCTCAGGAAGATTGGGCTGGCGGGCGGACCAATCGATGACCTCCTCGGTCGAGATGTCGCAAGCCATCCCCTTTCGTCTGGAATCCCTTTTGTTTCGCTTTCGGGTCGCACCCTCCCCGGTGAAGTAGCTCACTCTCCATTTGTAGGATCGGTGAGACCACGGTGAAACGTGTAAATCTCCGCCCAATGACTCACCTTTGCCTCTTCCCTCCTATAAAACGATGGCAAGTATTTCCTGAGGCCCCTTTAAAACGGTATTCCACCATGATAAACGATCTCATGGTGTTACCGCGGAACGCCGAAATTAATATATCCGATGAACATTTCCTCGTCGCTCTGCTCTCCGAATCCCACTGAGACCGCCGGGTTTGGATTGTAGGGATTTTGCTCCGAATTGTCGAATGCACCGCGCACCCGAATGACGGTCCCTGCCGGCAACACCTTGGGTTCGGCCAAGCGGTAGAGCAGTTGCCAATCAAAGATGTAATTCGGCACGGAGAGAAGTTTCTCGGTCGCCCCGCCGGGGTAAATGGCATCGTATTCCATGCGCGCGCCGCGATAGTGCATGTGTGGGCTCAATTCGTAGAGAATGGTCTCCTTGGTGGAGGAAAGAACGACGGTTGCCTCCCTCGTATACTCACGCTCCGCAGCGGGGATATTGATCGAGATCGTACTGGCTGCAGTGGTACGATACTCCGTCGCCGGTGGCGTGGTGTGGAAGTAGAGGCCCAACTGGGTCTGGTCCGCCTGGGGGCTTCCATTGGCCTGATAATGCATCTGAACAGTGAGCGTCGGGTTCGCGGGAATGAACTTGCCGGTGTTGGGTGGAAAGGCGGTGGCACGAACACCCGGAACGTAACCAGCGAAGTATCCATTTAGGCCGGCGCCCTGGATGAATGCTTCGAAGGTGGTTCCGAGGAACACCAAGCCATGGTGGACCACGGCTCGATTACCGGGTTTGAGAATGGCCGCACGGAGATAGGTGTCGGCCGGAATGTCTGGCTGCACCTCAATGTAGCGATAGTCGATCTCTCCGTTGGCAGGGATATTCTGGTTTGGAATGCTCACGATGAGATCAGGTGGGCCAAGTTCGGAAGGCCAGTTCACGGGGTAGTCGCTTGGCGGTGGCGTGTTCGTGAAAAAATCAGCGAGGGGATCTTCGCCCTCTCCCCGGGGAGTTCCCTGGTCAATCCAATCGATCAGGGCCCGCGCCGATTCGTCTGACAACGACCAGTCATTTTCGAAGGTCCCATGTTCCGGATCGGCGAACCAAGGTGGCATCTCGCCTGTGAGAACCGCGTGGCGAATGCTCGGTGCCCAGTTCACGATCGCTTGGTAGTCGCTCATCGTAAATGGCGCGATGTTGCCCGGGCTGTGGCAGCTGACACAATTCTGAATGAGCATCGGAGCGATGGTTTGCTCGTAGGTGACCTGCGCGACCGGGGCTAATGGAATGACGCAATCAGTGGCGGGAGTGCGCGTGTAGGTCGCGGGCCGGCCGGCAAAAAATGCCGTGAGTGCATCCTCCAGATAGGCTTGCGCAGGAAAATCTCCTGCGGCAGCACGGTCGATCGCTCCGCGATAAAAAACGCGCCGGGTCGCGGGGTCGATTGCGACTGCTTCGGTGCCACGGTGCACCTTGTAGGCACGTGAAACGAGTTGGGCCCGGTCATGAAGGATGGGCATGTTGACCTCCCAATCGATCGCGTTGGCGACGAGATCGGAGCGCTCCGCGGAGACGGGATCGATGATCCAAAATTCGACGGACCGAGCGCCGAAGGTGTTTTTTAAGTCTGCGAGAGTGGCGGCCAGGGTGCGGTCACAGTTCGGATCAATGAAAATCAAAACCACGGCATCCAGATGGGTGTGGTAAAACAACTCCTGCGAACGCCCCTCATGATCGATGAGCCGGAAGTTGTCGGCGAAATCTTGCGGTGCCTGGCCGGGCCATTGCGCCAGTCGATAGAATCCTCGCGGACGCCATGAGCCGAGCGGATCAGACCACTCCAGGGAGTTCGAAGGGAGTCGCAGCGAAAGCAAGGGCTCCCACTCGAGGGAATCTTGAGAAAACTGAACTTCGTGATCCCGCAAGGCCTCGCCGTTGAGATTGAGTTCGAGAGCAGCGCCCACCGTCTTTTTAATTTCAAGACTTGGAGACTGCCCATGGGCGGTCAACGCGAACGAGCTCAGCAGGATGCTCATGGTGCATTTAAAAAAGAGAATGCAAGGCGTTGCAGGGCGGAAAATCATTAATTGCGAGATTAGTCTCCCTTCCTGTCATGCCAAGGGTTGTTTTGGCCGCGGTTGTGATTGGCGTCCGCCGGGCGTCCTTCCTGCTTCGCAATATCGAGATCGACTTTCGGTGGGATTCGCTAACTCTCCGGGAACTCATGGCCAACGTCCCCAGCACCGATCTCGCTATCCTCTTTGAAAATGAAGCCTGGCAGCAACCCCTCTTCGACGCCCTCGACCAACGAAGGATCTCCTACACCAGGTATGATCTCAAGTCGGCGGCCTTCGGGGGGCATGATCTCCCCAAGGCCAGGCTCTACTTCAACCAGGCCAGCCCAAGCGCCTACGTGCGTGGCCGGCCCCGAGTCGTGCCGTTCACCCTGGCTCTGCTCAAGAACCTTCAGATCCAGGGGGCACACGTTCTCAATGGCTTCGATGTTTTCGCCTTCGAACTCTCCAAGAGCGCCCAGGTTGCCCGGCTGAACGAACTTGGAATCGACCACCCGCGCTCGATCATGTTCAATGACATCGACGCTTTGGCGCGCCGCGACGATTTGTGTTTCCCGGCAATGTTGAAACCAGAGCAAGGCGGCAGTGGCGCACGCATGCACAAGATCGACTCCCTTGACGAGCTACGCAGGCTGCTCGCCGGGCAACCCGGACTCTGGGAACCCGATCAACTTCTGCTGCTACAGGAATACCTTCCCCATGATCCGGACTTCGGCATCGTCCGTATGGAATTCCTCGGCAACGAACTCCTCTACGCGATGCGCGTTGTCACCCATGGCCGCTACAACCTCTGCCCGTCCGAAGCGTGCAATCCCGCCGAAGAAGGAAATGGGGCCACCTGTGCGCTCCCGACAGCCCAGGAGACCGAAGCCGAACCTGTCGAATTCCATCCCTTCCACGATCTCCCCGTCGAGGCCCTGGAGACAGGGCGGCGCATCGTCGGGAATGCCAGGATGGATGTTGCCGGGATCGAGTATCTCGAAACTCCGGACGGCCGGCGTGTCTTCTACGACATCAACGCCAACTCCAACCTCCGGCGTCCAATCGGTGCGGCCTTTGGCTTCGATCCCTTCGAGCGCGTCGCGGATTTCCTCGAGCGGAAACTGCATGACTACTCGTAAAAAAGAGATCAAGCGCTTGGATTTGCACAGGCAGCGCTGAGTCATCGTGATTGGGCTGATGCTCGGTTCGCATCCTTGTGAACGGAGAATTGCCCCCTCAGAATGTCGATCAGGGCCCGATGGAGACCACCGCGAAGAGGAAATGAGGGTGCTGTTTTGTCCCGCTCGAAGGAATCGCTGAATCATCGTTCCAATCGCATCCAACTATGGCTTCGGGAGCCCGCCAGAGTGGGTGGCGCCGAGGCAGGTGAATTGGCGGTCTTCTTCCGAGTGGGGTGAGACGGACCGGAAGGTGAGGCGCTCGAGATCACCCGGGAGGGGGCGGGTGGTGCCGCTGATCGCCAAGTGCATTAGTCGGGTCGAAGTCTTGTTAAAACCCTTGGTGATTCCAACCGTCCCCAATTCGCCAACCCCGAGGGTAATGCCTGCGCCCCCCTTCCAGACTCAAGGTCACGGTCGATACTCAACTCGAAGGATTTGACTTCGAACCAGCCTTGACTCCCGGGGTAGCCTGCAAGCGTGGAATCTCCCTGGGCGCCGTCAATTTTCATGACTATCTTTCAAGCGGAGGTCAGCTGGCTCAGGCTGAGAAGGAGGATGAAAATGAAAATTCCATGAGGTATCAGGAGTGATGGCTTTTCCGATTTCTAGATAGGCGGGAAGAACGCGGTCTGGATAGGCAAAGGAGTCAATGGAAATTGCGTCGAGAAAATCCTTCCTGGCGGATTCCACCTCGCAAACTTTCTCAAAACTCTGAACCAGGTGGCGGATTCCCTACGCACCTCAAAGCGCTAGGATGACAAATCCATCCCCGGCGTCCTTCGTATCTTCCATGAACACCATGGGAATCGGTCGTGGCGGGGAACAAAGGACTGAATCGGGAAAGAGTTCGGTGCCCTGTGGAAGATGGCCATCATCCACCTCCGGGAAACGCGTGGAATTCATCGCCTGCTTTATGCCGATTCTCCCCGGGACATCTCCACGACAAGAGATGATTTGGACCGTTTTCCAGGGTTGAAAAAGTGAAGGGAGTCAACGGCCACGAACGACACGAAGACCATGGTCGTTTAAGTCGCGCCATTCACCCCACGTGCTCTCCCCCAAAATGTCATCATCGCCTTGCGTCCACCCGCGTCGCCGGAAGGAACAACGAATCTCGAAAGTAGTCCTGGTCCAAGCACCACCGCGCATCACCCGGGAGCGCCAGACTTTTAACGGACCGCGTGGATCCACCTCCGGTGATACGGCGTAGTAATCGCGATCGTAGGCATCCCAGCACCATTCCCAGACACTCCCCGCCATGTCGTAAAGACCATAGTCATTCGCCGGAAAACTGCCGACCGGAAGGGTAAAGGGAGCCTTCGAGTCATCGCTGTCGGGATGGAATCCGCTGGTCGGGCTGACATCGTATTCATAGACGCCATCGCTGTAGTAGTTCGCTTGATCGTGGCTGATGGTGTCGCCCCATTGAAAGCGTTTCCCTCTCAGTCCACCTCGGGCGGCCTTCTCCCATTCCGCTTCGGTGGGCAGGCGGTATCCGTCCGCGGTCCAGTCGACTTTTTCGTGTTGGACCTTCGGAAATTTTACCCGGTAAACATCCGTCTTATTTGTATCTAAAAAGTAGCATGGCGAGCGACCTTCCATTTCGCTACGTGCATTGCACCACTTCATGGCGTCCCACCAGGAGATCGAATGCACGGCGTGATCATCCCCCTTGCCGGAGCCATTTGGCAGATCACGGTATCCATTCGCCCATCCCCACGTCTTGACCTCGTTCCACAAGGCCACCGTGACTTCATTGGTCGCCATGTAGAACGCGCTTACGAAGACGGTGTGAACCGGTGATTCCGTGTCGCCGCCCTCGTTATAAGAATCACCCATCTCGAATCGTCCTTCCGGGATCAGGGCGAATCCCAGTGGGGCCGTGTCGATGCGGAAGAATCCCTTTTTGCCGGGATCGAATGTCTGCTCCAGCGCTTCACCGTTGCCGTCCTTTGGGAACCCGTCGACGTGGACGAACGGATCGGACAGTGTTTCTGAGAACCAGAGATTATAGGCCATGTCTGGATCGGTTTGCCAAACGATCTTGGCAGGCGCATCAGGCGCGAAGTCGAGGGACCATTCCAAGGCTGCCGCCGGGGTCATGGAGAAGCCGGAAATTGCGGCAACAAGTGCGACCCTGGCTTTGAGGATGACTCCACCGCGACGGGGTCGATCTTGAAGGCGGTAGTTCAATTGAAGTGAGTAGAGTTTCATCGCTAATTCTTTTTGTTTTGAAGCCTATTTTGAATGGGACCCACCAGTTGATGCGTTTTTTCGTCATGAAGAGGGTCATTGATTTTATTTTTGTCAATGAACGACCTCTCTCTGCGCGCCTTGGGAAGAAACCCTTGAGTGCTCCTTACGTCGATCATTTGGCGATTGGACCGATCTAAAAAGGCAGGCATTTAAATTCCCTCGTCAGCTCGGTGACCGCGCCGTATAGGGGAAGCTGTCATGATTGAATTCGAGTATCTGAAACGCGGCCTCTACGGCATGGCCAACGCCCCCAGGGCAGGGTCAATGGCCGGTCACCTCGGAGCCGCCGTCATTGCCGGCTATTTTATCGGTGAAGATCAGTCCGACCTACCCAACGGCGTCTTCGCCGGGATCCGCCATGATTTAAACCGCATCACGGGCGGCGAGGAATCCATCTGGTTTGACCCGAAGAAGGCCGGCATCACGGCGGCTGAACTATTTGCTCCCCTGCCGGCTGAACCCGCGCAGACGGATCGTATCGACGGGATCGCCAAAGCCCTTGCGAGGAACATCGGGCAAGCACGTCAATCAGGGCACAACGTCATTTTTTCCGCCATCGCGCTGCGTGCCCTGAAGGGGCATCCGGAACTCGCCACGCCCAAGCTGCTGGACGGGATTGGGCGGCTCATCGCCACCTTTGACAACGCGCATGCCGGGCGCGGCTACTACGGAAAAGCCACCGGCTGGAAGAACGGCAGACAGGCCCCCATGGCCCCCGAAGGAGAGATCAAACCCTACGACTCCCTGCAAACTTTGGCGGCAACGGTCGTCGCGGAAGTGACCCGGGACGCGGCAGTTCACCGGCAGGGTTTTGGCGGTCTCTTCCATCTGATCAATCATGCTGCAGCGCTGACCGAACTGGACCGCATGGGCTTCGCCAACCTCGCCCGGCAAGGTCTCCCGGCGCACCGCCAACACCTGCGCCTCCTCCGTGCCCTCCCGGATCTGGAGACCGAACTGGGCAAGCTGGAAACCACTACCGAAAATCCGCTCACGGCCACCTATTGGAAAAAGACCAAGTCCGCGCAATGGGGAGCCTGGCTCACCCACCGAATCAAGACGCTCTACGGTTTCCACACCCTGCTCCGCTACATCGAGGATCGGCCCACCCGGGAAAAGGCGCTGATTCAATTCCGCTATCTGATGGCCTGAGCTCCCGCCCGAAGAAGAAAAAACAGGTCGGCCATACCGCAGGACGAATGTCTTTCGAAGCGGTCACTTGACCAGGGACCCCATTCTCAGTCCTTCAAAGTGCGGTGACGAATCACCATCAGAACCAAGCCAATCCCGACCAGGACCAGCGCACGCAACATCGAGTCGCCCGGCACGAAGGCGGCGAGCACCAGGCAGGTGATCGCGGCAATCAGCGGAACCAGCGCGTGAACCTTGAAGCCATCATGTTCCGGAACATGAACACGGCGAAACGTTTTGGCGGAGAGCAGCGAGATGTTGACCACGAAAAACACCGCGAGGATGAGCACGCTGGTCGTCCCGGCGAGAAAAGAAACCGTTCCGGACGCAGCGAGAACGATGGCGACCACCAGCACCACTGCCGTGGAACGATGCGGAGTCCCATACTTCGCGTGCAGCGTTCCGAACCATCCCGGGACGAGCTTTTGACCGGCCATGCCATAGAGAAGGCGGGAAGCGGTCACGAAATTGAGCAAGCCGGTATTGCCGACGGCGAAGAGAGCAATCGCGGCAAAGAGCCACGCCGGAATACGGGGTGCGGCGCGCGTCACCACTTCCAGCAGCGGTGCCTGGCTGGCACTCAATTCCTGCGGTGGCACCACCCGGGTGGCCACGGCGATCACCAGCATGTAGACCAGGCCGGCGACCGCAACGGCGACGAGAATTGCCCGCGGCATGTTGCGCTTCGGATTCTTCACCTCCTCCGCGACATTGACCATGTCCTCGAATCCGATGAAGGCAAAAAATGCCAGCGCCCCCGCCTGGAAAATCGCACTCCAACCCACTCCCTGAACAGCTCCGGGGGTGTCCGGCACCTCAATCGGCGTACCGTTGCCGGGACCTGCTAGAAAGAGTAAACCCGTCACCAGCACAATGATGAGCCCGGTGACCTCGACAATCGTTAATACGATATTCAGCCTCGAGGTCTGGCGAATTCCCCAGACATTGATGGCCGCGGTCCCCATCAGGAATGCCACGGCCATCGCGATCAGCGCAACCGGCGCCGAGATTTCGAACAAGGCCAGGGCGTATCCCGCGAAGGCCCGCGCCACCGTCGCCATCGATACGATCCCCGAACACAACACCAGCCAACCGGTCATCAGAGCCAGGCCGGGCGAGCCCAGTCCCTGCTGACAGAAATGAGCCTCTCCCCCACTCTTCGGAAACCGGCTGCCGAGCTCTGCATAGGACAAGGCGGTCAGGCCCGCAACCACCAGGGCGACCCCGAAGGCGATCCAGCTGGCATGCCCGGCAATTCCGGCAATCTCGCCAATCAGAACATAGATTCCCGCGCCGAGGATATCGCCGACCCCAAAGGCGACCAGCGCCCAGAATCCCAACACGCGCCGCAATTGTCGTTTCTCATCTCGTGCTGTTTCTAAAATCGACATTTCATCAAGTGTATCCAGATCGACACGGTGTGCATGCGCAAAAATCGGCCCACAACGTATTCATGACCCCGGACTGGCGTGATTTACCATTCCAGAGACAGCAGAAACTTTACCTCCGGTTACGTTCCCACCATTGAAATACCCCTTTCGCGTAATCTCAGCACTTGGGATATTTCTGGTTTGGAAACCCTCTCCATCATCAACCAAGGCAGCGGCTGTGAACTGGTTACCATCTCAGAAATCCCATCGCCAGGCCATACCAGCTGCGCCTTTGTGAGGCTTTCCATCACTCGCGCCATTCCCTGAGACGTCGGTAGATTCCCCCGTCTGTGCCTCTGGAAATTAGGCTTCAGTAAATCCACTCTTGAGGGTTTTCAGATTCCCAAGTGACCCCGAAGTCCATAGCCTCTTCGACCATGTCCTCTCCGTCTCGCCGTCATTTCATGCACACCACCGCTGCCGCGCTGCTCGCCACTCAGACGCAGGGGAAGGAACCATCCTCCACCCGCATCAAAGTCGCACAAATCGGCACGAAGCATGCTCATGCTGAAGGAAAATTTGCTACCTTGCTGGACCTCCCCGATCTCTACGAAGTGATGGGGATCTGTGAAGAAGACCCAACGCAACGGGATCGCATGGCTCGGCGAAAATCCTATCAATCCTCCAAGTGGCTCGGCTCGAACCAAATCCTGAACGATCCTGACATTCAACTTGTCGCGATCGAAACGGAGGTGGACCAACTCGTCCCCACCGCGATGCGTTGCCTCCAGGCGGGTAAACACATTCACCTCGACAAACCTGCGGGTCAGAAGCTGGGCCCGTGCCGTGCCATGCATCGTGAAGCAACAAAACGCGGACTAACCATTCAGATGGGCTACATGTTGCGTTACAACCCGGCCTTCATCTTCCTCTTCCGTGCGGTAAAGGAAGGTTGGCTGGGAGAGATCACCGAAGTTCATGGACACATGGGCAAGAAGGCCTCTCCGGGTTTGAGGAAAGAACTCTCGCAATATCCCGGCGGAGGACTCTTTGAACTGGCCTGCCACTTGATCGATGCTCTCGTCACGGTGTTGGGAAAACCAGACGCCGTGCACGGCCTTCATCTCAAGACGCAGGGTGACACCTTCAAAGACAACCAACTGGCGACTTTCCGCTATGCGCGCGCTTTGGCCACCATCGGCAGCAATCACAACGATCCCTTCGGCGGTCCGCGTCGACAGTTCACGGTCACTGGCACGGAAGGTCGCATCGCGATCCAGCCCCTGGAGCCACCCAAGCTCTCACTCTCATTAACAACGGCCCGGGGAGGGTTCAAACGCGGCACGCAGGACGTGCCGATGCCGAAAACGGATGGACGCTATCACGACGAGTTTCGTGACATGGCGAAAATCGTGCGCGGCGAGAAAACCCTCGCCTGGGACTCCGCACACGACCTCGCGGTGCAAGAGACCCTCATGCGGGCAGCCGGGATGCCGCTCGATGTCCAAGAGGAAAATCCCCGCTGAGAGCAGTTCTCAAGGACGGAATGAATCAGCCCGGAAGGGCTGGGCGGGAAGACCGGCGGCATTGACCGGATTCACCTCGAAGGTGCGGAGCTGCTTTGCCTTCGGAATTCCTGGAAAGCTTGGGCAGCAGTGAGAAAACAGAAGCGCCTGCGCGACCTTTACCACCTGGCAGCCATCGGTTTCGCGCCGGGGATTTTGACGGCAATACGGTAAAGGGAAGTGCGGGCGGTGATGAAGAGATGCTGATAGGCGACGCCGCCGAAGCAGACGTTGGCGGGGTGTTCGGGAGTTTTGATGACCCCGAGTTTTTTGCCGGATTTGCCGAAGACATGGATGCCGCCGCCGGCGGTGGTGTAGATGTTTCCTTTCACATCGACGCACATCCCGTCGCAGCGGACATCGAGTTCGAAGACGACATCCGAGAGGGTGTTATCGGCCTTGATATCGAAGGCGCGGATCTTGCCAACTTTCCCGGTATCGGAAATGTAGACGCGCTTTTCATCGGGGGAGAATGCGATGCCATTCGGCATATCGAAGCCCGCGTAGACCATGGTCACCGCGCCTGACTTGGGATCGAGACGGTAGACATTTTGGCCATCGACCTCCTGTTTGGAATTCCCGAGGCCATAGGTCGGGTCGGTAAACCAGATCGACCCATCGGAACGAATGGCGAGGTCGTTCGGCGAATTGAGTTTTTTGCCTTTGTATTCGGAAGCGAGAACCTCGTGGGTTCCATCGGCTTTCCAGCGGATGACATTTCGACCGGCGTGTTGGCAGGAGAGGAGGTTTCCATCGAGGTCGAGGAGGTTTCCATTGGTGGCCTCCACCTTTCGGAGCTTGCTGTCACCCTCATCGGGATCCCACTGCATTTGGACGCTGTTGGGAATATCGGAGAAAATGAGGATCTTTTTGGCGGGGAGCCAAACCGGGCCCTCCGTAAATTTGTAGCCGGTGCCGATCCGGGCGACTTTGGATTCCTCGCCGAGGATAGAGGCGAGGCCATCATCCGCTGCGACGGGAAGTGCAATGGCGAAGAGGGTTAACAGAGAAGCTTGAAGCCTTTTCATGATGGCGAGACTATCACAATGGAATGTGGGAGCGAAAGGAATATTGACCGGCTGAATCGGCAAGGAATTTCCTTCTCTCCCTGACGTCCATGGCGATGATCGGAGGATGGTTCGCTCTCTCTTTTCCACAACTTGCTTCATCCTGCTTTCTTTGGCGAATGCCAGCGGAGCCGAATGGACCCGGGCCACAATCCCCACCAAGGCCGCTCCGGATTCCCGGCATCTTTGGCTGCGCTGTTTTCTCCAGGTTCCGGATCGGCTGGTCACCTCGGCAGGCGATGAACGGGATCTTTGGCGAAGCTCCACGGTCCTCGCGATCTCCGACCTTCCCGGGCAGTTTGAGATCTTTTTAAACGGCCAAAGTATCGTCAAATCTGACGGAGTCCCCATGGGTCGGGAACAACGCTTCAAGATTCCAAAAGACGTTCTCGGGAAGACGCAATTCAACGCTCTCGTCATTCTGGTCGAAACCAAAGTAGCCGGGCATGGTTTGACTTCCGCCCCCGTGCTGATCGATTACTTTAACGAACTGGTGCTCGGACCAGAGTGGGAATTCACAACCACCAAACCCTCCGTCGCCGGGTTCAAAGCCAGACAAAAGAGACCAACCCTCGCTGCCTATCCGGCCAGTCAATTCAAACTCTCGAGCCGCCCTCTGGCCCGCACCATTGATCCCATCCGGGGACGACAGATTCTCCCCGGTGAAGACCTTGCCTTGTTGAAGACCGATGACGACCTCGCCGTCGAGGCTTTGCTCAGCGAGCCGGAAATCGCGCAACCGACCCACTTCAGTTTCGACACCCGGGGCCGCCTATGGGTCGCGCAATACCGTCAGTATCCCTACCCCGCCGGCCTCACCATGATTGGACGCGATCAATACTATCGCTCGAAGTATGATCGCATCCCCCCCGCCCCACCCCATCATGACCGCGGAGCCGACATCATTAGCGTGCACGAAGATCTCGATGGAGATGGCACCTATGAAACCAGCAAAAACGTCCTCGAGGGACTGAACATGGCGAACTCGGTCGTCCGTGGTTGGGGAGGCCTGTGGGTGATGCACACTCCGTATCTCCTCTTTTATCGCGATGAAGACGGCAACGATGTTCCCGAGGGCGATCCCGAAATTCGTCTCACCGGCTTTGGGCTTGAGGATACCCATAGCGTGGCCAACGGTCTCACCTGGGGCCCGGATGGCTGGCTTTACGGAGGCCAGGGCAGCACCACTACCAGCCGGGTCACCCGACCGGGTTTTGACGATCTTCCGATCTACAATGAAGGCCCCATCGTTTGGCGCTATCACCCCCTCACCAAGGAATTCGAAGTCTTCGCCGACGGCGGTGGCAACACCTTCGGGCTCACCTTTGATGCCGAAGGCCGACTTTTCAGCGGTCACAATGGCGGTAATACCCGGGGCTTTCACTTCGTGCAAAACGGACAATATCTCAAGCAGGGAAAGAACCCCGGCAAGTTCGGTCCGCCCCCAAATCCCTTCTCATTTGGCGAGCTCTCGATGATGGCGAGCACCAACCCAATCCCACGATTTTCCCACTTGGGGATTTGCGTTGATGCCCCCGCCATGCCAGCCCGCTTCCAGGGGCAGTTTCTCAGTGTCGATCCCCTCCATCACTATCTTGTGGCCTCAAATCGAACGGCGACCGGTAGCACTTTCAAAACCTCCGACACCGGTTGTCCTCTTCGTAGCGATGACCTCACCTTCCGGCCGGTCTATCTCGCCAACGCCCCGTGTGGAGGGGTGATTTTCTCCGATTTTCGTGAGCAATACATCGCCCACGGACAAAACTACCAGGGTCAGATTGATCCCAACAGCGGGCGGATTTACCGACTCCGGGGAAAAGAGGCGCCGCTGATCAAGGATCGAAATCTGGAGAACAAGACTTCCCTGGAATTAGTCAACCTCCTGAAACACGACAACCTTTGGCACCGGCAAACAGCAGTTCGTTTGTTGGCGCAGAGAGCGGATGCAACACTCGTCCCACAATTGGAAGCTCTCCTTGCGCAACAAAATCCCCACCCTGCTTTGGAAGCACTTTGGGTGCTCCACCAGATGGGCGGACTTCGTCTCAACACCGCCCGCCAACATCTCGATCACCCGGCCCCCATCGTGCGCGCTTGGATCATCAGACTATCCGGTGACGACGGAGAACTTGAGCCGGAAATCTTCAACGCAATCAGAACCCTCGCCAAGGGGGAAACAAATGCCGAAGTTCAGTGCCAGATCCTCTCTACCGCGAGTCGTCTTGGGCATCAGCAGGGCCTCGCTCTTGCGAGAGAAATCATCTCGCGACCTAATCACCTTCAGGATCCCTTCATTCCGCTCATGGCCTGGCATGTCGTGGAAGCTCACTGCGAGAAATATCCGGAGGCCGTCCTGGCGACTTTCGGGGATCCCAAAATTTGGTCATCCCCCTTCTTCCTGAATCACGTTGCCCCGCGCCTGATGCGACGCTTTGCGGAAGCAGGATCACGACGAGACTTCCTTCAGTGCGCCCGCCTCCTCGAACTCGCTCCGGATGTCGCCGGTCGCGCCGCGCTGATGAAAGGCTTTGAAAAAGCCTTTGACGGCAGAACGGTCCCGCTCCTTCCGGATGAACTGACCACCAACCTGGACCAATCTTCCCTCTCCATGCGCATTCGCAGGGGCGATTCACAAGCGCTCACAGAAGGTCTTGCCCTGCTTTCAAATCACCAAGCCACTCCTGCCGATCGGCTCGCCGCGATACGGGCATTCGGAAGCTATCAAGGAGAATCCAGGGTCTGGAAAAAACTCCTCCTCCTCGCAACATCGTCTGACAATTCCGAACTGAGTCGGGCCGCGATCATCGCCCTGCAAATTTACGACGACAAAGCAATTGGGGAGGCCCTCGTGAAATCCTATCCGAAACTTTCTCCGGGCCTTCAAGCCACCGCTCTCAATCTCCTCGCCTCCCGGCCTGCCTGGGCCACTGCCCTCCTCGAAAACGTTGGTACCAAAAAGGTCCCGTCCGGTCATTTTGACCAAGACCTCCTTTCCCGGCTCGCGCTCCATGAAGACAGCAAAACAAAGTCGTTATTTCTGAAACATTTTCCTGATTCCAAAAAGCAAACCCCTTCCCTCCGCGTGGATGCCTTGCGAAAGATTCTCTCCGCCCGTCCGGGAGATCCCTATGCCGGAGAGCCCATTTTCACCGCGCGCTGCGCAAGCTGCCACAAGCTCTTCTTCAAAGGCGGAGAGGTTGGGCCTGACCTGACCCGCTACCAACGGGACGATCTCGGCACCATGTTGGTGAGTATCCTCGAACCGAATGCGGAGATTCGAGAAGGCTATGAAAATGTCGTCGTGACCACCACCGACAAACGAATCCTAAGCGGCTTCCTTTCCGACGAAGACACGAATAGCATTGTCATCCGGGGCTTCGACGGTGGCGACATCACGATCCCTCGCAAACAAGTGAAATCCCTCAAACCAGCCGGCCGTAGTCTCATGCCCGCCGGCCTCCTCAACGGTCTCGATGACACCCAGCTTCGAAACCTCTTCGCATATCTCCGAATCTCCCAACCCATTACCAAATGACGAAATGAAAAAAATTATCACCCTCTTTTGCAGCCTGTTAACCCTATCACCTCTCGCCGCCAAGGACCCCATCCGTATTGGCATGATTGGCCTGGACACTTCTCACGTCACCGCCTTCACCAGGATCATCAATGACCCCACGACCAAGGATCATGTCAAGGGTGCCAAAGTGGTCGCGGCATTCAAGGGAGGCAGCCCCGACATCGAATCGAGCATTTCACGAGTCGAGGGATACACCAAGACCCTGAGAGAAGACTTCGGTGTGGAAATCTGTGAGACCATCGAGGACCTCTGCACCAAGGTTGATGCGGTCATGATCGAAAGCGTCGACGGCCGCCCTCATCTCGCGCAAGCAAGGCCCGTCATCGCGGCAGGATTGCCCCTGTTTCTCGACAAACCCGTTGCCGGGAGCCTGAGCGACACCCTTGAGATCTACCGTCTCGCGAAAGAGGCGGGCGTTCCCATTTTTTCATCATCATCGCTTCGCTACGGGAAAAGCACCCAGGCCGTTCGTGCGGGCTCGATTGGAGAAGTGACCTATACCCTCTGTTCCAGCCCGGCCAAAATCGAGCCCCACCACCCGGATCTCTATTGGTACGGCGTGCACGGATGCGAATCCCTCTTCACCGTCATGGGAACCGGATGCCAATCCGTCGTCCGCAGAACGACATCCGGGGGATTAATCGAAGTCGAGGGCACCTGGGCGAATGGAAGAACAGGCATCTTCAGGGAAGGCAAGGGCTACTCCGGCATCGCCCGCAACGCAAAGGGTGATGAGGTCGCCGTCGGAGCCTATGAGGGTTACGCCCCTCTGGTGGTCGAGGTGGTCAGGTTCTTCAAAACAAAGAAGCCACCCGTTTCAGCAACCGAGACCATCGAGCTCTTCACTTTTATGGAAGCAGCCGACGAAAGCAAACGCCAGGGAGGCAAGGCGGTGACGCTCAAGGAAATTCTCACCAAGGCGGGAAAAAAGTAAGTTCGGAAGCGGACGGCAAAGCCCATAAACCAAGGAAGGACGTCACGGTCTGCGACCGGGGCCAGCCCGTGGCAGTGCCGCTAG
>CALFSW010000197.1 GCA_937916505.1 uncultured Verrucomicrobiales bacterium | reverse complement strand
ACGATGCCTTGGCAACGACGGCTGATGACGACCACGACGGCAAGATCGACCCGGTGGGATACGAGGTCGCCACCGGTGGCTCTCCGGCCTATCTGAGCGACAGCATGAGACGGATCCACGCTTCCGCCGATAACGTGCTCGTGAACGTTGCTGAGTTTGTTTACCTGAACGGCAGTGTTTCCCTCGATCTCGGTAGCCGTGAAACAGTGACGATCAGTACCGGCATTCCCGCTGACCTCGTCTCGCTCGCTGAGGAAACCTTCAGCTTCGATGCCAATGTGCTGATCGGTGAACTCAACGCCGCGCTTGCCAGTTTGTCCTCACTCGATGATTTGAAGGCGAGCGTGAAATTGGAGATCGAAAACGCCATCAACGCGGTCAAGTCTGAGATCAATGGCATGGTATTGGGCCTGGTGGACACCATATTTGACAACCTGAGCGCGGCGATTACCTCGGGTATCGATTCCCTCAAGGATTCCGTGGCGACCAGTGTGACCGATCAGCTCACCTCCGTCACGAGCAGCTTGTCTGTGGACAGTCTTGTTGATGGCATCATCGACCCGATCACCGCCCTTGTGGATGACGCGACCTTGAAGGGGCTCGTCAGCGAGTTGCTGAGCCCGATCAAGAAGCTGCTCGCGAAGGAGCTTGAGTCGGTTATCCAAGACGCCTTGGCTGGCGCGGTTGACAAGATCGTAGGCTCGGTGGGTGATGCCGTTTCGAAGGCCGTTGAGGGTGGTCTCGATAAGGCCGAGCAGTCGGTCAAGGAAGCAATATTCAATGCTATCGATCCGCAGATCGCCCGGGTCGTGGCGAAGTTGAATGAGTTGATCGCATTGCTTGAAACCAAGCTGAGCCCCATCTTCACTCAGTTGGAGAGCATCGGGGGGATTGTGATCGGTGAAGATTTCTCGACGATCTCAGGCCTTCAGGTGGACGTGACCGCGATCGGCGTCGGCCATGCCACCGCCTTTGTTGGATTGCCGCCCGCCGATGGCCTCGACTTCTCCATCCCGATTGTGGATCAAAACGCGCTTGGATTCTTCATCGACGATTTCAACATGGGCTTGGGCATCTTCAAGCCGGTCCTGAGCAAGCAGCTTCCCACCTTCATTGCTGCGAAAATATCCGCTGACTCGGCCGGATTCAGTGATGGTGAACCCGGTACCGATACGATCGAAATGATCGCCAAGGAGATTCAGGTGAAACTCAATCTCGGTGGACCGTTGGTGAAGGGGGGCGGTGCTCTGCTTGGAGCCGCCACGATTGATTTCGTCAAGAGCTTCAGTGAGTTGTTGGTCTTGTTTGACGTCACGGATGAGACGGGTGCAGCCGGTCAAGACGGAGTGATCACAGTTGGCGATCTGCGGGAGTTGACCGGTGATGACGCGGGAGAGGGCGCTTTTGCGGGTCTCTATTCGGCGGATGATGATAATCTTCTTCCGATCAGTGCCGCCGCGATCTTCTTCGCGCTGGATGCCAGTGGCAGCGAGGACGGACTTCTGCAGGTGTCCGAGGCTGAAGCCGTCTTGTTGGATCCTACTCTCGCGGGCGATGCGGATGGTAATTCGGATCTCACACTTGATGTGGGATTTGCGGTGCAGACCGGGACCAACACGGATCCTATCTTTTTGGATTATGAGGGTGGCGAGCGGATCATCGCCAGTGTTGGAATCGCGACCCTGAAGATCTCCGAGTATGTGCACATCACCGGCAGCATCGCCTTCGAAAAGGGACAGATCGAGACGGTGGCCGTGACCGGCGGCCTGTTCAGCGACCTCGGTGCGAAGGCTGCTGATTTCCTCGAGGGTGTCGGTTTGCCAGCTTCCCTGCTTGATTCATTCCTGGCTCAGGAAGGTTCGCAAAGGACCCTTTCCTTCCTCACGATCGGAGCGTCGAATGTGCATGCGTTCTTCGGTATGGACGGCCCGTATTGGACCGCGGATCTGGATGGCGATCGTGAAATCAGCTGGGCGCTTCCGAATGGCGGCACGTTTGTCAATGATGTGACGATTGGCGGAGACGACTATGTGGCGGGCGCTTCAACCGATGGGGTCAGTCTCACGGACGGCAGTGGAGCGTTGAAGACGATCGATGGTGGCACCACAGTCAAGACGGTCCTAGTCAACATCGATGGCAAGCAGATGACCTATGGAGATATCGACAACTTCGGCATCGTTGATATTGGGGAAACCGCAGAGGTGAATCCGGATGCAGTCGGCTTGGTGATCGACAACTTTGACTTTGGAATGGCGATGATGAAGCCCGTCAGCCCATTGGATTTCGCCAGCTATTTCGCGCTTAAGGCCACCGCCAGCCAGATCACCCTTGTGGGTGTCGAAGGGGTGACCGTCTCAGCGGAGAAGCTCCTCGTTGAACTCAACCAGTCGAGCCCGAGTATTTACGGATTGCCGTTGTTCCCGGTCGTTGATTTCGCCAACACCGAAGCATTTGCGAGCGAGGAATTGGATCTTTTTGATACGAATCTGGACTCCGACGGGAACGTGGTGGGTGATAAAGACGGCATCCTGACTCTCGGTGATCTCGCGATCCTCAACCACGTTTACAGCGCTGGATTCTCGGTGTTGGACGGTGTCGGCTATGACGATAACACGCGGGTGGACCACGAGATGCTTCTGGGCATCCTCAACACCAACAATGAAGGCAAGAACCTGGGCGTGATCGATCTTGCGGAAGCTGCCGCCTTGTTGGGCGGGGATTCTGCAGCGTTCACGGCGGCGGGCAATGCCGATGCGGATCATGATGGAAAAATCGATCCACTTGGATTTGAGGTGAATACCGGCGGTACGCCGGTCTATCTGAGCATGGATTCACCACTGATCCGCGCCGAGGGAAGGGTGGAACTTGATGTCTTGGGCGTGGTCACTCTGAGTGGCAGTATTGCCTTTGAAATGGGTCCGGTGGAAAATATCACGCTCACCGACGGTTCCTCCAAGGACGTCACCACGATGACGATTGGTGGCGCTGATATCTCCGCCTTTGTCGGAATCGATGGCCCGTATTGGACCGATCTCGATGGAAACAGCGAGGTCACCTAGGCGCTTCCGGATGACGGCACCTTCGACAACGAATACGTGATCAATGGTGTGACTTATGCCGCTGGTAGTTCCACCAAGGGCGTTTCCATCACTTCGATCGATCGTGTGACGTTGGCCACCATGACTCAAGGGGAGGCGGAGGTCACAAGTGTGCTGGTTAACGGTGACAGATATGGAGACCTGGACGGGAATGGTTATGTCGAGGCAAACGAGACCGCGGAGCTTGATGATGATGCCATCGGTCTGGCGATCACCGATCTGGATTTCGGTATCATGGTGATGGCCTCGTTCGATATCGACGATCTGGGTGTTTATGTCGCCGGCAAGATCAACCTTCCAGAGAATGGGTTCGCCTTTGTCGGAGTTGATGGACTGACTGCCACGGGTTCCCTGAATATTGAATTCAATCTGGGTATCGGATCGGGTTCCGGCCTCGCCCAGGTGGATTTCATGGAGAGCTTCCAATACGATCTCGGCAGCCTCGATTTAGATGGGGACAAGATCCTGGAAATCGGCGATGACAATCTCCCGTCCTATATCGCCAATGCCGACCTGATGGTCATGGAAGGTGAGTTGTCGGTCGGTGGTAACGGGGATGGCATCGTCAGCTATGACGAGTTGCTCGCGATGTATGATGTCGATGGCGACGGAGTCCTCACCCTTGACGTTGATTACCAGACAGGATCAGATCTTGACGCTCTGGACAATGCCGGAGATGCCGATGGCCTGGTATATCAAGGCTTCCGCGTGAACACGGGCCCGGGCGGCGAACCGGTCAGGCTCGATTTCACCGACTTCCTGATCTCCGTCCAGTTGGGCGGGACCATTTCCTTCGTGGACGCGTTCGTTCTGAATGGGGTTTTCCTCCTAGAGGTGGATTCGCAAGGCCTGAAGATCTTTGCGAACACGGGCCTTTCCATCGGGCCTAGCGGCGACTATTTCGAGATTCATGCGCTTGGTGTTCTGATCGTCAACAGCGCTGGAGTCGCCGCAGACTTCGAAGTCACCCTCGAGATTGGTGCGGACCTGAGCAGCGGCCTTTCGAATTCAGGCGCTGAGATCTCAGCGCGCCTGATCATGAACACCACAGGAGTCGATCAGAGTGTTTCGATTCCAGATCAATATCTGGACGATCTGTCGCCCAATATCCTGGCGAGGCTGACGGACGCTGACGGTAATAGCATGGATACCGACGGTATCGCGAGCGTTTCCGAGGCGGAGCTTACGGCAGCCCATTCGAAGACTTGGAGTTACGTGGTGTCCGCGTCGGCCCCAAGCCTGCGGACTCTGTTCGACGATCCGAATGCTCCGGACACCGCGCTTTCGGGGAACGAGTTTTATGTCGCCATTGCGTTCAATGCAGAGTTGCGAATCGGTGGTGCGTTCGACCTCGTCGGCAAGTTCGGCCTAGTGGTCACAGCTTCCAAGTTCGAGATGCTGATCGGAGCGAGGGTGATGATTGGCCCCTTGGGAGATCTGGGCGCTTCAGGGACCTTGCGCATCGATCCGAGTGGCTTGGTTGGGCGCATCGAGTTGACGCTTGAGGCAAATTTCGGCAAGGACGTCGGATTGAAAATCAGCGGGTCCGCGCTGCTCGAGATCAATACCACCAGCAGACTGCAGACTCTGAGCGTGCTTGGCTTCAAGGAGGGTGGCGGGCTTGAGATTCAAACCGTCGACATCGCCAAGGGCTTGCTGATCCGGGTGGAGGGTAAACTCGAGTTTGTCGGTTTCCTTGAAGCATCCGCCATCCTCGAGATCCGATACACCGAGGGCAGTTTCTATCTGGGTGGAACCGCGCAGATCACCCTTGGAACTCTTCTGGATGTCGAGATCAGTCTGGATGTTCTAATCACCGGTGACGGGATCACTCTGGATGCTGCGGTGACCATCGACGCCAATATCGCCGAGATCATCAAGATCGACGCCTCCGGTCGTCTGGTTATCAATACGTCCAAATCGCCTGTCACGATCGTAGACGTGCATGGCGTGTCGAAAACCTATGCGGCGAGTTCCTTCCTGATCGATGTGACGGGCAAAGTCGCGTTCTTTGATGTGCTCAAGTTCAATGCTGGATTCAAGATTCAGGTGGGCGGCGGCGAGTTTACCCATGATACTACCGCCGCCCAGGGCGCAGGCCCGCTGGGCTATAAAGCGGTTAAACCTACCGGCAGTGACGCTTACCTGGAGGCCGGTGAATGGGCCGTGAGTTTCGGTGCCAACATCGATTTCTTCGGTATTGCAACAATCGGGGCGGACGGTTGGTTCAACCACAGTGGACACTTCGCCCTCGATCTCAGCGGAGAAGTCGTGATTGGCACGCGTTCCTTTGGTATCATCGGTGGGTTTAATATCCATGCCGGTAATACTGCGGCCGGAGTCACATTCGGCGGCAGCGCAAACGCCGAGGTTGTTCTCTTCGGTTGGAGTCTTGCGAGTGTTGGCGTGGCGTTCGACTTTAGTTCAATAACCGGCGTAATCACGATTACGGGGAGGGTCTCACTCAGCTTTTTCTTCTTCGACGTCAACGTTTCAAAGACCTTCAGCATCGGTGTGCTCGACATCCCGAAACCCATCTACTTGGCGGGATCCACCGGAAACCCCCAGTTGACCAATGGCTCGGCTGTAGGTTCGGATGGTGTGCTTAATCTGAATATGGGCGAAACCCGCTCCGGTTATCGTGATTTGGAGGAAGCGAATCCCGACGAAACCTACCTCATCAAACACATCAGCGGTTCGGTGGGCAACGAGACCGTTGACGTCACATCTTTCGGTCGAACACAGCGCTTCACCGGTGTCGGCCGGATCGTCGCGGACGGCGGTAGCGGCGATGACCTGATCATCGTGCAGGATGGTGTGCTGGCCTCAGTGGATCTCAAGGGCGGTAGTGGCGATGATACGATCGTGGTGCAGTCTGCCAGAGGTTTGAACAACCGCGTCGATGGCGGGACAGGTAATGATTATCTTGAAATCGCCGAGGCAATCTCGGTGCCCTTCAACATCCGGGGTGGTCCGGATTCCGGTTCTGAGGAGGATGACGACCTCATTTACGCCGGTTCAGGGAACGACGTGATCCACGGCGGCATCGGTTCCGACACCATCTACGGTCGCGGTGGGGTGGATCTCATCCACGGTGGTAACGGTGCCGATACGATCTACGGCGGAGTGGGCAATGACGCCGTGTATGGAGATGGCGGTGCTGATTTGCTGATCTGGCTTCCTGGCGATGGTTCAGACACCGTGAACAATGGTGGCTCCGGGGCTGACACCCTTTCGATCACCCGGGGTTCGGGTGTGGATGTTGGAGTCATCACCTCACCTTCGGCCAATGCGCTTTCATTCTCCTGGGTTGGTGCGTCCACTCCGATGAGTGCCAGCGAGATTGAAACTCTGGATATCGATCTCGGCGATGGTGCGGACAGCCTTGTTGTCAACAACCTCGATGGCTCGGGAGTCACTTCCTATGCGATCAACCTGGGCCGCCTCTCCGCTGGCAAGGATATCGACGGCAACCAGCTTTACACCGCCAGTGACGGGGATAACGACCACCTCGAGTTCATCGGTAGCTCCTCGCTGGAAAACTTCGCCGTTTCCACCAGCAACGAGGAAATCACCAAAACCAGGACGTTGGAAGACGGTTCGACTGAGGTTATCACCACAGTGACGGGACACAAGTTGGTCGAGGTCGCACGCCAGGGACTCTATAACTACCACGCCGATATCGCCGGTGGTGAGTGGGGCAAAGACAGCCTGACCATCGACGCCCAAGGCGGGGGTGGCACGATCAACGGCGCTGCCGTGGCGGACATGTTGATGTCGATGACATTCAACGGTGGAGCCGGCGCGGACACTCTCATTGGCACCCCTTATGAGGACCATCTGAATTCCGGCGCAGGCAGTGACCGGGTGACGGGCGGCGCAGGGCTGGATGTCTTCACCGATACCAGCACCGACCCTGCCGATGTCGATACCCTCGTCGAAATGTTCGATGACGACATGGGGCTGTTCCAAAACCTCTTCGTCGTTGGCCGATTGCTTGACGCGGCCGAAAACAGCGATTTTGAAATCGACAAGACTCCGGCGAACGAGGTCACCGACCATGGCGACCGGTGGCAGAATGGAGCGACGGTCGAGCAGCTCGGGGGCTTGTTTGAGAGAGCTGAACTCACTGGTGGTGCCGGAAACAACACGATCGTCGTCAGTGATCTGGACAATACGATCACGGTTGGGGGCAGTAACCTGGTGGCGAACCCTTGGCTGGGTCATGCGGTTTTGGACAATGCGGCCAATGACGGGAACTACGAGCACTACCTGGTCTCGGTGCCACTGGCGAACCCGGCGCGGATTGATATCGATGGCACCGCTGGCGACAAGGACCGCCTGGTGGTCTTCGGAACCGATGGGCCGGACCGTTTCACCTTGGATACGATTGCTTCCGGGACGGTGGGCAGGGCGACGGCCAGTAACCAGGCCACGAGCGTCATCACCCACGAAAATGTCGAATTCGTCGAATTCAACACCGGCGGCGACGATGACCGCTTTGCAGTCCGGGCGATCCACGTTCAGACCACGATCAACACGGGCATGGGCGATGATCGGGTCCTGGTGGGAAGCAACGCCAACGTGGCCACGCTGACCCCCACCAACACATTCGGCAACGTCGATGCCATCAATGCCCTGCTGAGCGTCAATGGCCAAGGCACCGACGACAATGACTTCCTCCAACTCGACGATACCGGCGACACCAAGAGCAATTTTGGAACAGTGACCGACAGCAGCATCAGCAACGGCCTCACTGATTTCACGGGCGTTTCCTACCAGTTGATGGGCACCTCCGGAAATATTCTCTATTCCGGCATCGAGATCCTGCACATCGACCTCGGCAACGCACCGGGCACAGGACCGAACTTCAATGGCAACGTGATCACGGTCGAAAGCACCCATTCCCAGACCACGAGCATCACCTCCGGTTCAGGAAACGACCTTTTCAACTTTGAGAGTGTTTACGGTCCGACGGAACTCCACACCGGCGACGGCAACGATGTCGTGCGCGTCGGCAGCACCACGGGCGACTACGGACAGTTCCATGACGAAAAGACGGTCGACCAGACGATCGAGCCTCCCAATAGCATGCTCAACGACCTTGGTGTATCCTACTTCACTGGTCGCTTGGACATCTTCGCTGACGGCGGTAGCACCGACAGTCTGAAGGTCTTCGATAACGACGATTTTTCGAATGAGGAGGGCACACTCACAGGCACGGAGATTACCGGGCTCGGCCTCAATGGCGGCATCGTCTACGACGGCTTCGAGATTCTCCTGCTGAAGCTCGCTCGCGGTAACACCCATTTCTACATCGAGTCGACCCACACGGGATCCACCGAGATCCACATGGGGCATCAGTTTCCCGTGGTCGGCCTGCCCAACGACGAGGTTAATATCAATGCCATCACCGGCATTACTACGATCAACGGCGGTCAGGGCAACGACGTCTTACGTGTCAATTACGACCAGCTTGGCGATCCTACGCTGCTCAATGGAATTGCGGGCATCCTGAATCTCTATGGCCAGGAAGGAAGTGATCGCTATGACGTCGGCCTCGCCGGCACTGGCTCCGCTGAGATCAACGTCTTCGACAAGTCAGGGGAGGATCTGGGCGTTGACGAGCTTCGGATTTCCGGCACCAACGAGCCCGACTTCTTCCTTTTCCGCGCCAATAAGGATATTGGCCAGGGCATGATCGCAGCCGTCCAGGTTGACGGGAATCGTGTGCCGATACCCGGCGGCACCGTCGAGCGCGTCAACTACGATGGTGACATCAACGGCCGCGTGATCGTCTCGGGCCGCGATGGCGACGACACCTTCGTGCTAGATGACAACATCGCACCACTGATTGTGAATGGCGACGTCGGTGACGACACTTTCCAGATTGGCCAGGTCTTCGCCTCGGCCCGCGACGGTTCGAACCCCGATAACGGGCTTGCCGACCAGGATTTCTATGAGACCACTCAGGTGACCCGCGGCTTCCTGTCCAACGGCATCAGCTCTTCCTCGACCCTCAACGGAGGTGCCGGTAAGGACACCTTCACCGTCTACAGTAACAAGGCCGAGCTCTTTCTCAATGGCGACGACGACGACGACACCTTCGTCGTCCGCGCCTTCGTCAAGGTCGATCCGAACGATCCCAAGGCACCGTTTGTCAATATCAACGGTGGCCAGGGTGCGGACTTCGTCTCGTTTAATGTCAGTGCGCCAGTGCGCATCGACGGCGGCGACGGCTTCGATACCCTTACTGTCATCGGGACCGAATTTGGTGACGACTTTGTGGTCACCGACAAGGGTATTTACGGCGCCGGCCTGTTCATCACATACAAGGGCCTTGAGGAGATCATTGTCGATGCCATCGAGGGCAACGACCGCTTCTTCATCGAGAGCTCACCCGAGGGCGTCGCGGTCAAGATATACGGTGGTCTGGGTTCCGACACTTTCAATGTCGGCGGCAGTTACGGTCAGGCCGTCACAGTCGTTAGCAACGACCTCACCGGTCATAGCGGCCTCATCATCCAGACCATCACCAAGAACGATCCGCTCTATCAGAATGCATTCTTGCCGGACGTCTCCACGGAGATCTCCGACAACGACGAGGCCGGAGTGGTCGTTGATCTCATCAGTGGGCCGCTCCGCGTCTTTGAAAATCCGTTGGCTATTTCCCAGACTCTCGCGAGCTACTCCTATACCGTCGTGCTGTCGCGGCGGCCTGAGGAGAACGTGCGGATCACCGCCTCGCCAGTGCCGCCGAATGAAAGTGACGAGGCTGCCGGAGGCAAGGGCATTGCCCTGTCGACCGCGGATGGTGATCTCTACAGCGATGTCGGCGTCACCGTTCTCTTTACCAAGGACAACTGGTTCCAGCCGCAAACGATTTACGTCATCGCTCCGGATGACTCCCTTGCCGAGGGCCGGCGCGCGATCAACATCCAGCACAATGTGATACAGGGCGGTAGTCCGAAGGACGGCGGTGCCTACGACGGCCTCGCAGTCCTCGGCGTCGTGGTCGATGTCATCGACGACGACGCGGCCCAGGTCCTGATTCTTCCCTCCGACGGAAGCACGGTGGTCGCCGAGGATCCCAATGCGACCGCGTCCTTGAACGAGGATACTTATCAGGTAGTCCTGACCAAGGCTCCCACCGGTCCGGTCGAGGTGCTGCTTACCAGCGTTCTAGGAAATGGCGCAAGCATCGACGGCCAGTTGACGATCCGAGACGGAGGCGGTGCCATCGTCACCTCGCTCGACTTCGACGAAGGGGACTGGTCCACGCCACAGACGATCAAGGTCACGGCCGACAACGACACAGACCGCGAAGCGACCCATTTCTCCAGGATCACGCACGAGATCAGTGCTGCGACCATCAACAATTTCCTCGGCGTCACGATCACCAGCACGCCAGATGGCACCGGGGTTGCGGACGGCTTGGGTGACCAGGTCAATGGCGACATCGATTCCGAGCTAAACGTCGATGTCACTGGTGCGACTCTCACGATTTCGGGTCCGGCCTTCGCGTCCGAGTTGCTCGCTCCGTTCCAGGACGCTGCTCTCACACTCTCCGGAACGCCGGCAGCCGGTGAAAACTGGATCGTCACGATCAACGGCCAGCCGCTGGTCTATACGGTGCTCGATGGTGATAGACTTTCCGAAGTTGCCTCCGCCTTGGCGGGTCTGATCAACGCGGTCACCGGCGTCGATGCGTCCTCTGGCGGCACGGATATCATAACGGTCACGGGCACGGTCGGCTCGGAGATCCTCTTCAGCTTGGAATTCAACGCGACTGGCGGATCCGTTGGCACTGCCGTAATCGCGGGCACCCGTGCCTCCGTAACCATCGGGGCATCAAGCGAGCGTGCCTGGGACCTTGGCACGATCACAGTCGGCGGCACTGTCACCGAAGGCGCCGTCTGGATCCTCCGCCTCGATGGCGTGGAATACCGCTACACCGCCACCGCGGATGATGCGGATATCCTGCTGACGGCGGGTGAGCAAATTGAACGCATTGCAGCCGGACTCTCGCAGGCTGTCTTGGATGGTGGCGTCTACCAGACGACCCAAGTCGGTGATTCCCTTGTTGTTGCCCGAAATACTCTGACGCCGTTCACCGTTGCCCTCAGTCGCGCTGACAATGCCGGTTCGCTCGACTCGACTCCTGTGGGTTCAGTCGCCGCCCATGGTGCCGGCAGCACCGAGAGCTCCACGCACTGGAGCAAGCTGGTCGTCACTCTTGCTGGCACCGGTGACATTGTGCTCGGAACCACTTGGACCCTGGCGGTCGGCGCTGACCTCAATCCTCCAAATCCGAAGGTTCCCCAACGTGGCGACTATCACTACACCGCCGGTTCAAACCGCGAGGTCCTGCGTCCCGACTCGGTCGATGTCCGCATCCTCGACAACGATGCCCCTGGAATTCTCGTCACCCAATCCGGAGGCGTCACCCAGCTCATTGAACCGAGCGAGATCGTCTTCGTCGGCGAGGGCTTCCTCAGCCAAGGCACTTCGGCCACACTGGAGCTCACCGGCATTCCGGCTGCGAGCCAGACATGGACGATCACGATCGCTGGACGGAGCTATGCTGTTTCGGGTGTCGCTGGCGACAACGGTCTCCGTCTCATCGCCGACGCACTGGTCGCAGCCATCAACAATCCGTTGCATGCCTCCAACGTCGGCGAGACCAATTTAGTCACCGCGACCAAGACCGCGGTCAACACGATCACGCTGACCCGCTCGGGAACGCCGTTCGCGGTCTCGCTCAAAGTGGTGGATACTGCAAACCCCGACAACGGGATGGTCCACTTCATCGGCGACTTCGGCAGCTCGATCTTCGTCGAGAAGGGGATCCACGATTCCGCATTCCTGGCGATCGACCTCGACCTTGCGAAGTGGAACCGGAACTCGAATCCCGACATCGCTGACTCGACCATCTACCCGCACCTGACGATCCTCGGAACGGGCGATGGCAACAGTGACTTCTACAGCTTCGAGGTCACGCAGAAGATGCTCGAACTGGCCGCGACAGATGGCAGGGGAGTCCTATCCACGTTCGATATCGATCACGGCTTCGACGTTAACGACACGCTTATCTGGGCGAGCCAGATCAAACTCTATCAGGAGGTCGCACAGGCCGATCCGAACTTGCCGAAGATACCGTTGCTCATCGCGAAGGGTGCCGGTTATTCGCCGACCGTCGATGCGGGCAGCACCCTGTTCTGGGACGACCGCCTTTCCTTCGAATTCACCGAGGAGGGTCGCTATTTCATTGAGGTCACCGCGTGGTATCCCAATGGCGACGGACTTCCGGACGGTGCAGATTATCAACTCCACGTCTCCCTGAGTGAGCACCCGGAGGACAGTTTCCTCTTCAAGGCCGAGCCGATCTCGGAGGATGATGTGCTCAACAACTCAGGCAACGGGCAGACGCTCGATCCGCTCGATCCGCTCGAAGGCACTCCGCCGAATGAGTTTCCCTCAGGTGTCAATTTCTTCAACTTCTTCGATCCCGCCGTGGGCAACGCCCTCTACGGTGGTTCGATCGACTCCAGTGTTCCCTATGCACGCATCGCCGGCACCGGTAACGGCACCTTCGACATCTACAACTTCACCATCACCGACAAGAATCTCAGCACCGATGTGGGTGATGTGCTGGATCCGAGCGCATCCGACACCGCATTTGATCCCGACAGCGCCGCACCCGGATTCTTAACCAAGGCCAAGCTGAAGCTTGAGGGCACGGTCTCGGACGGCGATGTGTGGAGAATCGGCATCCGCTACGTGAATTACAGCTACACATTCTCCGAGACGGATTTTCAGACCGACACTAGCTTGTCGGCATTGACTGCAACTAACGCCGATCGTCTCGAGTTCATCGCAGACAAGCTGATCGAGGAAATCAAGAAAGACGACCGCTACTTCAATGACGGCACCGACTCGTGGGTCTCTGCCGTGGATAGCGCGGGTGCCGATTCCCAGGTCAATGCCCAGGTTGTGGTTGAAGGCAGCAACGTCTTCCTCTCCATCGATGATGTCCGCGGCTTCAACCTTCGCGGCCAGGATATCGACATCAATACCGAGGACGTCACCCCGAGTGTCGTGCAGCAATCCCTCTCCGCCGCTACAATCACAACGAGTTACAAGCCCGCCTATAACCTTGGCTCCGGCACTGGCACGGCGATCGATTTCTCCTCCGCCACAATCACGATCCAGAGCGTGATCGACGGCCAAACCTGGAGACTCTATTTGGACAGTGGTTCCGGCTTCAACCTCGTGGGGACCGCCTTGGTCACCGGGGCCTCAACACCCGACACTGTGGCCGCCGATCTCGACGAGGGCGCGAGCGTCTCCCACACAACCAGTGTGCTCACAGTGTCCGGCACCATCCGCATCGAGATCGATGCTCCCGCCGGTCAGTCCAGCTCGGCGTTAGCTCCAGTCACCATCTCGGGAACGCCAGTCGGCCAGTCCCCGGGAACGGCAGGCACGCTTACCCCAATCGTCGAGGCGATCCTTTGGACGGAGCTCACGGTGACACTATCCGGCTCCGCGGACGATGTTCACCAAGGTGAGGCTTGGACGCTGAGTGTCAGTGGACTGACGCCGCAAACCGTCTATCCTGATGCCACGCAGGATGCTGCGGCCATCGCCGGCTTGTTCCGCACGGCCTTCAGCGGCGCGGCAGGCGGAAGTGGTGCTGACATCACGCTCTCCCGCCCATCAGGTTCCACGGTTGATTTCTCTGTTCAGGCGGCAACGCCCGATGGTTCGATCGATTCGACCAACCGGACGGGTTACTCCTACGACATGTCGGACCGAACGGTGACCGCTGACGACGATTGGAGGATCTTGCTCCAGCCCGGCACGAGCGTCTCGCGTCCGGTCGATGACACCTTCAACACGGTGCACGGGATTGTCGCCGACCTCGCGATCCAGATCAATGGCACCACCGGCAACCTGAATGATTACTACGCCTACGTGGAGAACTTCACGACTCTAGTTGTCGTTAAGAAAGCTTCGGGTGAATTCACCCCGACCTTCACGATCATCGTGCCGGGTAGTGGCTCGAGCAACGACATCACCGTTGCGGGCACTCGTCTCGCAGTGAGGGAAGTCACCTTCACCGACGCGAACGATGCGCAAGAACACGAAACATGGACACTGACACTCGACAATACGGGTCGGACAATCGTCACAGCTGACGGCACCACAACGACGCCGACTCAGATTGCGACAGGAATCTCGGGCTTGATCCCGGACGCGACTTACCACGTCGAGCAAGTCGGAAACGTTCTCTATATCAACAAGGTGGACTTTACTCCACTGACGACCGTCACTCCCGATCCCACGGGACCGGCAGTCGTTGGGAAGGCCACTCTCATCGGCACTCCTCAAGCCGTCTGGTTCCAGGATGTCGACCTGCAGGGCAAGGGTGCCACCGAGTTCCAAGCCGGTGATGTCTGGACCTTGAACGTCGCAGGCACATCCAAGTCCTTCACGGTTGTTGGAACGGGAGAGGGGACTGTCGTCTCGGGCATTGCGACGAAGGTCACAAACATCACCGCCATCGACGCGGTGAATGAGGGTGACAAGATTCGCATCCGCTCAAGCGACGGCGCTCCAGTGGTCATCCAGCCCGTCAAGCAGGCTCGCGAGACGGCCTACGTTGCTTCCGGCTCCCCCGATAGCGAGATCGTCATGGGCGCACACTACGCAACGGTCGAATACCGTCTCGACGACGACTTCTGGACAGGCTTCGTGGCAAGCGAACTCTGGACCATCCGGATCGACGGCATGGTTAGCTCCTACAAGGTCGAGTCGATCAGCCAAGTCGATCAGAGCGATCGCAACCTGAAGTATATCGCTGACCAGCTTGCAATCGCGATCAATGCCGACCATCCGGAGTTGGTCGCAACGGTTTCGAGCGATAACGTGGTTAAGGATCAGGGCCGGATCACCAGCGCCGACGTCATCATCAAGGTGGCTGATAGAGACAATTCCAAGAGGGATCCGTTCATTTTCCAACCGACCCGCGGTGGCGCGGTTCAGGCGGTCTTCGACATCGACAACTCCAATTTGGTCAATTTTAACTTCTCATTCGGCGACTATGTGATCAGCACAAGGCTGGACTTGCTCGGCCCGCTTGCAGGTGGTGATATCCCGCTCGCTTCCTCCTACTTCGGCGACCTGGTCGATCGGGGAGACGACGGCTTGCCCGATGGCATCGATGTCGGCAGCGAATCACTTTACGATCCATTCCTGGAATATACTTTCAAGACGGCCGGGACCTACCGGCTCCGCGTTTCTTCTGTCCTGTCCCTCAACGGTGAGCTTATCCACTCCTATCCCTACGTCTACCCAGGTAACGCCTACGAACTGATCGTCTCGCTCCAGAAGCATGCGAAGAACGACGACGCGATCGACCTCAAGGACAAGATTATCACGATCGTCGAAGGTGCGGGCAAGGGCCAGACGGGAGTTATCAAGGCCTACGAGGCCGAGACGAAGCAATACACGGTCGATCCAACCGGTGATTGGACGGTCGCTCCGGATTCCACAAGCCGCTATGAGATCACGACCCGGATGTCGGAGGATTTCCCAGACTACTTCCAGGATGCGCCGCTGCGCGACTCCTACGATGTCGTGCTGACCGGGCCGCTGGGTAGTGGCGAAATGATCATCGACGTCACCCCGGCGCCGACTCGTACTTACGACAGTGACGAAGCATTCAATGCCGACCTCGCCTTTGGCCAGAATAAGGAAATCCAAAATCACGTCGCCACCGACCGCGCCTTAATCTCCCTCTCCGGGACCATGCGGGTGGGCGACACTTATATTCTCACTATCGGCGGTATTGACACCAAGCTCGGCATCGAGTCGCTGCTCGAAGATGTCCGTGCGGAATTGAAGGCGGGAACGCTTGTCAACGACGGCGTTAAGCGCGCCGATGGCAACTGGGTCGTCTATCATACGGTCACTGGAGCCGACACTCCTGAAATTGTGCTCGCGGACCTTATGTCTAAGATTGTCGATGATCCCGCTACTGGGGGTGTTGTTGAGGGTCTTCTGCTCTCCGGAGTTTCCGCCGGGTTCTCGGCTTCGATCGACGCAACGGGCAAGATGGTGTTGACTCATGCAAATCCATTCTTCATCGGCAATGCGGTGACGCCCGACACCGCAGGTCGCGCGGTGGTTGAAGTCACCCGCGATGCCGGCGACGTGTTCGAGTTTGTAAGCTTCGAACTGGCAGGGGAGGTCAGGATCGGCGAGCAATGGAGTGTTGCCCTGAGCGATGTTGCAAATGATGGAATACCTGCTCTGCCTGGTATCACGACTCTGGTTGATGGCGATCCGCTATCTTTTGTCACCACCGTGCGCGATGGGGACGGGAATATTGTTTCGGTCACTGCTAGCACAAACACGGAGTTCGGGGACACACTTGCGACGATTACCACGCGGCTTGGAGAGGCCTTGCAGTCGGTCCACGAGGGGGACTTCGACGTTGTGGCCCGCGGTCGCATTCTGAAGATCAGCAATGCCACTATCGACCAGACCAAGGACATCGATGCAGAATTGGTGATCACCCTCACCGGCGGAGTCGCGAGCGTGCCGACCGATGGCAAAATTAATGTCATCCACCAGCTCCGCTTCACGGACATCGGGGGCGACAGGCCGTGGAACGAGGCGCAGACCGTTCATGTGATGGCGATCGACGATTCATTCATCGACGGTGGCGACGCCTTGGTCTTCCCGGCCTTTGCGGAACGCGTGAACACGATCCGCGGTCCGCTCACGCTCGATGGCGCGGCTCAGGTTGGTGGCGAGCGTTTCCTTAATAATCCGTTCCGCCTGCCGCTCGAGACCAATGATCCGCTTCCGGATGGAAATATCACGACGGTGGTTAACACCGTCCCGGCGGCCGGCAACGGTGGACTCTCGGATCCGAACGCGTACCACTTCAATGCCAGCAGCGGTGAGCGCCCGGGCTTCGACCCGCGCATGGATGATCCGCTTTACCTCTTTGCCTTTACGTTCCTCGACGGTGATGGCAAGGGTGTCTATCTCGACGTCGACACGGTCTCTGACGAAATCCTCTCGTTTGCCAACTCCACGTCGTTCCCAGTGGGTCTCACGGTGAACGGTGGATCAAACTGGGCAGGTGCCGGCACGAGCTACCTCTTCAGCGGCACGCCCGATCAATCGTCGCTAGGCGACCTCTATTGGAGCCAGGCGATTGTTGGTCTCTCCGGTGTGCCGGTTGTTAATGATGTTTGGCAGGTCATTGTCAACGACACTAAATATAACTTCCAAGTCACCGCAGGAAATCGGACGCAGGCCAAGATCGCCCGTGGTCTGGCACGTGCCATCAATGGCGAGATCGAGGGCAGCGGTGTGATTCGCGACACAGTCGGTGGTGAGACAGGACTCGAAAGCTATCTCAACGCCACGGTCAGTCTAGATGGTGCTGTTTACGAGGGTCAGGTGTGGTCGATCCAGCTCAACGACACGCTCTACACCTACACCGCCTTAGTCGATGACATCCTCGATGATGTCGCTGAAGGGCTGAGCGCAAAAGTTGCCCTGGGTGGTTACACATCCGAATTTAACGACAATACCTTCTCAGTCGTGCACGCCGACACCAGGTTCAGTGCCGAGGTCGCGGTGACTGCGGGCGTTTCGTCAGCGGTCAATGCGGTTGCCGTCGTCGATCTACTGGGCAACAGCCGGATCCGCTTGGATGCCGCGACGCCCGGAACCTACTTCAAAGTGTTGGTCGGCGGAGCTCAGAGCCTTGGCAAGCAGACTGTCGGTGGCACGCCGGATCAGAGCTTGCTCGCTACAAACCCGGCCATCAAATGGACGCTCGGCGCAATTGAAATCCTCGGTGCGCCTTCCGCAGGCGACTGGACCCTCACGCTCGGCGGCACCAATTACACTGCGAACGTTTCCGGAGGCGACTCAATTGCGGATCTCACCGCCGCGCTTGCCGACAAGATCGGTTCACAATTCAAGCCACTCGTTTCCGGCTACTCCGTCACCTTTGACACCCCTTGGCCGACCTTCGACATCAGCACGGTCCATCTGAGTGACGCACCGGAAGTCGATGATGTCTGGACCGTTCGGGTCGCCTACGGAGATGCCTCGCTTGCCTTCAGCCGCAGCGTTATGGTTGGCGACACCGCTGTTTCGATGGCGGTCGGGTTGGCCCAAAAGATCAATTCCGCCGCGATTCCGAACCTCAAGGCCTCGGTTGATGGTAGCGAACTCATCATCACCAATACCGCCGGCAATACGAATGCCACGACATTCGAGTTGTTTAACGATGGCATTCTCGTTACCACACCACTAACCGTGGTCGTCGCGACAAGGCCCGTCATTGTTCCCGTCGGTGCCACAAACGAATTGGTCGACATCAGCACCGTCAGCCTCACCGACACGCTGGTTGCCGATGACGTCTGGACGGTCACAATCACCTACGACGACACCTCAGTTGACTTCAGCCGTACGGTTCTCGATGGCGACACCGCGCGGACCATGGCCGCCGGGCTCGCCCAAGCGATCAATGCCGCGGCGATTTCGAATCTTAGGGCCTCGGCCGACGGCGGCGACCTCGCCATCACCAACACCGCCAACAATACGGGCGACACGACATTCGCATTGGTCCGTGACGGTAACGTGACAGCATCGACCGCTAATGCGGTCGTGGCTCACGATGTGGTCGCTTCCGTGGCCGGATACCGCTACTTCTATACACCGGTGAACCCGAACGTCCGGGTCATCGAGTCAGAGCAGGTCGATACTCTCCACCTCTTCAATGGCAACAGCCCAGCCGATGACGCCGGCATCCTAACATCCACGACGATCACCGGCCTGGGGATGAGCGAAGAGTCCGTAATCAGCGGTCGTGTCTTCCCAGGTGGCATCGTTTACGCCAATCAGGAGGTGCTCGACATCGAACTGGGATACGGCAACGACACCTTCACGGTCGAGTCGACCCACAACGGAGCGACCAACATCAGCACCGGACAGGGGCGCGACACCGTCATCGTTAAGACTCTTTCAGGAAACACGGCGATCGATACCGGAGAGGATCCCGATGTGATCGCCGTGGGTAGCGACGCGGCCGATCTCGATCCGATCAACGCCCTGCTGACGGTCAACGGTGGTGGGGATCTCTACGATACTCTGTCGGACATCGCGAAAGCGCTGGAGACTGAAATCGAAGGTTCCGACCTCGGTTACACTGTCACGGTGGTGGTCGATAGTACGATCATATCGCTTGTCATTGAGCACGCCGTTCCATTCACCACCGGATTTGTGGTTACCCCGGTCGACGGCACCCGCAACGGCACCCTCTCCGACGACGATGCCGCGACATCTTCGACTAGTCACACGATCGTGCTGTCCGGGGCTCCGATCGCCGAAGAGCAATGGTCTATCACGCTGCCAGATGCAACCGGCACGATCACCTTTAGCCATGCCGTTCGTCCAGGCGATGTTCTCAATCTCAACGACAGCGGTGACATCACTGACAACGTCGGCACCATCACGGGTGACACTGTCACTGGTCTCGATATGCCAACCGTCGCCGAGACTCAGGTCATTACGGTCCAGGCCGCCGCAGGCACCTACAAGTTGCGAATCACGACCGACTACCTCGGCAACGCGGCTGACGACTTGTTCTACGGTATCGTCCGCGATTCGGGCGTCGCTCTTGTTGCCCTCAACTTCAACCTCGACGGCGCCGCTGTGGCAAACACGCTGCGCGCAGTCTATGGCGCCCAAACGGCCGACCTCGAAGTCATCGACATCCGTAGCACAGGTAATGTCCAGTATGTAGTCCGCTTCATCGGCACGCTCGCCGGAACCGATTTTGCTCCGATCGAGTGGGGCGAGACAATCGATAATTCCGGACTTCTTCCATCGCCTGATGCCTCGGTCGACGTCAAGGTGGCAACGATCCAGGAAGGCGGATACGAGGGGCAGGGCACCAACGTTCAGACCATCAAAGTTGACGCCACGGGAGGCACGTTGACCCTCAGCTTCCAGTTCCTTAACTCGATTGGTGAACTGGTCGAAATCGTGAGCGCTGATATTGATTCGGATGCCTCGGCGCTCGATCTCTACAAGATCCTCAGCCCGATCCTTAACCCGAACGGCTCCACGATCGATATCGAAGAAGAGTTCGATCGCACCACGCGAGTTCCGTCGCAGCCTTACACTGATAACTTCGCTGTCACCAAGCAGGGCAACGTCTTCCATATTACCTTCCAAGGTGCGCATGCAAATACCTCGATTTACCGTATCGACACTACCAATCTCGAAGGTCCGGCACGTGAGGTGGCAATCGACTTCGACGGTCCAACGAACGTCGGCACCGTGTGGTCAGTCACACTCAATGTTGCGATCGGCGGTATCTACACTTACGATTTCACCGCAGCGGCCGATTTGACTAACGGGCAGATGGCACTTGGTCTTGCGGATGAAATCAACCGCCTCGGCCAGCCGCAGTTCCGCGCGGCAGTCGTCGAGGGTGCTCTCGTCATCGAGAACATCTCGGGTAATAGCTTCACGGTTACTTCTGTCACTACAACGGGCGGCACAGTGCTTGTTTCACCCTCACTGGCTCGGATCGTCACACGCCTCGCCGGGTTGAACTACTACGGCATCGACACGCTTAATCTCCTGCTTGGCTCGGGCAGTGATGTTCTCAATGTCCAAGGCACTTCCGCCCGTGTCAACAACGTGGGGCTCGGCGGTGGTGTCGACCAAGTCTTTGTCTCATCCTCAGCCGACATTGAGGACACTGCCGCAGGTTACGACTTGCAATTCCTGACCGGCCACCTGCACGACCTCGACGGCGCGCTCAACCTAGATTTTGGCACAGGCATCGCCCAGAAGCTGATGATCAGCGACGAGTCAAGCACGATTGGCGACGGTGACGCATCAAACCGTGTTTTGATCACTGACCAGACCAGTCGCGCACGCTTGAGTGATCCAGTTCTTCCTGATGCACCAGAGATCTACATCGTCGGCCTCGCGCAGGGCGCCATCACCTTCCGCGCCGACGAGGACGCCGGCAACCTCTCCGGCGGCGTCACGATCTGGACCGGCTTCGGCAGCGACTGGATCGATATCGACGGCACCTTCGCCCGCACCGAGATCGCCGGTGAGCCGCGCACGATCAACACCCTCAACACCGGCCTCGGTGACGACAACCTCATCGTCAATCTCACCGCTGTCAGCGACGGCTTCTTCGTCCTCAACACCCAGGGTGGCTACAACGATTACATCGCCACCGAGGCACAGGGCTCGGCTGCAAACTTCACCGTGGTGATGACTGACGTCGACACCGTCGATGCCAGCGCCTCGAGCCTGTCACTCATCATCTTCGGTGGCCGTGATGGCGACACCATCACGATGGGCTCCGGCAACGACATCGTCTTTGGTGATCGCGGCCGCGTCATCTACTACGACGAAGCCGGCCAGATTGTGACCGTCCTCGGAAATGGTGGCATGGGCGACTACACCGACGGCCTCGTCCGCGACCCGGTGCGCCTCTACACGGTCGATCCGGAGATCGGCGGCAACGATGTCATTAACACCAAGCTCGACGAGTATCCTGCAAGCGACGATATCGTCTTCGGCGGTCAGGCCCGCGACGAGATCCACGTTGGAGATGGCAACAATGTCGTTATCGGCGACTTGGGCTTCATCGACTACGTGATTGATGACGGCGAGCACACCTCGCGTCCAACGAACTTCGACATCGACCGGATCGAGACGACCCAACCGGATCTCGGGGGTATTGATTGGATCACCTCTGGCATCGGCACGGACATTATTATTGGTGGCGAAGACGGCCGAATCTCCCTCGTTGAGCTTGCCTTGAACGCGGGGCCGGCCGAGGCAACGACCAGACGGGATGATGATGCGACGACCAACTCAGTGGGCAGGATTGGAGACGTCATCGACGCCGGTCGCGGCAGTAACCTGGTGCTCGGCGACAACGGCCACATCCTCTCGGCTGTCTCGGATCTCTCGCGCCTCGGTGATCTCCCGATCACCCTTGGCTTGGTCAAAACTTCCGACGCGACACGCGGCGGCGACGACACCATCACGACCGGCCTCGACAAGGACATCATCTTCGGCGGCGTCGGTAACGACGATATCGTCGCCAACTCGGGCGAGCTCTACGTCCGCACCGGTAGCACCGCCACTTGGGACAACGACAACATTGTGCTTGGCGACCACGGCTATCTCGACTGGACCGCTGCAGACGCCGGCCGGAGCTACGTCTTCAGTGCGGGCGACGACACGCTGTCCAACGACATTGACCGGATCGTCTCCACGGATCCTAAGTTTGGCGGCAACGACAACATCACGACGGGTGCGTTCAATGACATCGTCATCGGCGGCTTCGGGGTGGATGTGATCGTCGCAGGCGACGGCAACAATCTGGTGCTCGGCGACCACGGCCAGATCACGGCTGCCGGTGAGAATGCACCGAACTTTAGCACCCAGCCGATCACGCTCGGTCTGGTCGAGACGATCGAGTCCTTGATCGGTGGCTCCGACAAGATCACCACGGGCATCGGCCGCGACATCATCCTCGGCTACCTCGACTGGACCGCCGCCGATACGGGCCGTGTTTATGCCGATGCCACCACGCCGCTGGCCGGCACGCTGCCGGGCGACGACCAGAACGCCATGG
>CALFSW010000196.1 GCA_937916505.1 uncultured Verrucomicrobiales bacterium | reverse complement strand
AAACATCTGCGCGGCGAAGGAAATCGTCCAGTGGAACCATTTCACCAACCCAAACGGCTACCCTATTTACAAACTCGATTTCGAGACCCACCTCGGTAAAATCAACGCTTGGCTCAACTCCCGGAAAGACCTCATCAGCACCGGGCGCCAGGGAGCTTTCACCTACCCCGGCATGCACAATGCAATGCGCATGGGGCACGACGCCGCCATCACCCTTCTGAACCGAGATGCATCGAAAAGTTGAACATATCCACGGAGTCACCATTGCCGCAAAACTCAAAATCCATGACACCCGCGGCTGGTTTCTCCCTGCCATGGACAATGACGATCCTCACCCGGGCTGGATCCTGCAAAACATCTCCCGCTCCCAACCCGGCGTTCTTCGGGGACTCCATTACCAGGATCCCCACCCACAAAGTAAACTTCTGACCGTCATCGAAGGCACGGTGCAGGATATCATCGCAGACCTCCGGCCCGACTCCCCGACCTACCGGAAATACGCCGTTTACCATCTCGATGCCCATGGCAAAAACCAACTCTTCATACCAAAAGGCTGTGCCCATGGATTCCTCGTCACCAGCGAAAACCCCGCACTTGTTTCATACCTGGCGGACGCCCCCTATCTCCCCGAATGCGAAAACACCCTGCGATGGAATCACCCCGACTGGAAATTCCCCTGGCTCACGGACACGCCTGTTCTCTCGCAAAAGGACCAGTAAGACAAAATGAACCCGGTGAGGCAAAATCCTTTCTCAGCTGCGGAACCCAGCCGCGCCACAGTCCTCCTGTGGTGCCTGCCTTTGGTGCTCGTCATCATCGTAATTACGGCCTTTTCCTCTTCGGTGGAATTCGACTTCATCAATTACGATGACCCTTTGTATATCACCGAAAACCCAAATGTAAATTCGGGGCTGACCCTTGCAAACCTGAAGTGGGCCCTCTTTTCCTCCGGCGAGGCGAATCTTTGGGGCCCCCTCACTTATGCCTCCCATCAACTCGATGTCAGCCTCTTCGGTCTCAACCCCGCCCGGCACCATTCCGTCAACGTCCTTTGGCATGCCTTGGCAACCGTCTTCCTCTTTCTCACCGCGCTCAAACTGACCAAATCTTCTCTTTGGAGTTTCTTCATCGCCCTCATCTGGGCGATCCACCCTGAAAAAATCCAATCGGTCGCGTGGCTCTCGGAGCGTAAAGACGTCCTCTCCGGCGCACTCTTTTTTGCGAGCCTTTACTTTTTCACCTGTTGGAACTTGCGACCAGTGAAGAATCCCGCGCTTTATTCGGCGAGTTTTCTCCTCTTCATTCTCTCACTCATGTCGAAACCAAGCGTCGTCCCGCTGCCTTTGGTGCTATTCCTCCTCTTCTATCTTGATCCCAAACGGATCGTGGCATCGGTATGCGGGGCGATCCGCCCCCTCGTGCCCTTCGTTGCCGCCGCCATCCTCGTGGCCGGGATCGCCCTCTACTTTAAGGATCAGGGAGATCTCGGGAACACAGCGGAGAAACTGACCATTGCCCTGAAGGCGAGTCACGTCGTCATCAGTTACGTTTTCTATTTGAATCGCTTTTTCTGGCCTGCACCCGCGCAACTTTGGTTCCTCCCGTCTGATCCCATTTTTTCATTCGTGAGCTCCGTGGCTATTCTCGCTGTGTTTGCGCCTCTGGTTCTTTGGCTTGGGAGCAAGGAAAAGCTCATCATTACCGGCGCGGCGATCTACACCATCCTTTGGCTGCCCATTTCCGGGTTGGTTTCCGTGAGTTCATTCTTCGTTGCTGATCGCTACAGTTATCTTCCGCAAATTGGCCTCATCTTCATGACGGTAGGACTGGTCAAACTCCTCAGCCGCTTCTCCACAAGCCTCTTTTCCGCAACTCTCGCTCTCGGGTCTTTCTCCGTTGTCATCCTCACTCTCCAGCAAAAGCAACTCCCGCTCTGGAAGGATAGCGAAACGCTTTTCGCCCACGAAATGGCCGTGAGCCCACAAAGCTTGCTCGCACCCATCCACTATGGCGAAGTCTTCAAAGAATCCGATCCAGAAAAAGCGCTTCTTTATTATGCCAGGGCGCATCGGAACGATCCCCAAGCCGGTATCGCTCTCGCCAAAATGGGCATGATCCAAAAACAGCTGGGCCGGCGCAAGGAAGCACTGGAAAGCTTTCTCAAAGGAACTCAGGTCGCCACTCAGGTTCGGGAAAACTGGACCCTGCTCCTGCTGCAACAGGTCGAACTCCGTCTTTACGAGCAAGCCGAAGAAACAATCAAAAGGGGAATCGAATATGACCCCCAAAACTGGGACTTTATCATGAACAGCGGCAACTTCTACCTCATGATCCGAAAGCGGGCCAACGAGGCTCTGCCGTATTTCCTCGAAGCCCACTCCCTGGAACCTTCAGATCCAAGGTCAATCCAAGCCTGTGCCGATTGTCATCGTGCTTTGGGGAATACCAACGAAGCCCGGAAATTTGAAAATCTGTTGCGCCAGGAAAAATAAGCATCCGGACTCGCGGTCTGAAAGAAGAAAAATTGATTTAAGATTTCCCCAATCTCTTGTGATTTCCAATCTCTTCATCACACACTTTTGTGTCGCCGCCGCCCTTATCCAATCGATGCCGGGGACCAGAGGTGGTTCCGCCGTGGCTAAAAAAGCGCGGCTAATATTTTTCGAGCTGAATTTCAGTAAAGCTCACGGGCATGGCCGAGGATCATCGTTTTCTCAAAAAAAAGTCCCACATGGAATTCCATGCGGGAGCTTTTGTTGATTTTAGAAAGCCGAACCC
>CALFSW010000195.1 GCA_937916505.1 uncultured Verrucomicrobiales bacterium | reverse complement strand
TTGCCTGGCACCATAGTCCGGAGAAAGACATCGATGGAACAGGGCTCAGGGCTCCAGTTACATAGGAGGCGGGCATGTTCTTTGCTAGCTGATCAGGATTGTCAGGCGGGGCCAGTGTTGCGAACTCCGCCCGGATTCCGCAGAAGATCAGCCCGCGGTGTCTTCGACTCGATAATATCGTGAGGTCTCTTCCTGCGAAATTTCCTCCTCAGTGAATGAAGTTTGAGCACCTCCGCTATCGACACTGTCGTTGAGCTCGGTCCAGTTTCGCAAATCTTCAGAGACGAAAACCGCATAGGTGCGACCGGGGCGCGACTGCCAGATTAGCGTCACGGATTTCGATTCCGCACCCTCGGTCACATCAATATCCGTGATGATGAGGGGAGCCAAATTCGCGCTTGGGCCAAGTTGGATATTGTCGATTCGCAGCCGGGTCTCTTCCGTGTAGGCAATCTCAATTTCGTCGAACACGATGTCGCTGAAACCAAAATAATTATCGGGATTGTCAATACTCACGGTTGTCTCGAATGACTCGACCTCCACTCCACCCAGTTTAGCCGTGATCGTTGCTGCTGTGGGTGGTTGGGCGATCGCTGCGAAGGCCGCCGAGGTCAGCGCGCTTCCAAAGTGAATGGAAAACGGATTTACCTCCGGATCGCCGGTGCGGAGGTTTGGTCCCTCAACACTCGCCCAATCTGGATGATCGCCGGTCCGGTAAAACAGATTGGGCAGGAATGTCACTCCAAGATCAGCGAACTCCGTCGATACCTGCGACGTATCGGCTAACGCACGCTCCGAAAAAGTGATGATACTTTCTGGAGCGGCAAGGCCGACGGGGCTCAATTCGATGGAATCGGCCAGGGCCGTCGAGCTGCAGTTGATGACCACGAGTGCGACACAGGCAAGCTGAGCCACCGTTGGGAAGGGGGAGGATGGGATTTTTGTCGTGGGATTCATGGGGTCATATCACGTTAATTGAATAGGATCCAAACGGAGCCCCTACCGCCGGGGTGCCTTTCCGTTCCGGCGTTCCTCGGCGCCAATGGTGCGGGTTTGGAGCGGCAGGATGGGGCAAATCCCATTCAACGGAAATAGTTAAAGCGGGAATCGGGGGAATCTACAAGCAGCAAGTTAGTCTGCAACAGGGCATGTGAGAAAGGGATCAGGAGAAGAATCTTGGAGTCTGCCTTTGGCTGAAAGAAACAGAATCGATGTTCTGGATCACCACGAATCGAGTATCCTCATGCCGTCTATCATGTGATCGCCCGTGAGAATCGGGGGCGCGATCGTTTTGGACGATAATGAGCGGTGGATGCTCATCTTTGCCTTGGGAGAAATGGCGACGCGAACCGGAAGCTAACGATGCGGGCCGCGTGATGTGGGGGGGACAGAGGTCCAGAGCATGAGGGTTCAACTCTGATCTCTCTCAGAAGCCGGTTACGGTCGAGCCGGACTGGAGCAGCTTCGTGGATTTTCCAACCACCGCTCATTTTAACGACTCAGGGGATACTTCCGGGTATAGACTATTCGCTTTAACGTTCGCTTCAGATAACACTCCTCGCCCCACTTTTCCCTCTTGATTAGATGATGCCGATTTTCCGAACCTTGGTGGTCGCCTTGCTAGCCTCCACGATCGCACTTCCCGAACTGATCGCAGCCGATGAAAGTCCTGCCGCTGCAGCAGGAATTCAATTGCGTGAAGTTGTTGCGAGTCATGCCGACGAGAAGGGGATCCTCCAGCTTTACCGCATGAAGGAAGACGGCTCCGACCGCCGGCAGCTCACCTATTCCGGGCGCGGCTGCCGCATGCCCGCATGTTCCCCTGACGGAAAGAAGCTGATATACGTGCAACAGGTCGACCATCACCAATCCCTTTGGATTTCCGATATCGATGGAAAGAAGGGCCGCGCCCTGGTCAATGGGGGAATGAACCTAATACCCTCCTGGTTGCCTGACTCCCGGCACATCGTCTGGATGAAGACCCGGCCGGGGCAGGATCCCTCGCGGAAGAGCCAAATCCATCTCATGAACACGGAGACGGGCGAATCGAGAAGACTGTTTTCCGATCCTGAGCAACTGAAGTTCAGCAACTCTATGCCGGTGGTCTCGCCCAAAGGAGATCTGATCGCCTTCGTCTCCAACCGAAGCGGGAATTTGCGCATCTGGGTCAGCGATCTCGATGGAGGCAATGCCAGGCTGGTTTCCCCTCCAAAGGTGGAATACCACGAAGTGATCAAGGCTCCCTTCGAACAGAAAGTCCCCGCCTGGTCACCGGATGGCAGGTGGGTCGCGCATTGGGAAGGCATCGAGAGGTTCACATGAGCAAGTTCACCGGCGTTCCAAACCCGCAACGAGATCGGCTAATCTCAGAGACCTTTCACGTCTGGGTGGTGGGCAGCGATGGAAAGAACCGAAGAAAAGCCGGGCGCGGTGACGATCCCACGTGGTCTCCCGATGGCTTCGTGACCCGGGCTTTCCCGGATCAAAAAAGCGGTGGCCCCAAGGTCATGATCGAAACCGAATCCGGGGAAAAGGAATTGCCGATTGTGGCGAGCCGAAGAAACTGGGGGCGATTCACCTGGTTGCCAGAACAGACCCGGAAATCCGCAAGGGAACGCCAAAGGCGGCGCTGACCAACCCGCTACCCGCTCCGAGTCGAAATGATCCCGGCAACTACAATCCTTAATCCGGAGTCGGCGGCGCGCCGTCGGCAGCCATAGGGTCCCTGCCAAGAAATGAAGCGCACCACCGAAGCCGATATCGCAGAGATGCGTTCCCGTGGATTCGCCCCGGCAACAGTCGCCAACCCCGGGCGAAATTTGAGCCTCACGAATCAAGCTGCCGGGCTCTCCCGTGAAATCGAGAGGGCTTTCGAAGGGGTTGCGCTTGACGAGGGAATCGGGCTCCGGGAGGCCCAGGGAATTGACGATCGAGAGGACGAAAAAACCTGCGCGAGCTATCGCGAGCGGGACGAGAAGAATGATTGGAGGAAGGTGCCAAAAGGAACCCTGAATCGGTGCCACAGCAGCCCAAGCTTTCTCGATTCGAAGGGATTCAGATTCTATCTCCCCGCTTTCATGTGTGCGGAACTCCGCGACGAACACGGTTACGGATTCGAATTCACTCTTGTTCAAATCGACGAGCACGGACGACAGAAGTTTTCACTTCTGACCCCGCCCCAGCGGGCCGCTGTCCGGGCCTACCTGAGCTTCCTGCTGAACGATCCCGAATACGGATTTCAACGCAGACAGATTGAACGAGCGCTTGAAGAATACTGGACGGAAGATTCGTGCTCCACCCAAAACCAAGAGGCGGAATCGGGGAGGCCGTAGGTTTTAACCCCCGCCCCCCAAATCAACGGCCGTATGGGTCCGTAGAAAATTGCTTTTGGCGGAAGGGGCCGGACGGCGCGGTTGGGCCGGATCGGGGGGGAGGGGGGCTGCGCTGATACGCTTTCGGATGCGCCGGGGAATTTGAGCGGGTCGAAGAGCGCTGGCAATGCGATACCGCAGGAAGATCGGATTTGAAATCTCCCGCGGATTTTCTTACTGAGTCGAGAGCCAGGCAAAGTTTTTAGGACCGGTGGGGAACGGGATTTCCTGGAGCCCGGTGGTCCCAAGGGGAAGGGATCCGAGTCCATCGGTCGCTAAGGCGGGGTCCAAGGTCGTGGAGCGATTGATGGAAATCTCCCGGCGTAGTCCGCCCTCGGGGCAATCGATCATCACGGCTGGATTTCCATCCGCTTGGTTCATCGCGAAAGAAGGGAGTGCTTCGTCATCTTTCGATAGATCGAAGGCATGCAAGAGCCCAAAAGGGACGCCCTTTGAAGACGGGGTCTCCGACTGAGTCGTCATGTTTAGGTCTTGCTCAATGAGCCAGTTTCCAAAGTTGGTGGGC
>CALFSW010000194.1 GCA_937916505.1 uncultured Verrucomicrobiales bacterium | reverse complement strand
TCCAATGCGGTGCCGTCTCCGGACAAGTTGAAATAAGCGTGATTGGTGAGATTCACGACGGTGGCACGGTCGGTGGTTGCGTGGTAGTCGATGCACAATTCGTTCTTCGCGGTGATGCAATAGGTCACCTTTGTGAGAAGATTTCCGGGATAGCCCGCTTCGCCATCCTTGCTGAGATAGCTCAAGGTCACCGCCTCCGACCCGTCCGATCCGCTCGTAGATTCAAGCTTCCAGACCACGCGGTCGAATCCCGGCTTCCCACCATGGATCGAGTTTTCTCCGGAATTCTTCGTAAGTTCAAAGACCTCCCCGTCCAACTCGAAGCGGGCATGTTTGATCCGGTTTGCAACCCGACCGATCACCGAGGCGGCGGCGTTGAATTTTTCATACTCCTCGATGGAGTTCGCCGAATGTACGACATTTCCCATTGTGCCCTTGCGGTCGAGCACGAAAAGCCCCTTGATTGTGGCACCGTAGGTCAAGATTTCCGCACTCATTCCCTTGGCATTCTTCAGGGTGATTTTTTGAACCGCTTTTCCTTCCTTCGTGTGGCCAAAGTCCGACACTGTTGGTTCGGCGATGAGGGGAGAAACAAGGGCGGCGCCGATAGCGAGAAGAGAGATTTTCATCATTCAAAATAGGCTTTTTTAAAGTCGAGACGGTAGATCATGCCTTCGTATCCGATGGCGTAGTGATTGCCGGCTTCATCTTCAGAAAAGGAAACGAGGCGCTGCGGGATGGTCCCGATCTGGCGGGCCTTTTTTAACTCGCCGTCCTTTGCCTTGATTCCGAAAAGCCGTTTCGAATTGTAGTCGCCACAAATGTAGACGCCGTTGAAGGAAAGATTCCCTTCGCCTCGATAGACATTCCCACCTGTGATGGAATTGCCATACTTGTGGCGATAGGCGAAGATCGGCGGAAGGTGTTTTTCGTCGCCCCGACGATATTCGTTCGAGAAGCGCTCGAACCCTTCATAAACATTCCAGCCAATTCCCGCCCTTTTTGATAAGACTCACTTCCTCGACCCGGTCTTGTCCCACATCAGCCAACCACAGTTCGCCGGTGGCTTTATCGAAGCAAAAGCGCCAGGGATTTCTCAAACCGTAGGCCCAGATTTCCGGGCGGAAATTCTCCCGACCCACGAAGGGATTGTCCTTCGGTATGTCATACTCCCGACCCGCGTTTTTGTGATCGACATCGATGCGCATCATCTTGCCCAAAAGCAGTTTGGGATTTTGCGCGTGGCCGTTTGGATCATGATGCGGGCCAGTGTCGCCCATCGCGAAGTAGAGGAAGCCATCCGGTCCGAAATCGAGACATCCTCCGCTGTGGTCCTCCGCGACACTTTTGATTTCAATCAATTCCCGCACCGCCGTTCCCGAGTCGGCGGTGAAGTCGCCGTTGAAAACCTTCTCGACAATCCGGGTGGTCACTTCGCCGTCTTCAAGCACTTGATAGTAGAGATAGTATTTCCGGTTCTCGAGAAATTTGGGGTGGAAGCAGACATCGAGCAATCCATTCGGTCCGCGATCGCTGAAGACCTCGGTCCCTAGATCGGCGAAGATCTCCCGCTTCTCCAGGTCCGCTGATTTTTCGACCCGCCAAATAACGCCTTTCTGATGCAAAACCAAAAAGACATTCGGGAAGCCGGGGACCTGTCGCATCGAAGTCAATCCGGTTTCCGCCTTCCCTCTCGGAAGCTGAAACGCTTCCTTGAAAAACGGCTTCAATTCCACCGGTTTTGCGAGTTCGGGAATGTCGCGGGGCGCTCCCACCTGGTCTTCGAGGGTGCTTTCGGGTTCCTTCAGCGAAACCAAATAGTCGATCAAATCGGTGAATTCATCCCGCGTCAGGCTCACATGCAACCCCTGCGGCATCAGGGAAATGGAGGTCCCGATTTGAGACTTGATCTGCTCTGCCGCCACGGTGACCAGGATTCCGTCCATACCCATCAGTTCGATTTTTTGCGCCGTCTTCTGCTTGAGAATCCCGGCATGGGAAGTGCCGTCCTTGGACTCGACAATGACCGTGCCGTATCCCGGGGCGATGGTCGCGGAGGGATTAAGAACTGCGGCAATGAGATCACGGCGGCCAAAACCATCACCAGCAGCCCGGAGATCGGGACCGGCCTTGCTGGCGGTGCCATCCACCGAATGGCACTTGGAACAAAGCAGGCTCTCGCTCTGAAAAAGCTTCGCGCCCCGCACCACATCACCCTCATGTCGCAGCGCATGCTCGCGATATTCGTTCGGTTTGTGACTCTGCGCCGTCAGACCACCGGTGAGCGCCGAAAAAATGAGGCCATAGATCAAATTGTTCATTCTGTTTCCTTGGTTGGGGCGGATTTCACCACCTGTAAAAAAACGACGGCACTACTATTTCCCCACGAAAAGCGCTGGCCTTCGGGAGTGGGTTGAGGCCAACGGGACCAGGAGAGGTTGTCAGACTTACGACGCCCCTCCCAAGCCGCTTCGGCATTTTTGTAAAGCCATGGCTCAAAGGTCTCTTCATGCCCGTGATCGTAGATGAAACGCGCAATCCAGCGAGCCGCAATGCCATTGAATCCGCCGCCATCACCTTTCCCGTGAGCCGGGGGAAAGAAGCCGTCCCGACAGACCTCCTTCATCGTGTATTCCACTGCCAGCTTGGCCTCTTCGTGGAATCCCAGCAAATCAGCCGCGCCTACAAAGGTTCCCTGATTATAACTATAAACCCGCCCATTCACCCGCCCGTCGCGACGGCGGATGTTGTCGGCCACCGCTCCGGTTTCGGGATTGAAAAGCCTATTTTTCACCCAAGTGAACATCGCTTTTGACTTCACCTTGTAAGATTCATCCTTGGTCGCTTCGCCCAGCAGGAAAGCGGCAATGGCACCCGGACAATTCACGCAGGCGTTCTTGGATCTATTGTCGGTCTTCCACCAAAGCCCGCCGCCAAGATCGTCGGAATTCGCCCGTTCGTAGCAGAGTTCGAAGTTGGCTTTTGCGGCTTTGAGATAGTCGGCCTCGCCGGTCAGGAGGTAGGCGCGGGCACAGGCGATGACCATCCACATGATGTCGTCGTTGAAATCATTCCGCTCCCAGGTTTCGCCATGCACTGTCAGGAAGCCTTTGAAAAGGGCGCGAAATTCTACAAGTTGTTTGCGATCTTTGCTTCTCTCGTAGGCATCCAAAACCATTTCCATCTGCTCCGCAAACATCCAATAGGAAACGAGACCGCCCTCGGTCGATTCCCGTAAAACCGCGTTCTCTCCCCTCTCCTTGTAGAAAGCCCTCATGTGGGCTTCATAGAGGATTGTCGCATCCTTCGCTTCGAAAGCCGCCAGAGGTTCAAATGGAATGGCCGCAATCAAGCATATCGCTCCGCTGAAGTGTGATCGTTTCCAGAACATTGGTTTCAAGGGCATGGCGCTTTTATACGTTTCAATCAGCTCCAGCCTTGCGCCCCATTTGGAGGTCAAAAATTTCATTTCTCATCTCAAGGTAACGGACGTGCATCGCCCGGTATGCGGACACACCAGCAATAAAGATTTCATCGTCCCCTGAATTCCCTACTCTGGGAGCTTGTGACAAAGATCCTCCTCTTCACAGCCCTCGCGCTTCAATCTGCATGCGCGAAAACCATCATCCTCTCCGCCGACGACAAGGAATGGTTTACCATCCTCAGCGGGCCATCCCTAAAGCCGGGCGATGAGATCGTTCTGAAGGCGGGGACTTATTCCGATCCTCGTAGATTGGAGATCTCCCAACAGGGAAAGGCGGGCACGCCTGTCACAATCCGCGCCGCCGAGGGAGCGAAGGTAATTTTCAAACGCCCCGACGCCAAGCAAAATTCAATCAACCTCGCGGGCTGCCAGCACTTGAACATCCGTGACCTTGAAATCACTCGCGGCGATGCGGGCGTCCGCATTGGCGGAAAGGGCCCAAACCTTGCCAAATTCATCACGCTGGAAAATCTCCACATCCACCACATCGGCGGAGTTGCGGTGACCGCGAACTTCCCGGGGGAGGTTTACGAATCGCTCACCTTTCGCCACAACCATATCCACCACACCGGTGGACATGGCGAGGGCTTCTACCTCGGCTCAAACAATAAAGAGGATGGCTCGACCAACGGTTATATTTTCGGCTCCGTTATCGAAAATAACTATATTCATGACCTTAAAGGCGGAACGGTGAGCCAGGGCGACGGCATTGAAATCAAAGACGGAAGCTACGGAAACATCGTCCGTGACAATGTCATTCACGACACCAACCACCCCGGGATCATCGTCTATGACACCGACGGTAAAGCTCGCAACATCATCGAGCGAAACGTCATTTGGAACACCGGAGACCACGGCATTCAGGCCGCCGCCGATGCCACCATCCGCAACAATATCATCTTCAATACCAGTGGCTACGGCATCGCTTCAAGAAATCATCAAAGTGCCGTCGTGGGAAATCTCACCATCATCCACAACACAATCCTCTCAAAGCAGTCCATCCGCATCAATCCTCCCGGGAAACTCAGCGGCAAAGTCATCATCGCCAACAACGCCCTTTATACCAATCCTCGCATTTCCAAGTCTCCCGACATTCTACAAATTACAAATATTGTGGGAGTTCGTCATAAATTTCCAGCTCCTGAATCGCCCTGCCTCGGAACTGCCGATCCGGCTCACCTCACCGAAATGGACTTCAATCAAACCGAACGAGGAACCTCCAAAGATGTCGGAGCCTACTGGTTCTCCCCCACCGGCAACCCCGGATGGAAGATCGGCAAGAAGTTCAAGGCCCAGTGACCGGCCAGCGCCAGTCATCCAACTTACCCTCCCCCGTTCGCGTTTCATGTCCCGGCATTCTGCACGGAGGTTGCAATCCCTCCTCTATCGCCTTCCTTTTAGCCGTGAGCGGTGACTTGATGAAGCAACGTTTTCAGCCTTCCAGCGAAGCACCTATCCAATCTGGTATTACCGAAATCTTCGAAGAAGACGCCTCCGCTCAAGCGATGCCAAAGGCGACTTCAGAGTGCTTTCCGGCCCACGGAAATCATCACGGAAAAACCGCCGGAGTGATGATCGATTTCGCCTACGACCTCTTCTCGGGGACAGTCCTTTTCCACTCCCTGGAGGGAGCCACCACACAGGATAAAACCATCGGCAAAGAAGCCATCGCCGTGCTCAAACCCGGGCCCTCGTCCTACGCAATATGGGATACTTCAGTCTCTCCGGGTTCATTGAAATTGAGAGCCAGCAATCCTTCTGGCTCACCCGGCTACCGCTGACCACTGGCGCCATCCTGGAGAACGCGAAGGCCTTGGAAACCCGCCTGAGAAGTCGCCGACAAGACATCCTCGATCTCACCGTAGCCCAGAGCCCAACAAGTCAATTGGTGAAACTCTACCGCGCACTCTTCGCGGCGGAAATTCAGTTCCGGGCATGGAAACAATCCTGTAACCCGGCCAAAGCCCTCAATCACCGAAGCACGGCGGTTCCAATTCACCACTGCCTTTTGGCCCGTGACCAGGGCCGGAGTGGAGAGATCATGAGTTCAGAGAACCGCTCGAGGTAAAGCTCCAGCCGTCGAATCGCTCATGGTGCCTTTCCGGACCAGTTGGAGCGAATGGCCGCTTGCTCTTCGGATCAGCACGGGATGCCGCCAGCCATGCGCGGCGGGCCGCTAGGACCGATGGTGGCACGATTTACGTTCACAATGCCGAGGGGCGACTCTTGAAGAAGTAAATCCGGTTGCCCTATTCTTCCGTCTTCCCGGCAATTCTGAAGAACCGTTTGGGAGACTCCGAAGTTTCAATCACAGCCGAACCACTCGCAGAGCCTTCCGGAGACTCTCCCCAGAGACCTGGCGCCAGCACACTTGATTCCTCGAGGATCAAGCCCTCGTCGGCATTCCAATTTAAGATCAGGCCGCCCCCGGAGCCTTTGATCGAAACAAGGTCCGCCCGTTCCGCCAAATCGGTGATGATCAAATCCGATGTCTTGATCATCACCAGGAACTCCAGTTCATCCTCATCCCCGGATTTTCCAATCATGAAACTTTTATCAGCGTTCGGATAAAATGTGATCTCTCCATTAACGGTCACCGTTCCATCGGCATTTCCGATCATTGTTCCTCCCGGGGCGACCCCGGTAAAGGCCCCGGAAGAAGAAACCTGAAGCTCATATCTCTGGGTCTTGAAGGATGTGGGATGAAACAGATCAACAAGAATTTCACCGGGACCTGCAAAGTCATCACTGTCTCCCTGTCGGCTCTCCATGCTCGCGGTATTGAAATAAGTCTCGGTAAGAACCGAGGGCATCAGGAACGTAGAAAGGCTCCAGGTGCCTTCCAGCTCGGCGGTCGACAAAGTCGACGGAGTTTTCACCAGAACCAAAAGTTCCACTTCATCATCGTCGCCCACCCTTCCGGTCATGACGTTCCTCGAGGCATTGAACTGCATGGGAATATTCTGCGGGCCAAGGTTCGCGGTCCCGGAATTCCCCTCGATGGAAAAAGTTCCTGCCACCTCGCCATCAATGGAGAGATGACCTTCCGCACCAATCTCCACGGAAATTCTAGTGATACTGGGATCCTGCCCGTAGAAGACATCAACCAGACGATTGTCGATCACGTTTTTGGAAATGTCATTGGGTGAAATCATCGAGAGGAGAGTCCACTGCCCCGCAATATCCGCAGCATCCAGCGAATCGGGTTTCCTCATTCCAATGGACAGGGTCTGTTGATCAGTTCCTCCGGAATGGGTGAGAATCACATCACCCGTGGAATTGGTATAGAGATTGGAAAGCTTCTCGCCGTCAAAATAGACGAGTCGATTATTACTCACACGGGAATGGCACCAACTTTAGGCAGGGATGAGATCTCCGGCTTCACGTTTTTCT
>CALFSW010000193.1 GCA_937916505.1 uncultured Verrucomicrobiales bacterium | reverse complement strand
TTGTGGGTTTCCTGGCCGTGGAGTCCGGCAATGAGAAAGGGTAACAGAGCGAGTTTTTTCATAGTTGATGGAAGAGACACATTTCTACGGAACGGGTCAACTTGCTTTGTCACTCAATTGCGAAACTTATTTTGGGGCTGGTCTATTGGGAGCGGCAGCTCTAGTTTTTCGGTCCGCTCCCCGGGCAGTCGCTGGTTTTCGCAAGAAAGTTGGAGGAAAGTCCGGACACTAAAGAGCAGTGTGCCTCTTGAAAAAGAGGGACAGTGGTTCGGAAGGACCGCTGAACAGAAAGTGCCGCAGAAAATATACCGCCTTTTTCGAAAGGTAAGGGTGAAATGGTGGGGTAAGAGCCCACCGCGCCGAGGGTAACCGAGGTGGCAGGGTAAACCTCTCACAGTGCAAGACAGAACAGGGGAAGGGCTGCTCGTCCGTTTGATCCCCGGGTAATAGTCGCAAAGATAAATGACTGCCGAAGTCCACACAGGGTGGATGGAACAGAATCCGGCTTACAGGGGAGCGGCCGTCCTTTTTATCGTTCGGGGTTTGGGGGAGGAGAGGCCTTGCCCGGGTGAAAATTTCTCCGGAGTGGCTTGGATCACTTCGTCAGCGTGTCGTCCATGTTGAGGAGAGTGCTGGCGACGATGGTGAAGGCAGCTCCGTCGGAGGTTTCTGCAAGGCCGTCGTATTGCCCGGGATTGGCTTCGAAGTCTTTGACAGTGTCGTTGTAGAGGTCGGTGAGGATCTGAAGTTGGCGCCCGGTGGGCTTGAGGCTGGTGGCCATGCGGAAGCCGGCGGTGATCTTGGTTTTAAAGTCACCTTCGATGTCGTATTTCATACGGCGGGCCAGGCCTTGCGCCATTTCGGAGAAGGCTTCGTCGTTGAGGGTGGCGAGGGCGGCGAGGGGGGTGTTGGAAACGAGGCGGCGACTGCTGCAGGTCTCGCGGGTGGGCGCATCAAAGGCACCGGAAGCCGGAAAAGGGATGCTGCGTTTGGTGTAAGTGTATAGGGAGCGGCGATAGCGGTTGGGGTCACCGATTTTCGCAGCGTTCCAGGGGCCGTCGCTGAAGGGCTTCCAGACGCCCGCCGGGATTGGTGGGCGGACGGGAGGGCCAAAGAGAATGGGTTTGATGAGGCCGGATACGGTGAGATGATGATCCCGGACGATTTCGGCACTAAGTCGATTACGGGGGCCGCGCGAGAGGTAGATGTTTTCGGGATCTTTTTCCTGGGCGAGTGAAGTGGTCTTGCTGCTCTGCCGGTAGGTTGCTGAGAGGAGGATTTCACGGATGAGGGTTTTGACGGAACGATTCATCTCGGTTTGGAAACGAATGGCAAGGTCGTCGAGGAGATCGGGGTGGGAGGGTGGAACACCGGAGGAGCCGAAGTCTTCGAGCGTGAGGACGAGAGAGCGGCCGAAGATTTGTTCCCAAATGCGGGCAACGAGGACACGGGACGTGAAGGGGTTGTCATCGCTCGCGATCCAGTGGGCCAGCTCAAGACGGGTGGGAGATTTGCCATCTTCGACTTGAAGCGGATGGAGGGATTCGGGTGTTCCCGGGACAAGCGGGGTCTCGTCCTTTTCAAGCCAGTTGCCGCGTTTAAAAGTGCGGGTGTCACGTTGGCGATCGGGCTGGAGGCGGTCCATGACGGCGAGAGAGATTTTACCCAGTTTGTTGTAAGCTGCGAGTGCGGCGTCGCGATCCTTGATGGATTGGACGGTGGCGGGGTTGGTGAGCCAGGTTTGGAAAGTGGGTGTGTCGGTGACGTCGATGCGGCCTCGTTTTGTGGCCATGGGGCCGGTTGGAGCGGCGGCATTGTGATGGAGCTCGAGGTGGATCATTGTTCCTTCGGGAAGGTCGAGGGGATCTTGTAGCACAATGACACAGGAACGGGGTTGGTTTTGATGAGTGTAGGCTCCCCAGCCGGAGCCGCCTTTTTTGAGGGAGTCGTCGGGGTCCCACATGGGGAAATCATCATCGCCGAGGACACGGGTGATGGAGAGGTCGACGGGTTGATCCTGACCGGGAATGGTGGCTTTGACGAAGATGCGGGAAAGAACGGCTCCAAGCCCGGAGGAGTGGATGGCTTTCTCAAGATCGAGGGGCAGGGTGTGGATGCGGAGGGCGGTGAGTTTTTGGAGGTTATCCGGGCGGGGGATATCGAGTTTGAAAACGATGTTGTTGGGAATGGTGCCATCGGTGAGGAATTCCTGGTAGCCGTCGAGTTGTCGTGACCTGGAGCCGACGCGCTCGGACTTGACCGTCATCTTATTGATTTTGGTCCAGGACGTGTCGGCGATGACTTTTCTTGAATGGTCCTGGAGGGCGGACTGCAGTTGCCGGTATTTTTTTCGGAGCGCCGCCTGGGTCGGGAATTCCGCTGGGTCGGCGGGGACTTTGAGAGTGGGGAAATGAGTGTTGAGATCGAGATCCCGGGAGTTGTTGAAGAAAGCGAGGAACTTGTAGTAGTCGTCGTGATGAATGGGCTCGTAAGGGTGCTCGTGGCACTGAACGCACTCGAAGGTGATTCCTTGAATCCCTTTCCAGGTGGTGTTGACCCGATCCATGACGGCCATGATACGGAATTCTTCGTTGTCGGTTCCGCCTTCCGCGTTTTGTTGGCTGAGGCGGTGGAAGTTGGTGGCGATGAGGTCGTCGAGGGTAGGGTCGGGAAGAAGGTCGCCGGCGAGTTGTTTGATCAGGAATTGATCGTAGGGCATGTCGGTATTGAGGGCGCGAATGACCCAGTCGCGGTAGGGCCACGCGTTCCAGCGACGGTCGGCGCCGAGGCCCTCCGAGTCGGCGTAGCGGGCCACGTCGAGCCATTGGCTGGCCCATTTTTCACCGAAGCTTTCGTTCTTCAAGAGACGATCGACGACTTCCGAAACCGCTTGATCGGCGTCTTGGTGAAAGGCCTCATCGAAAGCATCGAGTTGTCCGAGGGATGGTGGATAGCCGGTGAGGTCGAGGTGGAGGCGTCGGAGAAGGCGGTCGGCAGAGGCGGGAGGGGAGGGCTTGAGTTCCTTCTCGTCGAGCATCGCGAGGATGAAGGGGTCGATGGCGTTTCTGGGCCATGATGGCTCGGAGACTCCGGACGCTTTGTGGCGGGTCGGTTTTTCAAAAGACCAATGGTTGTTCCACTCGGCTCCTTCCTGGATCCAACGGCGAATGAGGGCGATTTCGTCAGGTTTGAGAGGTGGGCCATGCTCGGGCTTGGGCATGACTTCGTCGGGATCATCAGAAAGGATGCGAATCATCATTTCCGAGGCCTCGGGATCACCGGGCACTACGGTGGATTTTCCGGATTTTCCCTTGGCGAGGGCTTCCTCACGATAGAGAAAAGAGACTTTGCCGTTCTTTTTAACCCCGCCGTGGCAGCTCAGACAATTGCTGTTAAGGATGGGGCGAACATCCCGCGAGAAGTCGATCTTGTCGGGAGCGGCAAGAAGGACTGATGGGAGTGCGAGAATGACGAGGGCAGATCTCATGGGCAGGGGGTTGATACGGAGAATTTCGTGGAATTTTTCGGAAGGGCAATTGCGAGTGCCAAAGAAACAAAAAAACCCGCCTGGTGTGGCGGGCCTTGTGGTGAGGAATCTTTTTCTGTGAGTGGATTATCCGCCGAAGAGGCCTTTGACCTTGTCGAGCATGTCGCCACCGACGTCGGGCATTTCGCCTTTCAGGACGGAATCGAGCATCCCCTCCATGCCATCAGGCATTTTGTCTTTGATGAAGCCGAGGACGGTCTCAATGACCCCGTCGACCTGGTCCTCTCCAATTCCGAGAGCGGCTAATTTTTCTTTGAGTTCGTCCATTAGTCTATTGATTTTAAGTACCGGGAACAGGGGTCGAACCTGCACGCCCAAGGGCACGTGATCCTAAATCACGCGTGTCTACCAATTCCACCATCCCGGCAATGCCTGACGAAATCAGGTATTAATGAGTGTGACAATCAATTTTTGTTCATCTTCAGAGGGACGCGCTACAACAGGAAGGAAATTAAGATGGAGAATGGAGCGAAAGCGATCTGGGACGTTCAGAGTGATCCCGATGATGTTCAAGGCGCCGTTCCTTTGACGGGTGACATTATGAATGGGGGTGATCCGGCCTGCCGTGGTTTTCGTCGTGTTGCGCCGGGGCCTTGATTTCTGGTCAGGGCAGTGCCGGGGTGATAGTGGTCCGGCATGTTCTTTCCGATCAGCGACGATGACCGGCATCTGATGAAGCCGGCGTATGTTTCGATCTCGCTTCTGGTGATCAACGTGGCGGTCTTTCTTTATCAAATGGTAAATCCGGATTTCACCTGGGGTTGGAGTGTTGTGCCAAAAGAGATCACATCGGGCGAAGATCTCGTGGGGACCTTTTATCTTGGTGATCAAGTGTTGCAGAATCAGATCGAACACGTGGTCGGACCAACCCCGATCTATCTGACGCTTTTGAGCTCGATGTTCATGCACGGTGGGTGGATGCACCTTGGCGGGAATATGCTCTATCTTTGGATCTTTGGGGACAACGTTGAGCATCGGTTTGGTTCGGTGTTATTTTTGATCTTCTATTTGCTGAGCGGGTTGATTGCCTCGGCCGCGCAGATTGCCCTTGGGCCGGAGAGTCTCATTCCCAATCTGGGTGCTTCCGGGGCGATTTCCGGGGTTCTTGGAGCCTATCTTGTTCTGTTCCCCCGTAACAAAGTGAATGCGGTCTTCTTTTTCCGGGTGATTTCAGTTCCGGCAATCATCGTTCTGGGAATGTGGATTGTGATGCAGTTGGTTCAAGGGGCGGGAACTCTTCAGAATGTGGGCGAATCCGGCGGGGTAGCTTATGCGACTCACATTGGCGGTTTTGTTGCGGGCGCGGTGTTTGGGCTGGTCGCGCGGATGATGATACGGATTGAGCCCGAGTCTGCCTTTAAGCAACAGTATCTCCGGGACCCCAAAGTGAGGCGTTACTGGTAATCCGGGATTGCCAGAGGCGGTTGATTTGGGCATCAAGCCGGTGAGATGCGTTTCGCGGTTTTGGGTAGTGGCAGCGGTGGGAATTCCACCATCGTGGAATGTGAGGGGAAGTATCTTCTGGTTGATGCGGGACTGAGTGCAAAGCAGCTGAATCTGCGGCTTGAGATGCTCGGCGTTCCGGCCGAAAAGCTCACGGGAATCCTACTCACGCATGAGCACGGAGATCATGTGCGGGGATTGGATGTCTTTTTAAGAAAGTGCAAGGTTCCCGTTCTCGCATCCATCATGACGGGACGGGTGGTTCAGGAAAACCTCCGGGAGCAGGCTCAATGGGTGGCATTTGAAAGCGGGCAGAAATTTCACTGGGAAGGATTTGATTTGACGACTTTTGCGCTCCCACACGATGCCGTCGAACCCGTGGGCTATGTCATTGCGAGGGGTGAGCGGAGTGTTGGGGTGGCGACCGATCTGGGGCACGTCGATCGAGAGGTGATGAGTGCCCTCCGTGGGGTGGAAGGGCTCGTTCTTGAAGCCAATTACGAATGGCAGATGCTTGAAGCCGATACCAAGCGTCCCTTCAGCACCAAGCAGCGCATTTCCTCGCAACACGGCCACCTTTCCAATGACCAGGCGGCCGAGCTCATTGCGGAGATTCTCGGGGATGGGTTGAAGCGCGTGGTCCTCGGGCACCTGAGTGGTGATTGCAACTGCCCCCTCAAGGCGGTCGAAGTGGTTCGCGAGAAGATCGCAGGTGGTGAACTCGAGATTTGCGCCGCCGCCCAGAACGAGGTCACGGCCTGGCAGAGTATCGAACCCGAAGTTGATCCGGCCTTTTATGGTGAACTCTTTGGAGGATCGTGAATTTCGCGTTGCTCTTCGTGGTGACGTCGCCAAACTGTCGCCCGCGTGAATCAGGTTCCAGTCAAGCCCAGTGCCGAGGAGTTTGTTGAGTTAGCGCAGGCCGGAAATGTCGTGCCTGTCTATGCTCAGCTTGCTGCTGACTTCGAGACTCCGGTCTCTGCCTTTTTGAAGCTCCGCGATGGCAGGAATGCCTTTCTCTTTGAGAGCGCGGAGAGCACGGATGCAAGCGGACGATGGTCGATTGTGGGAAGCCAGCCACGGTGGGTCTTCACCTCGCGGGGCGATGAGGTGACGATTGAACGTGGTGGAGAAGTGGAGACACGAAAGCGTGAGGGTGATGTTCTTGACGAGGTGCAGCGCCTCATGTCCGGATATAAGCCGGTGAAACATGGTGATGCTCCTCCGTTTTTTGGCGGAGCGGTGGGTTACGTGGGTTACGATGCCGTCCGGCAATTCGAGCCCACTGTTTCAGAATCGCCGGAGGATGATCTCGGACTTCCCGAATCAATTTTCTTTCTCGCGGACACGATGGTGATTTTTGACCACAAGTTGCGTCGGCTGCTGGTGGTGGCCAACGCCATGTTGGATGAGGCTTCTTCCCCGGAGGAAGCTTATGCGATGGCGGTTGGGCGCATTGGGGCATTGATTGGAATGCTTGACCGGCCGCTCCATGTTTCGCCACTCAACGGGCTGGCGGAAATTGAGACTCCCGAGCCGCGCAGTAATACCACGCAAGCGGAATACGAGAAGATGGTCCTTGAGGCCAAAGAATACATTGCTGCAGGAGACGCCTTCCAGGTGGTGCCCAGCCAGCGGTTTGAGGCGGATTTTGAAGGAAGTAATATCGATCTCTATCGAGCTCTTCGGCACATTAATCCCTCGCCCTACATGTTTGTTTACGAGACGCCCGATTTTTCCCTGGTAGGAAGTTCGCCGGAGGTGCATGTGCGGGCGATCGACGGTCGCATTGATATTCGCCCGATTGCGGGAACGCGATGGAGAGGCAAAACGAAGGAGGAGGACGATGCTCTTGCGGCGGACTTGCTGGCGGATGAAAAAGAATGTGCGGAACACGTGATGCTGATCGATTTGGCCCGGAATGATGTCGGGAGAATTTCCGAGGCTGGTTCTGTTTCGGTCGATGATCAGATGATCGTGGAGCGATATAGCCACGTGATGCATATTGTTTCAAACGTGAGTGGGAAGCTTTCGCCCGAACACAATTCCTATGATGTTTTACGTTCGACCTTTCCGGCAGGCACTGTGAGTGGCGCGCCCAAGATTCGGGCGATGCAGATCATTAACTCGCTGGAGAAGAATAAACGTGGAACCTATTCCGGTGCGGTGGGTTATTTCGGGTGGGATGGGAATCACGATTCCTGCATTGCTCTGCGGACCTGTGTCTTGAAGGACGACAAGGTTTACATTCAAGCCGGAGCTGGAGTGGTGGCGGACAGTGATCCGACCTATGAATACAATGAAACGGTCAATAAGGCTGCGGCGATGATGCGCGCGGTTGGCCTGGCCAAGACACTCGTAAAGCCATGAAGGAGATTTTCAGACACTCTGAATTACACCGGGTGACCCGGTATCGAGATATCCTGGAAAGCGCAGGAATTGAGACCCTGGTCCGAAACGAGGCCTTGAGCGTTAGTGATGCCCCGATTCCCGAATTTTTTCCAAATCTGTGTGTTTTAAATGACGATGAGTTTCCCCGTGCCGCCGAGCTTCTCAAGAAACACGACGAACGAATGGCAGCGGGCTCCGAGGTTGAAGTGGCTTGTCCGTCGTGCGGTGAGATGAATCCCGGGAATTTTGACGTTTGCTTCAATTGTCAGGAAGCAATGAATCCTACCATGCCATGTTAGTTGTTATCGATAATTACGATTCGTTCACCTACAATCTCGTCCAATACTTTGGCGAGTTGGGAGCGGAAATGAAGGTTCTTCGAAACGACGCCGTCACGGTGGATGAACTGCGCGATCTGAAGCCTACCCGAATCTGTGTTTCACCGGGACCGTGTACTCCGAATGAGGCCGGGATTTCCTGTGAGGTGATTGAGGCTTTTGGAAAAGAGCTTCCAATTTTTGGAGTGTGCTTGGGCCACCAAGCGATCGGCCAAGTCTACGGCGGGGAAGTTGTGCGAGCCAAAAAGCTGATGCACGGCAAGACTTCGATGATTCATCACGGAGGCGGAAGTGTTTTCAAGGGCCTCCCCGATCCCTTCGAAGCGACCCGCTATCATTCACTCATCGTCAAAAAGGAAACCCTTCCCGACTGTCTCGAAGTCACTGCTTGGACGGAGGATGGAATCATTATGGGTCTTAAGCACAAGGACCTGAATGTCCATGGGGTCCAGTTTCATCCGGAGTCAATTTTGACCGATTCGGGAAAGCAGATCTTGGCGAACTTTCTGAATCTTTAGAGTGCAGCACATCAGGGACTGAGGATGGTTTGTTCGAATTCCCCTGCGCCTTCCTTTGACCGTTTCGGGCTCTTGTCGGCAATCTTAAAGGGCCTCCTTCTTTAGATTGAAGTCCGCCGACTGAAAAAGATGAGGGAACATTCAGCGCATCAGCCCTGGTTAGCGGGAGTCTGAATCAAAAGATTATCGGATTGTCGCCTTGCCGATAATTTCGCCGGAAGCGGGAGAGGCGATGTCGAATTCGGTGTGGTCTTCGAATTTCCTCAATCGATAGCCGAGGGCAACCTCACCTTCGCCGACGTGGGAGGCGACGGAGGTGATCAGTCCGCCCTCTTTCCCATCGATCATTAGTTTTGAGTGAGTCGGGATCAGGGGCTTGTCGAGTGAGAGTTTGACGAGGTGGCGGTTGGTTTTTCCGGCACGTTTCATGCGGGAGATGACTTCCTGCCCGGTGTAGCAACCTTTGGTGTAGGAAATGGCGCGGGTCTCGATTCCGGCTTCGGGAGGGAGGATGCCGGAGAAGAGTTCGTTGGGCCACTTGGGGATTCCGTCAAGGATGCGACGGGTCTCGTTGGGAACGGTGAGGTGAGCGGTGTCGTCCATGCTCTCGTCGATGAGCTCGACGTCGTCGGCGATGAGGTATTTGTCGAGGCGGGCGAGAAGTTCTTCAGCGAGATCGATGGGACCTTGCACGATGAAGTCATCGCCTTCGCGATGGATTTGCACGTAGAACTGGAGGCGCCCTTTGGCGTTGAGGAGACAGGCCTCAATGAGGCGGCCGTCTTCGGTGAGGCGGATGTCGTTGCTGACCTGTCCGTTGAGGTAGCGCCCGGCGTCGGGGCCGGAGAGGCGGATGCGGCTACAGGAGATTTCATCCTCATCCTCCAATTCCAGGTCAGTGGTTTGGTGTTGGCGGATGGTTGCGGAAAAGTCCTCGGAGGCATCACGCATTTCAGCTTCGAAAAGCCGGGCCCAGGTCAGATGGTTGAGGTCGGCGGTGATGCCGGCCGCGTCAGCGAGTTGGATGGCATACCGGGTGTCCTTGGCCATGTTCTCGGTTGAGAAGTGAGGCGTGAAATCATTCTCCAGCAGGGTCGGGATTTTCATGCCCATGACGGGAGAATAGCACCCGTTCAGTTTGGCGGCCTCGTGCCAGGCACGGGGATCGACCCCGTAGCGGCGGGAGATTTCGAGCGCTTCGGTCAAAGCCTGGACGGCGGCGGCGGTGGCGAGGTTGGTGGTGACCTTAACCACGGTGGCGGCAGGAGATTGACCAAGGTAGAGGATCTCGCGTGACGTGATTTCGAGAAAGGGGCGGTGTTTTTCAAGGAGGTCCTGATCACCTGCGATGTAGTAAACAAGATTCCCTCCGGCAGCAGCATCGCGTGAACCGGTGAAGGGGGCGTCGAGAAAGCCGCAGCCGATCTCACGGCACTGACGATCGAGCCAAATGGTTGTGTCAGGATCAATCGTGGAGTGGTTGATGAAAGTCTTGCTTTCATCGAGTTGGCTTTTGATGCCGGAAAAAACCTCGCGAACGGCGAGTTCATCGCGGAGATAGGAGATAATAACATCAGCTTCGGCTGTGGCAGATGCCGGGTCATCGACTGAATCGGGGCGATCTTTAGGGGTGCGGTTCCAGGTTTTGAGGGGATGTCCGGCGGCGACGAGTTGGTCGGCACTGCGGGACCCGATGATTCCAAGTCCGAGGAGGAGGGTCATAGTGGGTGATTTATTTACGGGCAATTTTAACAAGTTCAGCGGAGACCTCGGTCACTTCTTTGACCTGTTTTGCGGTTGGTTTGGCACCTTCCTCGAGGACCATGGCATTGCGGAGGCCTTGAAGGAGCAGTCTCATCTTGACGAGGTGGGGACGGGAACTGGTGTCAGGATGGAGAGATCCGATGGATTCGGCATAATAATCGGCAACATCTTCCCGGAAAAGAGTGAGGGCCCGTTCGGGGGTGTATTTTTTGTCGACCGCGATGGAGGCGGAGTTGAGGGCTTGAAGCCAACCGCCGAGAGAGATGAGGTGTGAGAGATCGGGGTTACGAAGCCTGACAAAATCGTGTTCGACATCGCGCTGGGTGGCGGCGAGGGCTTTTTTGAGTTTGGGGAGATCCTTGGCCTTGGCGTGTTCGAGGAGGGCGGCGGCGTGTTTTTTAAGACTTTTGCCAGCACTAAGGGCCGCGGCGTAGTTGGAAATGTGTTTGGCGATTATTGGGACATCGTCCGAGTTTCCGGTCTGCACTGCGATGAAGCCATCGGCGATCAGGGTTCCGAGGCGCAGGGCGAGACGTGATTCGTCGAACGGAAGACGTTCGTAGTCTTTAAGATGATCAGAGTTGTATGAGAGGGGGGAGATTTTTTCGAGCTCGTTGAAGACTTTTGCAATTGAGGGGACCGTGAATTCATTCAACGCCGCTTCGTCGCGGACCTGCTCGTCATCGAGGAGGTCTTCCGGGATTGCGGGCTTCTCCTGAGCGGAGGCCAATCCAACAAGGAGGCCTAAGAGGAGAGCGGTACTTGATTTCATGGGGGGATTCTCACACAGGAAGGGCAGGGGTGCTATTGAAAATTCCGTGGACTGGAACTTGACACCTCGCTTGTTTTGCCTATTTTCCCGCTCCGCCCAAGCGGGAATGTCCTATGGCCAACAATAAGTCAGCAGAAAAAAGAGTGCGTCAGATCGAGAAACGCACTGAGAGAAACCGTGCCGCGAAGAGCCGCATCAAGACCCTTCAAAAGAAGGCGTTTGCTGCTGCCGAAGAGGGCAAGAACGAGGAAGCTCTCAAAACCTTCCAGGAGTTTAGCTCCGCAGTGGACAAGGCTGCGAAAAATAATATCTTCCAAAAAAATAAAGCTGCGAACTTGAAAAGCCGGACCAACAAGGCTATCAAACCAGCCTAGTTTTCCTCCGAGCAATTTTCATTTTTTGACGGGCCACGAGGAATCTTCCTCATGGCCCTTCTTTTTTATCCCTTTTTATTGATCCATGTCTGATGCCGCCCAACAAGACCGACTCGCCAAAGCGAGGCAAATCGCGAACAATCCCGTGGCTTACAAGGTTTGTGAGGGGTGTGATTCCATTGTGACCGCCGAAGTGGTGATTTGTCCGAACTGCCACGGCTATCGTTTTGATGCGGATCCGTCCCGGGTGGTGGACCAGGCGGTGGAGCTGGGCACTCGCGAGCAGCGGAGTGTGACGGCGGAGGATTTGAGTTAAGTTTACTTCCGCTGTCGTTGGATCAGCAAATTCCTGTTTGGATTGAGAAACAAAAGAAGCCGCCCAACTTTCGCGGGGCGGTTTTGTGGTTGAAAAGTTTGAAGAAGCGCGAGCCTAGCTCACGTTGACCGCTTCGGCACCGGTTTCGCCGGTCCGAATACGGATGGCCTCTTCGACAGGGGAAATGAATACTTTTCCATCACCGATTTTCCCGGTGTTTGAGCTCTTTACGATGGCCTCAGCCACTTTTTGGGAGTCTTCGTCATTGACCACGATTTCAATCTTCACTTTGGGAAGGAAGTCGACGGTGTATTCCGAACCTCGGTAGATCTCGGTATGGCCTTTTTGGCGACCAAAGCCTTTGACCTCGGTCACGGTCATTCCCTGGACATCAACTTCAGCGAGGGCTTCTTTGACCTCTTCGAGTTTGAACGGCTTGATGATAGCTTCGATTTTTTTCATGGTCTTCGGATAACTGTTGCGTTGAGTCGTAGTGAGCAATACGCGTGCCAGTTTCTATGAGAAATACGTTTTGCTGTCCAGTTAGCAAAAATCGACCATCTCTCCGGGGGGGAGTCTTTTGAGATCCGGGACCTGACAATCAGTGGAGGGAAAGCCTACAATCAGAAGGAGAAAGGGCTTTTCAGTCGAGGGGCGATCCAGAATTTCATTGAGAAATTTCATGGGACTCGGGGTATGGGTGAGGCTGGCAAGTCCGGCATGATGCAAGGCTGCAATGAGAAATCCGGTAGCGATTCCGACTGATTCCTTGGGATAGTAGGTTCGCGAGGAGCTTCCATCCGGACGGGTAATCTCCGATTTTTGGAAGATGGCAACGAGAGCTGGAGCGTTTTCGAGAAAGGGCTTTTGAGCATCTGTCCCAATGGGGGAGAGGGCATCCAGCCACTCGTCCGGCGCACGAGATTGGTAAAATTCCCGCTCTTCTTCCTCCGCAGCCAGGCGGATGGTTTGTTTGACAGTGGGATTCCGGATGACCGTGAAATGCCACGGTTGGAGATTGGCGCCATTGGGCGCAGTGACAGCCGACTCAAGGCAGGCCTCCAGGATTCCGGCAGGGATGGGGCGATTGGAGAAATCCCGGACGGTTCGGCGTGAAATTAACTCATCACGGAACCGTTGAGAGCGTGCGAGCATCTCACTTTCGGGATACTCCCGAAAGTTCAACGGAATTTTGGACATTGTCCGAAGAATGCTCCTAGAGGCAGCAGCAAGAGCTAAGAAGAGAAGCTGCGGCAAGAACAGTGAAAGTGATGATGATGCGGATCATAGCTGATGCTGTTTAAAGAATGTTGAATCTGAAGGCGAGAGGCTTTTTACCATTCCCGGGATTTATTTCTCGAGATCGACGTAATGACGTCTTGAGAGAATAAGGTGACGTTTCATTGCGATGGCCGCTTTCTCGGGTTGGCCTTCCGAGATGGCCTCGAAGATTTCCTGGTGTGTGGTGATCACGCTTTGGTACCACTCGCTGTTTCCCCGGTTGACGTTTGCGTATTCGATCGAGCGTTTTTCGAGAGCGCTAAGAACAGTCGCGAAGAGGTTGTGTCTGGAACCTGCGGCAATGGCGAGGTGGAAGGCGATGTCGGCTTCGCTGAATCGTTTCCGGTCTCCGCGCGAGTCCTCCATCTTGTCGATGGCCCTTTGCATGATCTCGATGATTTTTTCCCCGGCATGAATGGCGGCAAGCCGGGCGCATTCGGTCTCCAGAAGAATTCGAAAGTCCATGAGCTCCAGATAGGAGTCGTCCCCCGTTAGAACGGAGTAGGTTTCGACTGCTCCGGCCAGAGTTTCCAGGCTGGGATCGGCGATGTAGGAACCTGAACCTTTGAGGGTGCGGAGGAGGCCCCGGCCCCGGAGTTGCTGAATGGCCTCGCGAACCACGGTGCGGCTGGCGTCGAAGCGGGTGCAGAGTTTTTCCTCGGAAGGAAGACGCTCACCAGGGGTGAGTTTCCCCTGCATGATCTCTTGTTCGAGAGCCTTGATGATGGTGTCGCTGCGTTGAGCCATCTTTTAAAAGCCTGTGCCTTTGGTGAGGGTTTTGAGACGCATGATGTAGTAATCCGCAGTGAGGTAGAGGGTTGATCCGTCATCTCCCCAAGCACAGTTGGCGGTGCGATGTCCGGTGAGAATACGTCCGAGGAGCTTGCCCGCCGGGCTGATAACCATCACTCCGCCGGGGCCGGTGCACCAGATGTTTCCCTTGGTGTCGGTTTTCAAACCATCGGGGAGTCCCTGGTCCGTTTTGCCGAGTTCGGTGGCGTCGAAGAGGAGCTTTCCTTTGCCAACGTTTCCTTTCTCATCAACAGGATAGGACATCACCCATGCTTCGGCCGGGTGGGATTGGGCAACATAGAGGGTCTTGCCGTCGTTTGAGAGAGTGACTCCGTTGGGTCGCTTCAAATCCGGAACCGCCATCGAGACTTTTCCGTCGAGCCCGATCCGATAGACCCCAAAGGCATCGATCTCCCGGCGGGGGTCGTTTTCCTTTTTTGGCAGTCCGTAGGGAGGGTCGGTGAAAAAAATGATTCCAGTTGAATGCACGCAGAGGTCGTTGGGGGAATTGAAACGTTTTCCCTCGAACTGATCGGCGAGAGTGATTTTCCCACCCCCGTCTTTGGTGATCATGGACACGCGACGGTCGCCATGTTCGCAGAAAAGGAGACGTCCCTGACGATCGAAAGTCAGCCCATTGGATCCGGGCTCGCCGCCATAGTCGCTAACTCCGGTGTAGCCTGATGGTTTTAGGAAAATAGCAAGGCCATCTTTAAGGCTCCATTGAAAGACGGTGTTTTCGGGGACGTCAGAGAAGAGAAGGCGGTTGTTCGCCTTGTCCCAAACCGGACCCTCCGACCAAGTGAAGCCGGAGGCAATGACCTCGATTTTTGCTCCGGGAGCAATGAGCTGATCAAGAGCGGGATCGAGCCGTTCGATGGAGCCTGCGGAAGGAAAGGGGAATTGTTGTGCGCTCGCGATGGAGCAGGCGAGGGTGGCGATAAAAAGTTGTTTCACACACGCCTTTTATCCATTGAAGGAGAGTTTGTCCAAAAATCTCTCAACGACATTTTCTAACGCAGGGTGATGATGAGCCGGGCAAATCCTTTTTGTCCCGGGGGAACGTCAACGGAGAGGGTGCGGGATCCGTCATCGTTGGCAACCTGGGAGCTGGGAATTGAGGAGACCTCAGTCCAGATCGAGAGGTCGGGTGAGTAAGCGACCGTGAAGTCGACATCATCAGCTGTGAGCCAGGCCCGGAATGAAGCAGTGCTCGAAGTCTCGTCACCGGTGATGATCATGGGGCCGGCGAGTGCGTAAGAGGTGAGCGGGCCTTCTTCGTAACGGGTCGAATCGGTGGTCCCGGGATTCCCATTGCCGGCTGAGGAGATTCGCCAGCTTTCCGGGGCCTGCGGAGTGCCTCCGCGATAAACCAAGGATGGGCCGCTGCCATCGGCTTCACCTGGCCAGGGGACGGCGTCGTTATATTTCACCGTGAAAATTTCGGTGCCTTCGGCATCTGCCAGAGTCAGAGTTTCACCGTCATTGGAAAGGGCCGTTCCTTCCTGAAATACGCCGGCAATGATGGCATCGTGAGTGTTTCCATAAATCGATTGAAAGGCGGCAAGATCACGGACAATGAGAACGCGTCCACCGGCGGGTAAAGATGCCAAGGCCGAATGATCATCAAAGTTGAAGATGATCCCTTTGGTGAAGCGAAGTCCGGTGAGGGAGACCTCAAAACCACTGGTGTTGTGGATCTCAAGAAACTCAGCCTGTGAGTTTCCCTGGGGACGATACATGATTTCGCTGATGACAAGTCCGTCTGCTCCTATGGTGAAGGTCGCTTCAGTGAGAGCGGACCATTGGCCTCCGCCTGTGCGCGTTCGAGCTCTCAAGAGGGTCGAGGTGTTCATGGTGATCTTTCCTCCCGGAGCGATGGCAGCCGCCGATGCTCCAACGGCACCACCGGGTGCGCGGGGATCCGGGCCGTCGATGGTATAGTAAACGGTCGAAGGAGCGCTGATTTCAATTTCACTTCCGCGAGGGATTCTTCCGCCATGAATTGAAAAGTCCGGAGCGTCGGTGGACGGATACAGGTTACGGGCTTCAAGTTGCCCCAAAACGATGTCCGTTCGTTGAGGAATGTAGGTGTTCAACAACCACTCGTTCATCGGGGTATAGTGGTCGTCCCGGGTGTAGAGATCAAATTGAGAGGAGGTCCAGCGGCTGCTGTTGACGTCTCTTCGGAAGTCGCCCCATCGTGCCGATTCGGCAACGATCGCGTTCGACATGGGGGCAGAGCGGGTTGTCCAGGTGGCAGCCGAAGATTCCGGAGTGAGGGGCCCACCATTGAACATGTGAGCCCGAACGCGGTCGGCATAGCGCAAGCGATACTCAGGATTGAGCGCAAGCCGCTGCTGCAATCCGGTGGGTCGGCGGTTTCCATTGTTGCCGGTCACGTTGGTTTTCAGGGAGGTCGTAAAGAAATTGGGAGGCGTCGGGAAAGCCCCACCGGAAACGTGGCTCACTGCGAACTCGGTGTCCCAGGGGAAAAACAGGTAAGGTGCTCCGGCTTCTCGTTTTCGAGCAGCGCGCCAGTTGTGGCCGTCCCAGTCACGGTTTCCAACATAGGCGTTCAGCATCATATAATCGATGAAGGCATCGAGATCGAGGTAGTTCTGAATGGCCGCGTAGGTGGATTCAGTTTGAATCGAACCGTAGGCCAGATTCATCATGGTATTGTAGGCATTTAAATCCCCGTTGGTCGCGACGGATGAATTCACGGTGTCGTAATCATCATCTTGTCCTCCGAAATAATTGGCCATGTGGTCGGCGTCGGGGCGTTCGTGGACATCGTAGAGTCCCCAGTAGATGCCATTTAAAAAAAGATGAACCCATCGACCGTGAGACCCGTTTTGCCCCATTTTCAAGAAGAGATCGCTGGCCCATTGGTCGCGACCATAGAGGGCATGATCGCATTGATACCAGTGGCGGTGCATCCAGCCGAAGTTGTATTCCGGTCGCAACTGAAGAGCATCGAACTCCTCGACCGCTGATTCTCCCTCCGGGGAATTTTCAAAGAGAGGATACTTGAGTTTTGCCGCCCCGTAGTCGGATCGAAAGCGGAGCGAAAGAGAGTGCTTGGGGGTGTCGGTGGATCGGGATGACCCGCCCTGAATGCGAACGCCCGCATCAATCTGGAATCCATTTTCAGAGCCATCCGGGAAAATAAACTCCGCAGAAGTCGGCCGTTCCCAGTTGATGCCCTCCGATTGTGGTTTCTGGTAGATTCCCGTGGTCGGATGGAATAGGGCATCGGGATTGAAGACCAGCGACAAGGTGGGAAGAGCGGCAAAGGCTTCTTCGAAATTGTGGGAGTAGTCCGGATCAGTGACCACTTCGGGGTCCATTGCGTAGTCGGCGTTTCCGCCACCCCAAGTGGTCGGGTAGCCTGCCGGGCGGGTCTGCCGAACGATGTCGGAAACGAAAAGATAGGTCTGGGTGTCGATGTTTGTGGGGAGGAAACCATCTTTCATCGCCATCACGCGGATGGTGGTGGATTTGTCGATGGAAATGGGTGCGGTGTAAGTGAGCCCGTTGGCAGATGACGGGGCCGTGCCATCGAGGGTGTAAATGATGGTGGCTTCTTCGGTGGAGGTGGTGATTGCGAGATCGAAGGCTTCGGCATGGTATCCGCGATCAACTGAGAATGTGGTGTCTCGAACGTAGTCGGTGAAGATCTCGCTGGGGTTGGGCTGCCCCGGACTGGCTTGGATAAAGTAACCGGTCACGACATTGGCTGTGGAGCCGGCGGCGAGAAGTTCCGGAAGGAGAAGGAAATCGTTGGAGTTTGAGCCCGATTTGGTGAGGTTCAGTCCTTGAAAGGCGAGGATGTTGGTGCCCGCAATCAAAGCGTCGGGTGAGAAGGTGAAGTCCTCGGGAACGATGGCCTCTTCGTCCGGATGCGCCGCTGTCGCTTCCGAGGTATGGCCGAGAGATTCCTCGCCGGGCGCATTGGTCGATACCACGGGGACGCCATTGAGATAGGCCGCAAATCCATCCTCATAGCTCATCCTTAGGGTCAGGGAGGAAAAGGCGGCGGGATCATCGACCTGGAACGGGACCCTCAGATAGACGGTGCTATTGATGAACCACATCGCATTTTGGATGTTTCCGTTTGTGCCGATGAAGTCTTCGTAGTCGCCGCTGTATCCGATTCCTGTCTCCGCTGAAGTCCATGTGGAATCATCGAAGCCAAGGTCTCGCCAGGTCGTGCCGATATCGCGGACGGGAACGAACCATTTGGAGGGGGCTCCGGTGGAGATCAGCGAATCGGTCGGAGAGGCGCTTCCGATTCCAAAGGCAATGTCCTCAAATTGCCTGGGATACTTGGGAGCGAATTCCTGGATGGTCAAACCATCGGGTGCCGTGAGCGCGAGATATTCTCCATCAGGATCGAGGGAAAAGTTGGTGTGAAGATTTCCTCCTCCGTCGGTGTGATTGGAGTCGTCCTGATTGGATGCAAATACGACGAGACGTTGTCCCGCTTGCAGCGTTGTGCCAGCCGGAAAGGTGTATTTGGTCGCGTTGCCGGCATCATCGGTGAGGTGGTAACCGGTCAGATCAAGATCTTCTCCGTCAGGATTGTGGATCTCGATCCAATCGCTCGACCTGCCATCTCCGTCCACCAGGGAATTTCGGTTATCGGCGACAAACTCGGTAATCTGTGGCGCGGAAAGAGCGGGCAGACTTAAAAGAAAGAACAGGCCGAGGGTTCGGGGGGAGGGTGGAAATGTTATCATGAAGGTTGGTGACGGGTTGAGTGGAATGGCATTGCTTCAAAGGGAGTCTTGAAGTCGGCAAGTTCAAGACAGCCGTTGGAAAGATCCAGCATGAGGATCAGCCGGTGGAATTATTGAAGGTTGCGGGGGGTGTGGACCGGCAGACGCACAAGTGATTGTTCGGCACTTGTTTGCCCTACTTTGATCCGGAGAGTTTATCCTCAATGGATAGGGGCTTGTCAGTCAGAAAGGAGGTCGGTTTGAGTTTTTGTCATCCAAATCATGAAGTTGTTTGACCGATTCCTCAAACTCCAACTTTTTGCGGCATGATGGGCCGATGAGTCTTCTGGGCTCGAAAACGATCCCGGATGAGTTTCCAGGATTGGCTGTTTCACTTTCCTGGCGGAAGATGCCTTAACGTTTTTGACCACGGAGCATGGCCTCGATGAAGGGATCGATGGCTCCGTCCATGACGTTTTGGATGTTGCCCGTCTCCTCGCCGGTGCGGAGGTCCTTGACCATCTGGTAGGGCTGAAAAACGTAGGAACGGATCTGGCTTCCCCAACCGATTTCTCCTTTTTCGGAGTAGGTTCGGTCGGCTTCGGCCTTCTGCTTGTCCTCCTCGATTTGGTAAAGCTTGGCCCGGAGGGTTTCCCACGCGACTTCACGGTTGCGGAGCTGGGAACGTTCCTGGGTTGAGCGAATCATGATTCCGGTGGGGAGGTGTTTCATGAGGACTGCGGTTTCGACTTTGTTGACGTTTTGACCGCCTTTGCCGCCGGAACGAGCGGTGGAGATTTCCACGTCCGAGTCCGGGATTTCGATGACGATGCTATCGTCGATTTCGGGGGTGACGTCGATGGAGGCGAAGGAAGTGTGGCGTTTTCCGGCGCTGTCGAAGGGGGAGATGCGAACGAGGCGGTGGACGCCGCGTTCGGCTTTGAGGTAACCGTAGGCGTAGGGGCCTTCGATCTTGAGCGAAGCGGAGGAAAGCCCGGCTTCCTCACCTTCCTGATAATCGGTGACGGTGACCTTGAAGTCATGTTTCTCGGCCCAGCGATTATACATTCGGTAAAGCATGCCGGCCCAATCACCGGCCTCCGTGCCGCCGGCTCCAGCCTGAATGGTCATGTAGGCATTTTTCGGATCGGAAGGAGCATCCAGCAGTGTGATAAGCTCAAAGGATTCGAGGTCTTTGGAAAGTCGGTCAAAGGTGGCGCGGGCTTCGCGGGCCGAATCGATGTCGTCGAATTCCCTGGCAAGTTCGATGCCGGAGGTGAGGTTTTCAAATTCCTCCTCGAGTTTCAGGAAAGGATCCAGCTTGTCCTTGTGGAGCTTGGTCTCGGCCAGAACTTCGCGGGCCAGATCCTGTTTGTTCCAGAACCCGGGGATGGCAGCCTTGGTCTCAAGTTCTGCGATTTTGTCGGTCAGCAAGGGGATGTCAAAGATACCTCCTGAGTTCCGACAGGCGGCTCTCGATTGAGCCGGTGTCGATCGCCAGGAGGTCAGCGACGGATTCATTTTCCATAAGGCCGGGAGGGTTAGGGGAGAGGGGGGTGGTGGTCAATTGAATTGTGGTTTGTGGAGATCAGCCGGAAGGGATTTTCTGGTCTTCTTGGAATGACCGTTCAGAGTTCCGGGTCAATGACAGGACGAATCAAGGTAGCCCGTGTTTTAAGTTTCCTGTGCCTCACTTTGTTTGCCGGTGTGGGCACGGCATTTGCGAAACCATTGAAAGTCTACATCCTTGCCGGACAGTCCAATATGCAAGGGTCCGCCCATCAAAGCACATTTGCGGCAATTGGCGACGATCCCGCGACGGCTCCCCTTCTGAAGGTGATATTGGACGAGCGGGGAAATCCGGTCGTGAGCACGAATGCCTGGGTTGCCTGCCATACTAACCGTGGTGGTTCCGGCATTACCTTGATGGGGAAGGTGAAAGTTGGATATGGGTTTGATGAAAATCGAATCGGGCCTGAGTTCGGATTTGGGATCTACCTGGATCAGGCGCTCGAAGAGCCGGTTCTCATCATCAAAACGGCTTGGGGCGGAAAGTCACTGGCGGTGGATTTTCGCCCTCCGGGGGCGGGGCCGTATCGTCCAAGTGAAAGGGAAACGAAGAATGGGAATCTCCCGAAGAAGGAGGAAGTGGGGCATTACTACCGCGAGATGATTCAATTTGTGAAGGAGACCTTAAAGGATAGCGGCAGTATCAAAAAAGTGGTGCCGGGCTATCAGGAGGAGACGGGATATGAACTTGCCGGGTTTGTTTGGTTTCAAGGGTGGAACGACATGTGCAACCGGCATCATATTGAACAGTATACCGACAACATGATTCATTTCATCACGGATGTGAGGAAGGAATTCAAATCGCCACAGTTGCCCTTTATCGTGGGAATCCTGGGAGTTTACGGTCCAGATCCTGATCGCCGGAAATTCGACAAGGGACTTCCGGTGACCGACTTCAGGAAGGCCCAGTTTGCCGCGGTGAAAAATTACGATGACCGTGTTGCTCCGGAGTTTCGCGGGAAAGTGATCGCGGTCGATAGCGGGCCATTCTACGACTTGCCTTTGAGTGACATTTACTGGAAGAGAAGAATGACCGGGGAGTGGAAGCGACGGGTTAAGGATGGCAGGATGACGACAGGGGATTACCGGGAGGAGTGCGAAAATTTTGGTTTTGGCGATGGCGAGTTAACGGCAGATGAGGATCGCATGTGGAAGCGCTGTGCTTCAAATGCCGAGTATCACTATCTCGGGAGCGGAAAGACATTCGTGCGCTTTGGCAAGGCCTTGGCCGAATCCATGTTGGAGCTGGAAAAGAAGTAAGGGATTTAACAATTATTATTAAGATGAAGAAGACTCTATTCACGTTTTGTTGCGCGGTCATGATTGCCGCAGGGAAGGAACCTCCAAACATCGTATTGATCATGGCCGATGATCTTGGGTGGTTTGATGCTCATTTTCAGGGGAATGAGAATTTGGATACGCCCTCCTTGGACCAGTTTGTGACCGAAGGAATGATGTTTCCCCATGGATATGCGGCGGCTCCCGTTTGCACTCCGACGAGGGCGGCGATGCTGACGGGGATTTCTCCGGCTCGTCTGTCCATTACCAACCATGCGCCCGGGCATAAGGACGGAATGGTGCCCGAGGGGCGGCAACAAGCCGGAGCGAAGAAGCTGACTTATTTGCCAATTGAGGCCACGACTTTGGCCGAGCGATTAAAGAAGGAGGCCGGTTATACGACGGGGTTTGTCGGGAAATGGCACCTCTCGCACCGGAAGGGAGCGGATGAGGCCGGGAAAAAATTCGAGCCCCAACTGCGTCCGGAGCATCAAGGATATGATTTGAACATTGGCGGGTATGACCGGGGAGGTCCTCCGACTTACTTCGCGCCTTATAAAATCCCAACTCTCAAAGAAGGAAAAGACGGAGAGTATTTGCCCGACCGATTGGCCGGGGAGTGCATTGACTTTATCAAGGATCAGAAAAAGGGGCCCTTCTTCCTGACCTTCTGGAACTACTCGGTGCACTATCCCATCGAGGCTCCAGAGGATCTCATTAAAAAGTACAAGAGTCGTTCGGTTGAGAACCCTGCCTACGCGGCCATGATTGAAGGGATGGACCGGTCCATTGGTCGACTTTTGAAGTCCCTTGATGACCTTGGTCTCACCGAAAATACCATCGTGATTTTCACCTCGGACAACGGGTCGCTTTTCAGCAATGGTCCGCTGCGGGCAAACAAAGGGCATCTTTACGAAGGCGGGATACGGGTTCCCTGGGCGATTCGCTGGCCGGGGAAGATCAAGCCGGGAAGTCGTAACGACACTCCCGTGATCAGCACGGATGTTTTCCCCACTCTTCTGGAGGTCGCTGGTTTGAAACCAAAAGAAGGAACTCCCCTCGACGGAGAGAGTCTGATCCCCATTCTCACAGGAAGTGGAAAGTTGAAGCGCGAGTCCCTTTTCTTCCACTATCCCAACTATGCCTTTCATAAGAGAAATCGTCTGGGTGGAGCGATTCGGAAAGGGGATTACAAATTGATCCACTTTTATGACGACGACTCTGTCGAGCTTTACGACGTGGTGAAAGATCTGGGCGAGAAGAAGAATCTGGCGAATGAAAAGCCAGCGCTGGCCCTGGAAATGCGGAAGGAGCTGAATCGTTGGCTCAAGGAATCCGGAGCGAAGATGCCCTATCTCGTGGAATCAAAATCAAAAGAATGACTTCATCCAATCCCTATCGAATTCCCGGTCTCGAATTGATCGATCACACCTTCGAGGTTCCTCTCGACCATGGCAATCCCGGCGGCCGCAAGATCAACGTTTTCGTTCGCGAGGTTTGTGATCTTGATCCCAAGAGCAAAGACAAACCTTTCCTCCTTTTTCTACAAGGTGGTCCCGGATTCAGGGCTCCACTGCCCATTCGCAAGGAAGGCTGGCTGAAGCGGGCTCTCACTGAATTTCGTGTTCTGATGTATGATACGCGTGGCAATGGTCTGAGCAGCGCGGTGGATTATCAGGCCCTTGTACTGGAGGGCGATGCCCGGGCCCAGGCTGATTATCTCAAACACTTTCGTCAGGACAATATTGTGCGTGATGCCGAAGCAATTCGTGCTGAAATGAGCCCGGATACTCCGTGGTCAACAATCGGTCAAAGCTACGGAGGATGGTGCACGATGACCTACCTGAGTCTTCACCCCGAGGGTTTGAAGGAGTGCTTCATCTTTGGAGGGGTTCCCGGTTTGGACCGAACAGCGCGGGAGATTTACGAGGGGACTTTTCCTTTTGTTGAGGAGCGGAATCGTCAGTATTTTGAAAAGTTCCCGATGGATAAAGAGCGGCTGGTGAAGCTGGCCCGACATCTTCAGGAAAACGACGTGCGCTTCCCAAATGGTGACCGTGTCATTCCGCAGTTGGTTCAGTTGTTGGGATTGAAGTTCGGTTTTGCCCACACTGCCGAGGAGATTCACTTTCTTCTGGAGGAAGCCTTTGTCCAAGCCGGTGATCAGGAGATCGTGAGCCACACTTTTAAGATGGGGCTGCAAGCTGCGCTCCGGTTCGACACGAATCCGATCTTTGCCATTCTGCACGAAGCGATCTATGCACAGGGCAGCGCGAGCGCCTGGGCGTGCGACGCAGTGCAGAAGGAAAGCTATCCTCACTTCAATAATTTTGAGGATTTCCTCTTTTACGGGGAAATGGTCTTCCCCTGGATGTTCGATGAAATTTCAGAACTCAAGGGGATGAAGGAAGCTGCCAATATTCTTGCGGACTACGACGGTTGGCCTGCTTTGTATGACAAGGACGTTCTGAGCCGGAATACGGTGCCGGTCGCTTGTGCCGTTTACGCCAACGACATGTTTGTGAATGCCAGGTTCTCCCGTGAAACCATCGAATCAGTTCCGAATATGAAAGCCTTTTATACCAGCGAATATGAACACTGTGGCCTCCGGGTCGGAGGGGAGCATCTCTTTTCACGTCTCATTGATCTTGGACGTGGGGAGGTGGAGAGGTGATTCGGTCACTTTGTTTTTCCCTGACAGTGTTGGCAGTTTCGGCTTCTGCCAAGCTGCCGAACATCGTGATTATTTATGCCGATGATTTGGGCGTTGGGGATCTCTCTTGCTACAATCCCAAGTCTGCCTATCAAACTACGAGATTGGATCAGATGGCGGCGGAAGGAATCCGCTTTACGGATGCGCACAGTCCTTCAACGATTTGTTCTCCTTCCCGTTACGGCCTTTTTTCGGGTCAACAGATTTACCGGTCAACCGGCCGTGGTGGGGGAGCGTTTGAGGGCCCCGGTGGTCCCAGCTATCTCAAGCCGGGAACCCTGACCTTGGGCGGGATACTTCAGGAAAAAGGATATCGGACGGGAATCTTTGGGAAGTGGCATGTCGGGTTGACCTGGCTTGATAAAGAAGGCAAACGATTGGGTGGAGGGTTCAAGAATTCCCTCCTGATTGACTACGAAAAAAGCACTCCTCTCATCGATGGTCCCAATAAGAGGGGCTTCGATGAATCGTTTGTGACGCCCAACTGCCCGACGACCGATCCTCTTTACGTTTACATCGAAAACGGAATGGTGCCGGTTCCGGCAGACAGGCGATATGATCCCAAGAGTACCCCCAATCCCGGAGGAAAGTGGCGCTGGGACAATGACGCCGGTTGGATGGCTCCGGGCTACAAATTTGTGGATGCCGACCTGCTCTTCTATGAGAAGACAAAGGATTTCATCACAGACCATCGGGAGAAAACTCCCGGAAAACCTTTCTTCGCAGTCTTCTCCACCCAGATCGCGCACGCACCTGTTCTTACCGCTGCGGAGTTCAATGGCTCCACCAAGGCCGGTCCCCGGGGGGACTTTGTCTTTCAGCTCGATGCTTTGGTGGGCCGCGTTTTTGATCTGCTAAACGAGTTGGAGATCGATGAAGAAACGCTCGTTCTTTTCAACGCCGACAATGGAGCCGAAACCGTTCATGTTGATTGGATGAGGCAGGATCATCAGCACGATCCCTCCGGCGGCTTTCGCGGGGTCAAGCGGGATGGTTGGGAAGGGGGGCACCGTGTTCCATTTATTGCGAGATGGCCGGGGAGAATCCCCAAGGGGCAGGTTTCGAATCAGATGACCAATACCACCGACATCATGGCGACGATTGCTTCCGTGATCGGATATCAACTTCCCGACAAGGCCGCGACCGATAGCTTCGACATGCTGCCCGCGATGCTCGGAAAGAAGGCAGCGATCCGACCTCATCTTCTCACACAGAGTTTTCGGGGTGAGTTCCAGATTCG
>CALFSW010000192.1 GCA_937916505.1 uncultured Verrucomicrobiales bacterium | reverse complement strand
GGTCAGCGAAAAAGGAGAACTGACAGGCCTCGAAATGGGCGTCCTTGAAAGCATGGCAGACCATGACGTCCTGGCGGCGGATGTTCGCGAAGATTTCGTTGAGCAGTTGACCTTTGGCCAACGCCTCGCCGACAAGATCGCAACCTTCGGCGGGAGCTGGACCTTTCTGATTACCTTCTTCTCCTTCCTGCTGATCTGGATCGGCATCAACACCGCAGTCCTTCTCACACGACCGTTCGATCCCTTCCCGTTCATCCTGCTTAACCTCCTCCTTTCCTGCATTGCCGCGATCCAGGCGCCCGTCATCATGATGAGCCAGAACCGCCAGGAGGCCAAAGATCGCATTCTCGGCGAACACGAATACCAAATCAACCTCAAGGCCGAGCTTGAGATCCGCCACCTCCACGAAAAAGTCGATCACCTCATGATGCAGCAATGGGAGCATCTTGTCGAAATCCAGCAAGTGCAGATCGAACTCCTCCAAGAGCTTGGCCACCGCGCAGATAAATCACGTGATGACGAATGAAGGGAGCGACGTCACGTAAGAGGTATCTAACGGCGTTCAGAGTTTTGGCGACCATTGCGCAAATCTTGCCGCTTGTTCTCCTGTGCTTGGCGGAAATTCCGCTGACGACTTTCCTTTTGCCGATCACTGCCGTGATGTTCGGTTCGACCGCCATAAAACTGACGATCCCCGTGGACGTAGCGTTCTTTGTATGAGCGCCCATTGTGTTGAAAGTCACCGCGTTCGTATCGACCACCATAGTAATAGCGGTTTTGATGATAATAGGCATTGCCGACATACGAGTTGGTAAGCACCCCATAGAATCGAAGCTGAACGTCGGTCAGAGTCATTACTGATGGACAGAATCGATCTTGATAACCGTGGCTTCAGGCAAGCTCTACCGCGTGGTTCCCAAATGTTCCCCACCCATGATCTACACTCTTTTTTCAAACGCGTGGACAGCTGCATCGGCCTCCCGAAAACGGTGCAGGTGGAGCATCCCGCAGAAATGCGAACCTTCGAGGGATTGACGCCGAGGGAAGTGAGCGTCGCCGACCGCCTTTCCAAAGCACCCGAAGCCCTCCCCGCTCTCACGGATGCCATCAAGCTGCGCCGTGACCCTCGACGTAGCTTCGGGTTCAACGAATGGATCCTACCACAGGGCCAGTTCCAAAGGGACAAGACTGGCAGACCTGGTCTACCGCGATGTAACTCTATACAGAGGAATGCGTTCGACTTGGAAAAACGCCATATTTTGATCGTTAGCTTTTGGCATTCGCCCTATAGCCTTACAACAGGCATCGTCTGATCTCTGCCCAGCACACCCAGCCACACTCCCAACCCATTCCCACGACCAACTTTCCATGAACTCACTGACGGCAGACTATCTCACCGCCCTGCGCTTGCATGGCGAAGAGGGCCTTGAGGTTCACCTTCAAGTGGCACAGCAGCTCGGTGCAAAGGCGGTCAGGATGGGAGTTGACACCCTGGAACTCGCAAAGATCCACGAAGCCGCGCTGAAGACGATCTTGTCTTCACCCCCAATCACTCTGAATGAAGAAGCCACAACTCAGAGAGCGACACTCTTTTTCAACGAAACGCTGACACCGATTGAGAAAACGCATCGCAACGCGGTCGAAGCCGCAGCAGAGTTACATGGAACTCATACGGATTTGGATCAACGAACCAAAGATCTCGAGCTCTCCAAGCGCCAAGTCGCGCGAAAAATTATAGAACAAAAATTGACTAAAGAGGCCCTGCATACCAGCGAAGAAACTTGCAGCCAGCTCCTCAGGAAATCTCGAATCCTCCAGGAAGAACTCCGCCTCTTGTCAAGACGCTTGCTCTCCGTGCAAGAGGAGGAGCGCAAGCGGATCAGCAGGGAGTTGCACGATCTCATCGCACAGACGCTCACCGGCATTAACCTACAACTGGCATTGTTTAAAACCAAGGCCGTGTCCGACGCGGAAGAGTTTCATCAAAAGATCGAAATCACCCAGCAGCTGATCGAGAAATCTGTGGATATCGTGCATCGCTTCGCGCGTGATCTACGGCCAGCGGTCCTCGATGACCTTGGCCTGATCCCCGCCTTGCAATCCCATTTAAAAGGCTTCATGGAAGACACCGGAATTCGCGTATCGCTCACCGCCTTCGCCAGAGTCGAGAAGCTGAGCAACGACAAGCGCACCGTGCTCTATCGGGTCGCGCAGGAAGCGCTCAGCAACATCTCGCAGCATTCCAAAGCGAGCCGCGCGGAAGTGAAGATCCTTCAGAACCAAGAGAGGGTGTGCATGAAAATTCACGACAACGGTTTGGGATTTCAAATCGACAATGACGCCTTCTTTGGGGTGCATGGCGAGCAACTCGGCCTACTCGGCATGAGAGAGCGGGTGGAAATGGTTGGCGGCAGGTTCCGAATCGAATCCACTCCGGGAAAGGAAACCTCCGTCTATGTCGAAATCCCGCACCCGGATACCGAATCGAAGGAGCCTACCATTACACCCCCACAATCAACGTGACTGCCATTACCATCCTTCTTGCTGAAGACCACACCATCGTCCGTGAAGGACTTCGTGCGCTACTGGAATCGGAGAACGACATCGAGATCATTGGCGAAGCAGGTGATGGTCGAAAAATTGTCGAACTCGCGACAAAGCTCCACCCGGACGTCATTGTCATGGACATTGCCATGCCGCTGATGAACGGAATCGAAGCCACCCGGCAGATCCTGTCCCAGCAGCCTGGCACAAAAATCCTAATCCTCTCGGCGCACAGCGACGATGCCTACGTCGAGCAAACAATCACGCTCGGAGCAAAAGGCTACCTCATCAAACAGACCGCCGCCCATGTCCTGGCTGAGTCCATCCGCCGCGTCCACCATGGCGAGACCTGTCTCAGCCCCATCATCTCCAAACGTCTCCACCATCACGAGACCAAGGCGCAAGTAAACGGCGAACTCCACGCCAAGAAAAGCCCCTCCCGCTTGAGTCCACGCGAATCGGAAGTCCTCCAACTCATCGCCGAAGGCAAGGCCAACAAGGAAACCGCCGACGTCCTCCAAATCAGCATCAAGACCGTCGAGAAGCATCGCCAAAGCCTCATGGACAAGCTCGACATCCACGACACCGCCG
>CALFSW010000191.1 GCA_937916505.1 uncultured Verrucomicrobiales bacterium | reverse complement strand
CTTGAGGTGAAGAAATATCTCCTGTTTCGAGTTTCAATGTGTCCTCTGTCGGTGCGCCTTCGGGTCGTTCAGCAAGAACAAGGCGGCGGTTTGTGGTGTTCGTTTGTTTCATGGTCAACCAGAAGTATACCAGCAGGGACAAGAGCGCTATGGGGTGAAAACCCACCATTGGCAGATCCCGGATATCTCCCGGTAAGGTTAGACCCCATAGCTCCGACTTCCCGCAGCCCGTAGTGTAACCTGGGGCGTCACAGTTAAATTCTCCGTTCGTGTCGCACAAATGGCTGTCTATCAACTGCTCGGAATCGATCAGGAGATTCCGCCGACCCATCACTACGAAAAGTCAATCAAGGTGAATTTTGACGCGGTGATCAAGGCTTTTTCCTAAGAGTCCCTCTCCGACTGATAGACACCCTGCGAGTAGGTCAGTTCGTAACTGTGTGTGTAGATTTCGAAGACGAGTCCGAACGGATCTTCGACATAGACCATCTTGAATGGTTTTTCATCCGGATAGTATTCCCGGATGGGCATCCGTTGCTTCCCTCCATGGTCGACGATTTTCTCCACCAAGGCTTCTATATTTGGATCCTGAATACAAAAATGGAATGTTCCTGTCTTCCAATACTCAAATTCCTGAGGCGTTACATTGTTCTGAAATTCAAACATCTCGACCCCGATTCTGTCTCCGGTGGAAAGGTGGGCGATTTTAAAAGCCCCCCACCCTGTCCCAAAAACATCGATACACATCTTCCCGATCGCTGTGTCTGACTCTTCCGTGACGACAGTGGGTTTCATGATCGTATACCACCCCATGACTTCTTCATAGAATTCAACAGCGGCTTCGAGATTCGGAACGGATATTCCGACATGGGAGAAGGTTTTTGGAAATGTTTTCATCGGTTTTAGTAGGTATTTTGGGGATGATATTATGCACGATCACTTTCCAGGTCGACACGATACCGAGCCATCCCGGAGCGAAGGAGGTCAAGGGCATCGTTGATGTGTGAGGTAGACCCAACGATAGCACTCCCTGCTATAATCAGAACATGGGATATTCACCCCAATCGGAGGAGGTCCCGGCAGATGAACTGACCCATTTCCAGTCGCGGATTTCGGGCATGTCTTGTCCGTTTCTCTCGATATATTGTTTGTGCTTGATGAGTTTGGCTTCGAGTTGCCGTTTCAAAGCTTGTCCACACTCTCCAGTTTGAGGCAAGCGGTCAATGGTGTCCATGACGAGGTGGAAGCGATCAAGATCGTTGAGCACGGTCATGTCGAACGGAGTGGTGATCGTTCCCTCCTCCTTGTAGCCACGGACGTGGATGTTGCGGTGATTTGTCCTACGATAGGTCAGCTGGTGGATCAGTGAAGGATAGGCGTGGAAGGCGAAGATGACGGGTTTATCTTTGGTAAACAGTTTGTCAAAGTCGGTGTCACTTAAGCCGTGCGGATGTTCGATTTCCGGTTGGAGTCGCATCAAATCGACGACATTGACGACGCGAATTTTCAGCTCGGGCAATTGCTCGCGCATGATGGAGACGGCGGCGAGGGTCTCCAGCGTGGGGACATCACCACAGCAAACCATGACAACATCAGGCTCGCCCCCGGTATCATTGCCCGCCCAGTCCCAAATGCCGATGCCGTCGGAACAATGTTTGTCGGCAGCCTCCATCGACAACCATTGGGGGGCGGGATGTTTACCGGCGATGACGACGTTGACGTAGTGTTTGCTCCGCAAGCAGTGATCCATCACGGAGAGGAGGCAATTCGCATCGGGCGGCAGGTAGACGCGAACCACGGAGGCTTTCTTGTTCACGACATGGTCGATGAAGCCGGGGTCCTGGTGGGTGAAGCCGTTGTGATCCTGACGCCAGACGTGCGAGGCGAGCAGGTAGTTCAGTGAAGCAATGGGCTTTCGCCAAGGCAGACCGGCGGTGACTTTGAGCCACTTGGCATGTTGGTTGAACATCGAGTCGACGATGTGGATGAAGGCTTCGTAGCAGTTGAAGAGACCGTGCCTTCCGGTGAGGAGATAGCCTTCGAGCCAACCTTCGCATTGGTGTTCGCTGAGCATTTCCATGACCCGCCCGGTGGGCGCGAGCCATTGGTCGTTTGACAAGGTGGCGGCGTCCCATTGCCGTTCGGTGGTTTCGAAGAGGGCTTCGAGGCCGTTCGAGAGAGTTTCGTCGGGGCCGAAGACACGGAAGTTTTTGGAGGCTTCATTGAGCTTGGTGACATCGCGCAGAAATGGTCCCAAGACGTGGGTGTCGCCAATTCCCTTCGTCCCGTGTGTCGGCACCTCCACGGCATAGTTGCGGAAGTCCGGTATTTCCAAATCACGCAGGAGTTGCCCTCCATTGGCGTGAGGATTTGATCCCATGCGGCGTTCGCCTTTCGGGGAAAGCTCTGCCAGCTCCGGCATGAGCCTGCCATTTCCATCGAAGAGTTCGTCGGGTCGGTAGCTGCGCAACCAGTCCTCCAACTGCTGCAGTTGTTCCGGGTATTTTGCCGGGTGAAGCGGCACCTGATGGGCGCGGAAGGTCCCTTCGACCTGAAGCCCGGCGACCTCTTTTGGCCCGGTCCAGCCTTTCGGTGAATTGAGCACGATCATGGGCCAACGCGGACGGATCTGGCTCCCCTGCTCGCGAGCTTCGAGATGGATCCGTTGAATCTCTGCAACGACAACCTCCAGCGTCTCCGCCATCGCCTGGTGCATGGCACCGTCGTCGCCGTCGTAGTCGACAAAGTACGGGGTCCATCCATAGCCGCGCATGAGTTGGTCCAACTCCCCACGCGTGATACGGGCGAGCACGGTGGGATTGGCAATCTTGTAGCCGTTGAGGTGGAGGATGGGCAGCACCGTGCCGTCCGTGGCGGCATTGAGGAATTTGTTGGAATGCCACGCCGTGGCCAGCGGGCCCGTTTCCGCTTCACCATCACCAACCACGCAGGCGACGATGAGATCGGGATTGTCAAACACCGCCCCGAAAGCGTGGCTCAGCGAATAGCCCAACTCGCCCCCTTCATGAATCGAGCCGGGAGTCTCCGGTGAAGCGTGACTGGGAATGCCGCCGGGAAAAGAGAATTGCAGGAAGAGCTTTTGAAGTCCCCTTTCATCCTGACTGATGTCTGGATAGACCTCGCTGTAACTTCCTTCGAGGTAAGTATTGCCGACCACCGCAGGCCCACCGTGCCCCGGACCGGAGACGTAAATCATATTGAGCTCATGCTTCTTGATGACCCGGTTCAAGTGCGCATAGATGAAGTTCTGTCCCGGCGTCGTGCCCCAGTGACCAAGTAGCATCGGCTTGATGTCGGCCAGCGTGAGTGGACGTCTTAAAAGCGGATTATCGGCAAGAAAGATCTGCCCGACTGAGAGGTAATTTGCGGCCCGCCAGTAAGCATCGATGCGGTGGATGAGGTCAGGCGAGAGTGGGTGATGTTCCATTGTGGTGATCACCCAACCTACCGTCAGTCAAGCGACCCATCTATGGGGTGAAACCCTACCGCGAGGTATTGTCGGGCTCGCGCCACGCGAGGAGGCGCAGGGCATTCAGGACGACTACGATGGTGCAGCCTTCGTGCAGGACGACCCCGACGCTAAGTGGGATGCCCCCAAAACCCGAGGCGATCAGGAGCATGACACCGATGAATTTTCCAGCACGGCAAATGATCACGGTGGTTTGGCCGCCGCTTTCGAGCTTGGCATTCGTAGCGGCAAGCGGCTGACCTCTTTCGGCCGCAGGATCGCCAGCAAAGGCCCGCATCGCTCCGATCAAGACTTCCACCCCTTCGATTTTTGCCTGGATGCCTTTGCCTGCGAGGTTTTCAATCTCGGTGGCCGAAGGGAACGTAATATTTCGCTTTTTGGACATCTCCACAATCGCAGCACCAAGGGGATGACAGGATTGCTCTTCGACCGCCGCAGCAATGCGAAGCAGCTCATCCTCGGGTGTGTCTTCAAAGGCGATGATTTGCGTGACCGTGAAACGCCCGGTGGTGGGTGTCCCGATTTTGTCCAAGGCCACGGTGTCCAAGTGTCCGAGATTTTCGCGATGCACCCCGCCTTTGATCAACACTCCACAACGTGCCGCTTGAGCAATGCCCACGAGAACGGCGGCAGGTCGATATCGAATTTCCCACGAAACAAAGCAGTCAAGGCTGCCCGAGCGACATCGTAGCCACCTGCCAGATAGGACAAAAGGTAGAACCCGAGTGCTACTGAACCGGGCAGGCCGAAGAATTTTTCTCCAAAGAATCCGACAACCAAGGCCACTCCAGCCACTGCCACCATCAACACAGCCCAGCGCTTCTGGATTGAGACCGGCAGAAATTTTGGAGCGAAGCCGTGGTCGGATTCGGTGTCAGTTTATTTCACGCTCACACCGGTTGGAGATTCGACGATGCCAATTTTGCAAGTGCATCCGGCCCGATTGGCTCCTCGGACTGCCAGGGGAGCCAAGTAGTGCGCCCGGCATGTTTCTCCACCACTTCACTTAGGTAGGGATGCTCGGAAGCTTCGCGACGTTGTAGCAGAGGATCACGAGAACCGCTGTTGAGCAGGCTTTGATTGATCACCCATGCAAAAGGCTCGATGCGGGCGCGGCGCAGGTCCTCCTGCAATGCCGCCGCTTCATGCACGGGCGTCGCTTCGGGCAGGGTGACGAGCAGGATACGCGTGAAGTCGGGATCGCGGAGGCGTTCGAGGAGCTTCAGCACCTCCTCGGGTTGGCTGCTCCGGGCCTGCCGTTCGAGTTCTCGTTGATACGCCTCGCTAGCATCAAGCAAAAGCAAGGTGTGTCCGGTGGGGGCGGTGTCGAGCACAACGAAGCGATCCGTGCGAGCATCACGGCGATGGCGGCGGCGACCGTGGTCTTGCCCACTCCGCCTTTGCCCATCGTCATAATCACGCCCTTGCCCTGCTGCTCCATCGTAGTACCGATGGTCGGCGAAGCACTCCATTTCGGGAGGTGCCCAACCGCTCTCATCAGCTTTCACGCATTTGCCTGCAGCGTCACCGCTCAGGAGCAAACGCAGGCCACCGACACCAAGGATATTGATGGGACGCAGCGGCACGATGAAGCTCGGCATGGAGCCAATGAATTCACCAGCTGCCGTCAATGCGGACAATCCTCGCTGCTGGATGGCCTGCGCCGTGACATCTTCCGGGCAGTCCGTTTCAAAGGTGCCGTTTACCACGAGACATTGATTACCCACACCGATGGTGCGCAGTTCTCTGGAGGTCCGTTCGGCTTCACGCAATGCCGAGCCTTGCGGGCGGCTCACGAGCACGAGCGTGGTGGCGCTGGCACCTGCCAAAGTCTCAACCGTCGCTTCATTAATGACGCGCTGCTTTTCCAGGCCAGCCAACGGGCCGAGGCAGGAAGTGCCACTGGTGTTTTTATCAAGAAACTGATCCCACGCCTTCGCCAAACTCATCAAGCGCAGGGTGTGGCCGGTCGGCGCGGTGTCGAAAATGACGTGGTCGTAATCCTTCGCGGCTTCGGCATTGCCGATCAGCCCGGAGAACTCATCAAAGGCTGCGATTTCCACCGTGCAGGAGCCCGATAGCTGCTCCTCCATACTGCGCAGTGCGGCCTCAGGCAGAAGACCGCGCATGGGGCCGATCAAACGCTCGCGGTACGACGCCGCCGCTTCGACGGGATTGATGTTCAAGGCATCGAGTCCCGGCACTCCCTCGACCGAGACCGGAGCGTTTGTGAGCTTCGTTTCGAGCACTTCATCCAGATTCGATGCCGGATCCGTGCTCACCAGGAGCACCCGTTTTCCAGCGTCGACGAGTTTCAGAGCAGTGGCGCAAGAGAGCGAAGTCTTCCCGACCCCTCCCTTGCCGGTGAAAAAGAGAAAGCGTGTCGCGGTCTCGGCATCGGGCTGGAAAAGAGGCAGTTTCATAGTGCGACCTCCTCTTTGCCGAGTGCGGCCCGGATCCAAGCGGGGCGCTCTTCCTTCGTCGGATAGCGGCCTTTGAGATGTTCCTCACCATCCCAGAAGATCACCGGTAGCGCTTCAGTGCCTTCCTTTTCCAGCAAGGCCTTCACGCCGGGGTTCTCCGCAAACGCCATGGGCTGATTTCCAAGATTAAAGCGCTCGATCTTGATCCCGCGCGTGGCGAGCTGCGAAAGCATGGCGGCAAAGTTGACAAGATCAGGATCAATGTCGGTGCCGCAAACGCCTGTGGAGCAGCACATGGGCGGGTCATAGACTTGGATGGTTTTCATGGTGTGGTTGATTTGGTTTGAAAGAATGAGTGGAGTGTCACCCATCGTGTTCCGCCGACCCGCCCACCGCCATAGGCTCTTCACCCCACTCCTTGCCAATCGACGGGTAGGGAAAAACCGCATCTCTCTTAGCCCATTCCGGTGATTAATGTGTCAATGGTTACTCGTGCCAAGCGCGCCTACCGCATCTTTGGCAGCCCGCCATGAAGGATAAAATGAAAAACGCTTCCCACCTAGATCTCAGGATCGAATGCCAGAGCCGCAGCCTTGCCCTCCATCTCTTCCCGCAAGCGCGAGCACATCATTTCGCAGAGGTCCTGCACGATCGCATCCGCGATGAAGCAAACGGTAGTCAGACCCTCCTTGCGCGAGGCGACCATGCCCGCCTCGCGCAACACCGCCAGGTGCTTGGAAACGTTCGCCTGCCCGGAACCAGACGCTTCCACCAACTGCCCGACGGTGTGCTCGCCCTGCATCAGCAGATTGAGCAGGCGCAGCCGGACCGGCTCGGAGAGTGCCCGGAAGCGACTGGCAATGAGATCCAGGGCGAGCGGAGACAACTCCTTGGGAGATTCTTCTTTCTTGGTTCGTTTCATTTTGCAAATAGAACTTGTTAGATCGATATATAGCGATACAGTGGATAAAAATCAAGCGTAAATCCAAATTCAGACATGAAGACCCACAATCCATCCATCCCGACGAACTCAAAGCTCTTTTGCCCTCCGGCTGTTGTCTGGTGGATGTGCGCGAGCCTGTTGAACATGCGGAAAATCACATCGAAGGGGCAAAACTCATCCCCTTGGGCCAACTCGAAAAACGCCTCGAAGAAATCGATCGCGATGCGCCGGTGGTCGTGATGTGCCGCAGCGGCCAGCGCGGGATGGAAGCACTGAAAAAGCTCGAGTCCCTGGGCATTCCAAAGGTTCGCAATTTGGAAGACGGTATCCTCGCCTGGGAAACGGCGGGACACCCCGTCGGCAAGCATGATAAAAAAGTGTTTCCGCTCATGCAGCAGGTTCAAATCACCATCGGCATCGGCGTGCTGGCCGGCCTCGTACTCTCGCAAACCGTCGATCCGAAATTCATTTACCTCAGCGCTTTCTTCGGCGCGGGCCTCGTCTTCGCCGGAACCACCGGCTGGTGTGGCATGGCCATCCTGATATCCAAAATGCCGTGGAATCGCGTCGCCGGACAGTCATCCTGCGCCTCCGGAAACTGCTCAACCTCCAACTGATCCAAACCCATGTTCCTTAGACAAATCACCGACAGTTCACTCGCGCAAAACGCCTACCTCATCGGCTGCCAACGCACCGGCGAAGCGATCATCGTCGATCCCGAGCGCGACGTGGATCGATACCTGAAGATCGCCGCCGACAATGATTTCAAGATCACCGCCGTGGCAGACACCCACATCCATGCCGACTACCTGAGCGGAGTCCGCGAGTTGATGGAGCACCACGGCGTCACCGCCTATCTCTCTGCGGAAGGCGGTCCTGATTGGCAGTTCGAATGGGCGAAGGAAAATCCCAAAGCGCGCTTACTCCATGAAGGCGACGTCTTCAAAGTCGGCAACATCGAGCTCAAAGCGATGCTTTCCGCCGGTCACACCCCGGAGCACATGAGTTTCCTCGTCACCGACATCGGCGGCGGAGCAACCGAACCGACCGCGCTGCTCAGCGGCGACTTCATCTTCGTCGGCGACGTCGGACGTCCCGACCTGCTTGAAAGCGCCGCCGGGCAAGTCGGCATCATGGAACCCAGCGCCCGCACCCTCTACAAAAGCCTGCGCAAGACCTCAGCCCTATCAGAGCACTTGCAAATTCTACCCGCCCACGGTGCCGGCAGCGCTTGCGGCAAGGCGCTCGGTGCAGTGCCAACCAGTGTCCTCGGTTACGAGCGACTCCACAACGGCGCTTTGCGCGAGGCGCTCGAAGGAAGCGAAGATGATTTCGTTAAAGAAATTCTATCAGGCCAACCCGAGCCGCCACGCTACTTCGCCCGCATGAAGCGTGACAACAAAGCCGGCCCCACCCTGCTTCCCGGTGGCAAGCTCCCCGAACCGCGCCGCCTCAAGGCAAGTGAAGTCGCGGGATTGGTGAACACCGGGGAATATACTTTCCTCGATCTCCGCACCAGCCGCGATGAGTTCATGAAACAACATCTCACCGGCTCACTGTTTGCACCCATGCCAGGCGGCAAGCTGCCCATCGTCGCCGGCTCTTATCTCGATGAAGACACCGCTATCGTTCTCCTTGTGAATTCCGAAAACGATGTGGATGAAGCGGTCAGGCAACTCATCCGCATCGGCCTCGACAAGGTGGAAGCATGGCTCCCGGCCAGCGAGGCACTCGCCATTTCAGGAATCACCCGAAGCCAGGAAGCCATCACCACCGCCGGTCTGGCCAAAGCACTGGCCGCCCACCCGAATGCCATGATCCTCGATGTCCGGGGAGCCGGAGAATTCGCCGAATCCCATGTGGAGGGAGCGACAAATATCGCCTACACCCGCCTCGCCACGCGTCTCAGCGAAGTTCCCAATGACAAACGGATCTATGTCCACTGCGGCAGCGGCCTGCGCGCCAGTTTTGCGGCGTCCTATCTGGCAAACCAAGATCGCGAGGTCGTTTACGTAGACGGACCGTTCTCCGAAATTACCGACTCGATCATGAACGAAAGCGTCACGGCCTCAGCTTGAAGACCAGACACAACACCGATATCCCCCACCCGGTCGTGACCGCCCGCAGCCGACCCGTGGTAGAGTGGTAAAAACAAGACGACTCACAACAATTCCAAATGAACACCTTCGCCTTGTTAGGAGCCGCGATGATCGGACTCGCTCTCGGGCTCACCGGGGCCGGCGGAAGCATCATCACGCTCCCCGTCCTGGTCTATCTGGCAGGTCTTCCGCCGAAGGAAGCCGTGGGCTTGAGCCTCTTTATCGTCGGCGCCGCCTCCTTGGTGGGAGCTTTGCAGCGCTTTCGTTCCGGCGAAATCCATCTCAAAACTGGAATGCTGTTCGCTCTCTCCGGCATGGCCGGTGCCGCAGGGGGAGCGCGGCTCACGCCTTTGGTGTCCGGTCGCGTGCTGATGATCATCTTCGCCGTGCTCATGTTGACCGTCGCCCTCAACATGCTTATGGGTTCGAAAGTCGAACCCTCAACGAAAGCGGAATGCCGTCCCATAAGATGCCTTTCAGCAGGTCTTGGCGTCGGCGTGCTCACCGGCTTCATCGGAGTCGGCGGTGGATTTCTCTTGATGCCCGCCCTGGTGAAATTCGCCAAACTCCCACTCCGGGTGGCGACCGGCACCTCGCTGGCGGTCATTTCCTTCAACTCCACCGCCGGCTTCTACAGCCATTTCGGTGAAGCCCCACCCCGCTGGACCCTGGCATTCGTCTTCGCTGGAATTGCGACCGCAGGAGTCCTTCTCGGTTCCAGCTTCGCCAAACGCCTGCCTGTCGCCCGCCTCCGCCAAGGCTTCGCCTTCATGGTCATCATCACCGGATCCTTCGTGCTTTGGAAAAGTTGGATGGGATAGAGAGAATGGACATCAGTGGGTAGTTGAACCAAATTGGAGTTCAATGGGTTTGCGACCCTGTGAGGGAGTGCTCCGATTTTTCACTACGCAATCACAGCGTCACCCTCCGCAGTCTCAGGGCATTGCTGATGACGGAGACAGAACTCAGACTCATCGCGGCACCGGCGATGATGGGGCTGAGGAGCAGGCCGAAGAAGGGATAGAGCACGCCTGCGGCGATGGGGATGCCTAGGGCGTTGTAGAGAAAAGCAAAGACGAGATTCTGGCGGGTGTTGCTCATCGTGGCGCGGCCGAGGCGAATGGCCTGGGCGATGCCCCGGAGGTCGCCTTTCACGAGCGTGATGGCCGCGCTTTGCATGGCTACGTCGGTGCCGGTGCCCATGGCGATGCCGACTTCGGCTTCGCTGAGAGCAGGGGCGTCGTTGATGCCGTCGCCTGCCATGGCGACGTGTTTGCCTTCGGCCCGCAGTTTTTTCACGTGGTCGACTTTCCCGGCGGGTTCGATTTCCGCTTCCACCGAATCGAGGCCGAGCTGTTTGGCGACGGCGGCGGCGATGCGGCGGTTGTCGCCGGTGAGCATGACGAGTTTCAATCCGAGCGCGTGGAGATCTTTGATGGCCTCGGCGGTGGTGGCTTTGATCGGATCGGCGACGGCGAGAATGCCCGCCGGTTTGCCGTCGATGGCGACGAACATCGCGGTCTTGCCATCCTCCTGGAGTGTCTCAGCCGTGGCTTCGAGCTGCTCCAGTCCAGTGACCTTTTCATCCCGCAGGAAATCCGGTTTACCGACCATCACCACGCGCCCTGTGATGGTGCCAACAACGCCGCCTGCTGTCACCGAACGGAAGTCTTTTGCATCTTCGAGAGCGAGGCCCTGATCTTTCGCTCCAAGCACGATGGCAGCGGCGAGCGGGTGTTCGCTGTTTTGCTCCAAGGAGGCTGCTAAACGCAGAAAATCTTTCTCGTCGAATCCGTCGCTGGGTAGGACATCCACGAGCTTGGGTTTGCCCTCGGTGAGCGTGCCGGTTTTATCCACGACGAGCGTGGTCACTTTTTCCAACCGTTCGAGCGCCTCTGCGTTTTTCACCAGAACGCCGAGTTGCGCGCCGCGTCCGACACCGACCATGATCGACATCGGCGTGGCCAAGCCGAGCGCGCAGGGGCAGGCGATGATGAGAACGGCCACCGCATTGACAATGGCATATGCCAGTCTGGGCTCCGGACCGACCCACATCCAGACGGCAAAAGTAATCAATGAAACCGCCAACACCGCAGGCACAAAAATGGCGGCGACCTTGTCCGCGAGACCTTGAATCGGAGCACGGCTGCGCTGGGCCTCGGCCACCATCGTCACGATTTGACCGAGTAGCGTGTCGTTGCCGACGCGTTCGGCTTTCATGACAAAACTCCCCGTGCCGTTGACGGTGCCTCCGGTCACTTTGTCGCCGATGGTTTTCTCCACTGGGAGCGGTTCGCCCGTGATCATCGACTCCTCGACGCTGGAATGACCTTCGACGACCTCGCCGTCCACCGGCACCTTGTCGCCCGGCACAACGCGTAACCAGTCGCCGACCTCGACCTGATCAAGCGGGACTTCATGATCACCACCATCGG
>CALFSW010000190.1 GCA_937916505.1 uncultured Verrucomicrobiales bacterium | reverse complement strand
ATCTCGGATAGTTCCCTGGCACAGGCGCCGGTGCCTCTTTATGCCTCAAAAAAGCCCGGGATCACTCGTCGGTGTCTGCGGCGTTGGAGGGCGGGGTGGATTTCCGGGTGGCTTCGGTGACGAAGGCCAGGCCCCCGAGGAAACCCCAGAAGGAATGGAAGAGGAAGCCAATGAGTGATGCGGCGACGGCCATTCCGGTGGGAATTCCCGTGAGCTGATTCAAGAGATAATCAAAGGTTCGTTCGCGGACTCCGAGCCCCGAAATGGAAATCGGGAGGGAAGCCATGATGTCGACCAGAGGCATCACCGAGAGAACCTGCGGGGCCGAGGCATCCTGTCCCAGGGAGCGCAGCGCCGCAAAAAAGGTGAGAAAAAAGGTCGAGGTCAAAACGAGCGAAGCAGCCAGCGAGGAGAGGGACATTTTCCAGTTCCGGCGAAAGACATCAATAGCCTTGGTCGTCGATTGCACCCACGGTTGTTTGATGAAGCGGGGGAGTTTACGTTCGGCAAAGGCCATCATCCGCGGAGTGCAGAGAAAGAAATTGAAGGCGACAAAGGCAAGTCCCCCGGCGAGGACAAAGGTAGCGGCCATGAAGGAACTTTGCCCGCCGATGTCCTTGGCCGTGGTGACCGTCCCAAGCCCCCAGGCGAAAACCAGGAAAATCAAGCTGGTGGCGACGAAGCCAACGAGGTGATCGACCATGACGGACATGGTGATCTCGACTTTTTTGTCGGGGCGCCGGCGAATCAGGCAGAAGATTTTGGCGGCATCACCCGCGGCGGCACCAATCGAGACCAGATTAAAAAGCGCTCCGTAGAGGGTGAGCCGAACGACATAGAAAAAGGGCACTTCGATTTCCTGTGCCCGCAAAAGAATGTGCCAGCGCAGAGCTCCGAAAAGAATGGCGGCTCCCGAAAGCCCCAAACCGGCCGCGATCCAAGCGGGCGACTTGAGCGCGGCGTAAAAGTGGTCGAGCAGAAGTGACTTGTCCTCAATCTGCGAGAGCGCCCACCACAGGAAAATGATGGTGCCGACCAATTTCAGGAGATAAATCCCGACGATTTTCGTGCGGGAGGCCATGGGCGGACGGGAATTAAGAAGCCGCCTGGTGCTCCTCCACCGCCTTTGCGATGGTTTTGAGGTTGATCAAAATCCCCTGCGCCGCCTCGGCATCGGAAATCTTAAGCCCGAAATGTTTGTCGAGAGCGACCACCAGCTGGAGAGCATCCACGGAATCGAGGCCCAGGCTGTCGGGGCCCATCAGCGGGGTTTCCGGCTCAATTTCCTCCGGCTCCACATCGAGCATGAGTTCATCCATGAGGATGCCTTTGATTTTTTCGTGGATCGCTTCGGACATGGGAGGAGTTTTTAGAAAATGCCCCCGTCGATCTTGAGGGCGGCCCCCGTGATATAACCGGCGTCATCGCTTGCAAGAAAGAAAACGGCGGCCGCCACTTCCTCGGGTTTCCCGAAACGGCGCATCGGGATGCCCCGCTTCCGGGCCTTCTTCGTTTCCGGGTCCATGTCATCAAGTGCCGCTGTTTCAATGTAGCCGGGGCAGATCGAATTGACGGTGATTCCCATCCGGGCCACTTCCTTGGCGAAGCTCTGCGTCATTCCCAGCACGCCCGCTTTGGCGGCGGCATAATTGGCCTGCCCCATGGGTGCCATAAGCGCACTGAGCGAGGCGATGTTAATGATGCGTCCCGTGCGGTTCATCATCATCCCGCGTGTCACCGCCTTGCAGCCGAGAAAGGTCGAGGTGAGATTGGCATCAAGCACACCCTGCCAGGTCTCATCCGCCATCGTCGCCATCAGTTGGTCATCGTGATGGCCCGCGTTGTTGACCAGAACATTGATGGTTTGCCCCGCAGATTCCGTCATTGCGACAGCGGCCTCCCAGGCCCCGGCGGAGGTCACCTCCAGGGCCAATGGCTCGCAGCGTCCCGAGAATTCGGCGGAGAGGGCGTCGGCCTGATCCCGGTTCGAGCGCACGCCAAGATAAACAAAAGCCCCGGGATCCTTTTCCAAAAAGTAACGTCCGATCGCCTGGCCCATGCCCCCGTTTCCTCCGGTGATGAGAATTGTCTTCATGTCGGCCATGTGAAGCCGGGATCGTTCAAAGCGCAATGCCCGGTTTCCGGGACCGGGAATTTTTTGAGAATGGCAGGCCCGCTGATTTAAGAGATGAAGTGTCGGCTCCTCTTTTACGAAGGAGGGGTTCGTTCCTGATGGCGTTTGATTTTTCCGCTGGCAGTGCGGGAGATTTTTTGGACCAGCCTCATTTGCATGGGGAGTTTGTAGCCGGCGAGGTTCTTTCCACAGAATTCACGAATCCCGCGCAGGGTTGGCGGGGTGTGGTTTTCGAGAACCACGATTTCGGCCAAGGGGAAGGAGCCCAGGGCGGGGTGGCGTTCGGCCAAGACCCGTGATTCGGCGATGGCCGGGTGGTTGTTGAGAATTTTTTCGACTTCCTCGGGAAAGACCTTCATCCCGGCGACATTGATGACGCTTTTGCGGCGGCCCTTCATGGTGATGGTTTTGTCTTTGATTTCGACGAGGTCTCCGGTGGCGAACCATGGTTCCGGGCGTGGTTGCCAGGGGATGAGGTAGGCATCGAACATGCCCGGACCTTTGAGGAAGAGCTCACCGTCTTCGGTCTTCACATCGTAGTCGGGAAGAGCTTGTCCGAGGGCGCCGGGCTGCTCGCTCGCTTGATCGAGATTCAGAATAGGCAGGCCAACTTCGATGATGCCGAGGGCCTGGGTGAGGGGAAGTTGGAAGCGTTTCTCAAAGGATTTTGCAATATCCGGGCTGAGAGCGAAGGCCGTGGAGATCGCGAGGCGGAGGTCCGGGAGAGGTCCGGCGTTTTGGCACTCGGCGAGTTGGGCGAAGTGGAAGGGGCTGCCGTAGAGGAGGTGGGTGCCGCTTTCTTTGGCGGCCTCGTAGATGGCTTCGGGATGGTGTGATTCTTCCAGCACGGTGGTGACGCCATGGTAGAGGTAGAGAACGATGGTGACCGCAAAGTGGTGGGCCATGGGAAGGGTCCAGAGGACACGGTCACCTGCCTGTAATTTCAGGCCACGATTGGCGGCGAGGATTCTCTCAAGGAGGGATTCATGGGAAAGGACGACTCCTTTTGAGCTGCCGGTGGTGCCGGAGCTAAAGCGAATGAAGGCCGGATTGAGGTCTTCGAACGTGGTGACGGGAAAGGCGGTCGGGGTGGGGTGGAGTTCGAGAATTTCGGCAGTGCCGAGGTTCAGGGGGAGGGGCAAGCCGTGGTCGCCGGCTTTGACGATTCCGTGGAGGGAGGTGTCGGAAATGAGCTGGTCGCGTTCGTGGTCGGTGAGTTCGTCGGGGATGGGAACGAAGCAGGCCCCGGTTTCAAGGACCGCAAGGGCGACGGCGATGTAGGCAAGGCCATTGGGGAAACGGATACCGATGCGTGGAATGCCGTTGATTTGAAAGGCAGGGTGCGAGCGAAGAGCAGAGGTGATTTGGTCAACCGCGGCGAAAAGTTCATCAAAAGTGATCTCAAAATCCTGCGACTTTGCGGCGAGTTTGGCGCCGTGGTTTTGGCGGCGGATCTCTTGTACGATGTTCACCGTAGTTTAGAAGGAGAAGCTGGCACCGAGGGTGAACCCCAGGGAGTCGATACCGGGGTTGGGATCGGTGGCACCTTTGTTGGAATGATGAACGAAGTGGGCTCCACCGAAGATGCCGAGGTTTTCAGTGATTTGATATTGGAGTCCTGCTTTGGCGAACCAATTGAGAACAAAATCCTGTCCCTGACCACCATCGCCTCCCGCACTGTCGGTGACGCCAATTCCGCCGCCGATCTGGAAGTAGAGGCTCCATTGGTTGTTGGGAGACCACCATTCGATGGAGGGGGAACCTGCCAGGCTGAGGAAGTGGCTCTCAGGGCCTTCATCAACGATGGTGGCCATGAGGCTCCAGTTTGAGCGAACGACGATTTTTGAGTGGTTTTCAAAGTCGAAGGTGAGATGAGCGGGAGTTCTCCATGAGATCCTCGTCGTGATGAGGCGGTAGGATATCGGGGTGTTGGAGCTGACCTGCCATCCGATGCCGGTTTCGATATCGAGGACGTCTCTTTGCCATGGGGCGGTCACATCCTCCGAGGCGACAGCCTGAATGGCGGAGAGCGTAAAAAGGATGAGCGTGGGGCGAATCATGTGAGGAGGTCGGGTGAGCGCTATTTCACCTTGGCGTTGCGGAAACTGTATCCACGGGCGGCGGGTTCGTAGTGGCTTTTCCCGTTTTTTTTGAGCCACGCTGGATACGTCTTGGTTTTTGTGAGCTGGGGGATGGGCGAGGGTCCGACAGCGCCCCGGAGTTTGACGTGGCGGTAGCGGATCTGAATGACGTCACCGACCTTGAGTTTGGAGGTTGATTTGGTGACTTTCATGACAGTGGCGGTCACCACTTCTCCGGGAGAAATCCAGTAGCCGTGTTTGGCTTTGTCGACCCGGATTTCGAGGACTTCGGGAGAGGCTTTTTGCAGGGAAAGGTAGGCGGAGGGAGCAAGCTCCGCGATGAGGGGGAGTGAGAAGATGGATAGGAAAAGAAGGACTGTTTTCATGCCGGAAAACCTATCGGATTGGGGAGCACGAGCGAGGTTAATCAGGGAGTGGCCTTGAGGGCGGTGGTCCGTTTGGCAAAAACCATGCTGGCGACGACGAGGCCTCCTCCGAGTAAAAGCCCCCAGCCGGGGGATTCGGAGTTGAGAAAGAGGAGGGATTCGATCACGCCGCAGATGGGGATGAGGAAGCGATAGCTGGCGAGCAGGGTGACAGGGAAGATGGTGGAGAGGTGATTCCACATGCTGAAAGCGAAGGCGGAGACAAAGGCCATCCAGCAGGTGGCGAGGATGACGGGAAGATCGAACATCTTCGGGATCTCCCGGAGGGCGAAGGAACCGGCGATCATGAGAGCAAGACCACCTGTGAAGAGGGAGAAGCCGGTGGCGTTCATGGCAGACATCGTTGGCTTGATCCGGGAGAAGGTGATGAGACCGAGGGCGCCGTTGGCGGTGGCGATCAGCATGAGAAGGCCGCCGAGGACGGGTTCTCCGGCTCCGGTTCCGGGTTTGTAGACGGCGAAGGTCACGCCGATCCCACCGATGAAAAGTCCGAGCCACTGAAGAGAAGTGGGCCAGGGGGTTTTTTGGATGAGAGGGGCAAGGAGCATCCACCAGAAGCTGCCGGTGGCGACAAGGAGGGCGGCGAGGCCGGCGCCCGAGATGGCGAGGGCTTGATAGAGGAAGAGGTATTGCAGGAAGGTCTGGGTGAGGGCAAGGGTGGCGAGGAGCTTCCAGGGCGTGGCCCGGAGCTGGAGTTTGAGGTTTTTGCTGACCGCGAGAAGGGCTCCGCCGGCAAGGGTGAAGCGGACTCCGGCGAAGAGGAGGCCAAGGGGGAGGGTGAGAAGGAGGCCGTTGTTTTCCCAGTGGTGGTAGACCGACTTGATGGCGGGAAAGGAGGAGCCCCAGAGGAGGGAACAGATCAGTGCAGGGAGGAGCGGGCGACGAAAAAGAGGCACGCCGGAGTCATCGGCTCACAGACTTGGAAAAGGAAGCCAATTTCAAGCGGCGGTTTCGAGCGACGAGGAAACCGCCGATCGCTCCGCCGAGATGGCCTTCCCAGCTGATGCTGGCAGCGCGGATGTCTCCGGTGGGCAGAATGGCGAGAATGGCGCCTCCGTAGAAAAAGAGGACGAGGACTGCCAGGAGGATGGTGAGCGGGGTTTTTTGGTAGAAGCCGGAGGCGATGAGGAAGCCAAAGTATCCGAAGACGAGGGAGCTGGCCCCGATGTGGTTGGTGCCACTTTTCCCGATGAGCCAGACTACCGCGGCGGCGGTGAGGGCCGAGACGGCGGAGACGATGGCGAGATCGCGCCAGCCGGTGAGGAGGATGGCGGCTCCGAGGACCAGAAGAGAGAGTGAATTGTTGAGCAAGTGCTCCCAACCACTGTGCAGAAAGGGGGCGAAGATGAAGCCCGGTAATCCTGAAAAACTGCGCGGTTGAATGCCATGGGTTTGGAGGCTGTTCCCAAAGATGAGGCTGTCGGAAATTTCAATGACCCAGAGCAGCGCGATGACCCAGGCGAAGTCGCGAAGACGGCTCCAGTAGGTTGAGCTTTCCGAAGGGAAGGGGTCGGATGCCGGCGAATTGTTGGTCATGGACTTTCATAAGATGGATTCGGTGGCGGGCCCCGCCAGAAAAATCGGTCTGGAATTCACGCGGGCTTCCTGAATCAGGCCAAGCGAGACCGCTCTGATGTTTGAACGAAATAGGGGAGCTATTTTTGCAATCTTTTTGGGTGGGTTGCGGATGACCGGAGACGGGGAGCAAAGCCGGACGCTCAGCAAGGTTCAGCCTCTGGGGTGAAAGTTTTCTTTTGTGAACTATGAAATTGGTTGGGGGAGAAGCTGAGACTTTTTTGCGATTTCACGGAGTCGCGTCGTGACGGCCTTTAGGCTCTCGTCGAGGGTGGACGTGCCGGCGGTGAGGCCAATTTTGGTAACTCCCTCGAGCCATTCTTCGCGGATGTCGTCGGGCCCTACGATGTGGTGGGCCCGGCATCCGAGTTTGCGGGCGGTGCGGGCGAGTTGGGCGGTGTTGTTGGAATTTTCCCCACCGATGGCGAAGACCAGTTCGGAGGCCTGGCAGAGTTCGTGGAGGGACGTTTGGCGATCTTTGGTGGGGTGGCAGACGGTGTCGTAGTAGACGACTTCGACCCCGGGGCGTTGGCGGCGGACCTCGGCGACGAGGGCGCGGACGCGGTCGATGGGCTGGGTGGTTTGGGAAATGATGCCGATGCGTTTGACGGGGGGGATGGAGGTGATGTCATCGGGGTGAAGAATGACCCGGGCGTTGGGAAAATCTCCCTGGAGGCCACGGACTTCGACATGTCCGGATTTGCCAATGATGACGGGTTGGTAGCCTTCGGCGACGACTTTGGTGAGCTTGGCATGGGCCACTTTGACGAGGGGGCAGGTGGTGTCGGTGACCTGATAACCGGCGTCGCGCCAGCGTTTGCGATCGCGGTTTGATGCTCCATGCGCGGTGATGATGACGTGTCGGGTCGGAGCGGATGAGCCTTCGAGTTTGGCGGCCCGGGCTCCTTGGGCAGCGAGGCGCGATTTGACCGCGGGATTGTGGGCCAGTTGGCCAAGGATGGTGGCGGGACCCCGGGCGAGTGCCGCTTCGGTGGTTTCGATGGCCTGTCGGACGCCGAAGCACATGCCGGTGTGTTCTGCGATGAGGATGTCGTATCGGGGAGTTTTGATGGTCTTCATTTGAGACCATAATCTACCCGCGATGTGTGGAGACTTGATGAAGGGAGGGAGAAGATTGTGTGAAAGCGTCGGTTTCGAAACCGGCGGATTTCTATTTTCCTTCGTTGATCAGGCGTCGAATGGTCATCAAGTTTCGTTGGGCGTCGGGGTGGCCGGGTTGAAGCTTGAGTGCCTTTTCGAGGTGAATCACGGCTTGGGGGAGTTGTCTCTGCTTGGCCAGGGCGAAGCCGAGATTAACGTGGATGTTCGCGGAATTGGGATCGATGGTGAGAGATTTTTCGAGGGTCGCTTGCGCTTCAGGCCAGCGTTCCAATTTGAGCAACAGTCTGCCCAGGATCGACAGGCTTTTTTTGTCCTGTGGATCGCTGCTGATTGCTTGTTGGAAGTGATTGATGGCTTCTGCGGTTTGTCCCTTCTGGGCGAGAAGGGTGCCAAGATTGGCGTGGGCTTTGCCATGGTCGGGCCTGATTCCCAGGGCCTCGCGGAAACTGGCTTCGGCCAGATCGAATTCCTTATTCCTGATGTAGGAAATTCCGAGATTGTTGTGGGGGCCGGCATTTTTGGGAAACGATTCGATGAGCGAGAGGTTTTCGGACCTGGCAAGAGCGGTGTATCCGCGTTGCTGGAGGAAAGTGGCGAAGCGGTATTGTGCTTCGTATTGGTTGCGGTGGCGTGACACGGTTGGAATGGGGAGGGTCCGTCCGGGCAAAGGAGCGGAGCGGGCGAAACGTTCGAGCGGGGTTCCTTGCGAGTGGTTGATGTCTGCTTTGACGTCATCGGGATCCAATCTTCCTTTGTAGATCACTGATACTTTTCCATCGCCATCGATCAGGAAACTGACAGGGACCGGGAGGGTTTCGGCTCCGGTGATTTGGTAGTCGTGCACCGATTGAAGGTAGCCGACCAATTCTATTGTCGCCCTGCCATTGGTGAAGGGGAGTTTCAGGAGCTTGGCCATTTTTTCAGCATCCGGCGCACTCGAGCCGCCTTCGTCGAGGCCATCGACTGCGAGAGCGATGATTTCGATCCCGGCGTCGCGAAGCTCCTGATTCCTCGCGGTGAGGTCTTTTAATTCTTCTTCACAGGCTGGGCACCAACTGGCCCAGAGACTGAGCAGGCAGGCTTTGCCTTTTCCAGTTGGGATGGGTTCGGTATCGCCGTCGAAGGTCTGGTAATTGAGTTTCGCCATAGGAAGAAGAGTGGCGAGGGGTATGCGGGAGGTGCTTTCCGGGGAAGGCAGATTGACCGGGGCCGGTGAGATTGTGATCTGGCGTTTCTTCGTTTCGATGGGCCGGGCTTCTCCACTGCCTTGAATAAGTTGGTAGCGCTGATCCACTGTGAAACCGGTGAACGTTTCGGTCTCACCCCCGGGCCACCGAACATTGATTGATTCGATCGCCTCGGCGTCGCCCAAGCCAAAGTGCAGCGCTTTGCTCGATTGGGAGAGAAAAGATTCGCCTGCGCGCAAGGTCTTGATGAGTGGTTGGGCGTCGGTGACAGTGACCTCGACCCGTGCGCCGATTGCGTCGCGGTTGGTTGTCGGAGCGGTGCCCTGAAGGCGAATGGTGAGGTGGTGGTGATCGGATGGAACATCGTTCCGGAAGAAGCGGAGCCGTGGGGCATTGCGATTGGAAATCCAAACATCGAGATCGCCATCGTGATCCCAGTCGGTGGCTACCAAAGCCCGGCCGTCGTCAGGGAGGTCGATCCCGGAGGCGGCCGAGATGTTGGCAAAGCTTCCGTTTGGTTTTGCGGTGTTGAGGAAGACGCTGTTGCGCTCTCTTCCGCTGTAGGAACGTCCACGGCGCATCATGCTGCCGAAGGTTGCGTTGGCTTTTTCCAGTTTGTTTGTTTTGGCTTCACCGACTTCATCCAGGGACTGCGACAAAACTTGTCGCCAGTAGAAACTTCACAAGTCGCCCGGATCTTCCCCGGTAATATTGCCATTGGCGACGACGATGTCCTGCCAACCGTCGTTGTTGAGGTCGGCAAAGCTGGTTCCCCAGGCCCAGCGTGCCATCGCGACTCCGGCGGCTTCACTGACATCGCCGAAGGAGCCATTGCCGGAAGCCTTCATCAAAGTGCTGCCTCGTGCGAAACGCTGCAGTCTTTTTCGAACCTCCGGTGAGGCATCCGGTTTGAATTGCTCCTGGAAAGTGATACGGTTTCCGGCGGCGGAAAACATGTTGCTGACGTAGACGTCCATATTTCCATCACGATTGTAGTCTCCCCAGGTGACGGCCATTCCGGAAGCACTGTCTTCGACTCCGGATTGGGCGGCGACATCGACGAATTTCCCACCATCATTTCGGAAGAGGTTGTTCCGTCCAAAGTCATTGGCGACGTAGAGATCCTGATCGCCATCGCCATCGTAATCTTCCCACGAGGCTGCCAGGCTCCAGCGGAGGTTGTTTTGGTCGAGGCCGGTTTCGGCCGTGACGTTGCGAAAGTTGAGAGCGCCTTCGTTTTTGAAAAGGCTGTTGGGGCCTCCGGAGTTGGAGTCGTGATAGACGAAGTCACCTCCGACAACGCCGCTCGATCGTGATTGGGGACCGTCCGAGTTATTTTGATAGTAGGTGCAAACGTAGAGATCGAGGAGGCCGTCATCGTCATAGTCCGCCGCGCTCATTGACATGAGATCATCGGCGGTGGGGAGCAGGGTTTGGTATTTGAATTGACCATCGCCTTGATTGGCGGCCAGGACGATGCCGCCCATCATGGCCACGGCGAGATCCTGGTCGCCGTCATTGTCAAGGTCGACCAGGAGGGCGCTGCGCGAACTCTCCAGCCAGTTGACTCCGGCTTCGTCAGATTCATCGCGAAGGGTTCCGTCGGGGTTTTGGACGTAAAGCAGATTGGGAAGACCGTCTTCCTGACAAAGATAGAGATCATCGAGACCGTCGCCATTGACGTCTCCCAGAGCCATTCCGGGGTTGCCCAGCCAAAAGAAATACTGGGTGTCCTGGGTACTTCGCAGCCAGTGACCGTATCCGCGGCCAATTTGCTTCTCAAATGAATCCGCGGATCCGAGGACGGACTGGGTGCAATCAGAGAAGAGAGTTCGGCCGGGAGTGTGGGAGTTGACCTGCTCGATCTTGCTGACCTCGATCGAGGTGAGGAGCGGGGGGGAATCATCGTCTTTTTTGATCCAGCGGGTGCGCCAGGTGGCGTGCTGTTCGATGACACCGTTTTCGGTGATCCCCGAGAGGGCGATATATTGTTGGGTGGTGAAGGAATCGTCGTCCTGCTGAACACGGAAAACCTTGGGCGCGAATCTGAGGTCGGTTCCTCCGACCAAGGGGGCACCCAGATTACGGAGTGCGGATTCGAATTTGGCGAGGCCTTGTCGTTTTGTCTCAGCCGGTTGGTCCGGCATGCGAACGATTTGGAGCGTGGAATCAGAATAAACAGGCTTTGAATTTGTGGCCTCCAGGGAGTGAAAAGAGACGGTATCAGTGACGAATTCTCGAAGGCTTTCCCCGTTGATCTTCCCAGGATTCAGGATCAACTTTCCGAGCCCCTTGAGCTGCTGCTTGGCTTCTTCCGCAAGGGCTTCGGTGGGCCAACCGTCGGCGTTGGGATCGTCGAGGAGATCCATCGAGGTTTCGAGAGGAGCCGGGACAAGGTAGGGTTTGTTCGACGAGCCGAGGGGTGGGTCGGAGTCATCTCGAAGAAAGAGGAAAATCGCCGTGATGGCCACCAGCGCGATCCCGATGAAAATCAATGGCTTCCATTTCATTGTTCGCGACCCGGTGGATTTTTTCGGACGATTGTGTGATGAATTCATGGGTTGATCGAGAGAGAGCCCCTTTCAAATAATTACTTTGAAGATAAGAGCGAGCCTATTGTGGAGCGGGCTGAAAACGAAAAAGGGGCGACCTAATGAATAGGCCGCCCCGTTGAAAATAGATTCGAATTTTTGAACCTCGATGCCGTTACCTGCGGCGGCGGATAAAGGCGAGCAATCCCACCAAGCCAAAGAGCAATGAACTTGAAGGCTCCGGCACTGCTGTGACAGCGGCTTCATCAATTCTCACTCCCTGCAAACGTGTCCATCCCCAACTTCCATCGTCGGTTTCGAAGAAG
>CALFSW010000189.1 GCA_937916505.1 uncultured Verrucomicrobiales bacterium | reverse complement strand
TAGCGACTTTTCGGAAACACCTGGATTCTTCGGTGAAAGTGATGGCCATCCCTCACTTGGCGGCAGATTCCGCTCTCCGCCTCCCGGTCGAACAATTGGTTATGATGGCTCGCGAAGCCAAGGTCATCTCGGTCATCGATGGTGCCCATGCTCCGGGACAGCTCCCGCTGGATCTCAATTCACTGGGCGCTGACTTCTACGTGGGCAATTGCCACAAGTGGCTCCTCTCGCCCAAAGGTGCCGGTTTTCTTTATGCCGCGCCTCATCAGGCTGATCACATCTCTTCTCCAATCATTGGCTGGGGCACCATCTCGAAGGGATCAACCGCCCTGCTTCTCGAAAATGAATGGCAGGGAACCAGCGACACCTCAGCCTTTCTCGCCGTCAGTGATGCCATCAATTTTCTCGCGCAACATGATTGGTTCCAAACAGTTGTCCCGGCCTGCACAAAACTTCTGAATGAAGCCTCCCCGGCTCTTCTGGAAATCACCAAAGAAGCCTCACTTTACGGATCTCCGGATCTGCAATCTCCCCAGATGGCCTCCTTCCGTCTCCCGGTTGGAGATCACTCCTCGTTGCATGCAATGCTCTACGAGCAGGATCAAATCGAAATGCCCGTCTTTTCAAATGAGCACGGCGACTTCTTCCGGGTCTCCGTCCAGGCCTACAACAACGAACAGGACCTCAATCGCTTGATTGAAGCCCTGCCGAAATTGCTCTAAAGCATCCGCTACTGCTTTCGAAGATAGTCCAGAAGGAGCCTCACCCCAACCCCCGTGCCCTTCGGCCCGCCCTGATAATCGCGATCACTTGCACCCCAAGCGGTCCCGGCAATGTCGAGATGGGCCCAGGGGATCTCTCCCACGAAATTGGAAAGGAAAGCCCCCGCTGTCGAAGAACCGGCACCCGTCCCCGGACTACTGATGTTTCTCAAATCTCCAACCTCCCCTTTCATGTCCTTTTTGTGGAAGTCGACAATGGGAAGCGGCCAGACGGCCTCGCTGGTCTCTTCACCGGAAGCCACCAAGGCATCGATCAAAGCCTGATCATTCCCCATCACCCCGGTCAGCTCGTGACCCAGCGCGACCACGACGGCACCGGTGAGAGTCGCAAGATCGATCATCGCGTCCGGCTTGATCGTCTCTTCGGCGTAAGCCAGGGCATCTGCCAAAATCAGGCGACCTTCGGCATCGGTATTGAGAACTTCAATCGTGAGCCCGTTGCAAGCCGTCACCACATCTCCGGGCTTGACGGCCTCACCATTCAACAGGTTCTCGGAAGTCGGAACCAAGCCGTGAACTTCGACATCAGGATTGAGCGCAGCGAGGGAATGAAACGTCCCCAAAACCGCGGCTCCGCCCGACATGTCGTATTTCATTTCATCCATCCGGGCCGACGGCTTGATGCTGATGCCGCCCGAATCAAAAGTGAGCCCCTTCCCCACCAGACAAATCCTCCGTTTCGCCTTCTTGGCTGGTTTGTAAACCAAGTGGATCAAATACGCGGGCTCCGCCGACCCCTGCGACACCGAAAGCAAGGATCCCATCTTCAGCTTCGCCATTCCCTTCTCGTCGATCGCTTTGACGCTGATCCGCGGAGAAAGACGAGCGATCTTACGAGCCTCCGCCACCATGTCCTTGGGACGCATTTTATTGGCCGGAGTGTCCTGAAGCCGTCGTGACAGAGCATTTCCCCCGCCGGTCATTTCTCCGATTTTCGCACCACGATTAAAATCCGTAACCGCATGAATCGAAACCTTTTTGAGTGATTCCGTCTTGGGATCACTCTTAAAATCAGTCAAGCGGTAGGCTCCCATCACAATCCCCTCCCCCAAAGCCTGCCCCAATTCAGCCGCTTGTTTTCCAAGAGCGAGGTCGATCCAAAAGGTTGCGGAGGCGGCATCCGTCTTCTCGGCCTTTTGAACCGCAATGGCAGCCGCTCGCCGGACGGTGTCCGGGTCAATTTTCTTTCCCTTCCCAAGACCGATCAAGAGCACCCGGGCCGCAGGACCTTCCACCGCATCGGCAAAGCGGGTTTCCCGGGACTCACCCCCAAAAGATTTCAGCGCATTCGGCGGAACAGAAACACCGGAGGGGAGCTTGGGCTTTTTTCCTTCTGCAGAAAGCACGATCAGGAGATCGGTTTTGGGCAGCTGTCCGGATGGCGTTTTGAATGCAATTTTCACCCCGTATTCATGGTCATTTGAGTCCCCCAACTCCAGCGCAATCGCAGGTCGCCGAGAAAAACCCGACACTCGAATATTTTTGATCATTGCCATCCGGGAGGGAACGACAAATCCTCACCAAAATGAGGACGTTCCAAACAATCCCAAAAGCACTTCTCGCCGCAGTTGGAGTTTCAATCACTTTGAGCACTCTCCCCGTCTTTGGTCAGGCCTCAAAACCGCGCGTCAACAATGAGAAAGCCGAAAAGGTAAAAGGTCAGGTCAAAAGAATCCACCCCCACGCCCTCAAACTCATCCTGAAAGGTAAAAAAGAGGAGGCAAAATCCTACCTCGAAGCCTCCGCGGCCGCCAAAACCAACCCCGAACACACCCAGCTCCTCATGGATATGATCCAAGACAAGGAAGGAGCCTGGAAATTCGATGCGACAACCTGGCCCTGGAAACGCACCCTGCCCGACACCTCCCTTAAAAAGGATGCTCCCGTCGACAAGTTCACCATCGCCTTCGGCGGAGGGGCCGGATACGTCCCCGAACACGAGCGGATGTGGGACACGATCGGCGCCATCGAGCCCAGAGCCCTTCTCCTGCTGGGTGACAACGTTTACATCGATGATCCCGAGACGCCCGAGATGCAGAATTTCCACTACTTCCGCCGACAAAGCCAGGCCGAGTGGAGCAAGCTCGCCAAGACTGTTCCCATCTACGCGATCTGGGACGATCACGACTTCACCACCAACGACGGCTGGGGCGGTCCGGATATCGACAAACCCGCCTGGAAGCGCGACGTCTTTAAGGTCTTCAAAGAAAACTGGGACAATCCCTACTACGGAGGCGGCGACGAGAACCCGGGATGCTGGTTCGATTTCAAGATTGGCGGGGTTCACTTCATCATGCTCGACGGCCGTTACTACCGCGAGTCACCCAGGACAGAGGACCCCTCAATGTTGGGAGCAGTTCAGATGAAGTGGCTCGAAAAGACCCTCACCAAAAAGCCCGCGAAGTTCACCATCATCTGCTCCAACGTCCCTTTGGCTCCGAATGTGAAACCCGGCTCAAAAGACACCTGGGACGGATATTCCGGCGAACGCGGGCGCATCTACAAACTCATTGCTGATCACAAGATTCCCGGAGTGGTCATCCTCTCTGCTGACCGCCATCGCTCGGATGCTTACAAGATCGATACCAAAATTGACGGAATGTATCCCCTCTTCGAGTTCAGCTCATCACGCCTCACGAACCAGCACGTTCACCCGCTCATCAAATCGTCTCTCTTTGGCTACAATCAGAAGCAATCCTTTGGACGGATCGATTTCGACCTAAAAGCGGACGACCCGACGCTTAAGTATACCATCATCACCATCGATGGCGAAGCCGTTCATGATCTCGAAGTGAAACTCAGCGAACTCCAGTTCAAATAAGCTCCCCCACCCAACACGCATGAAAACTTTGTTCACCTTCTTCGCACTTCTCATCTTCTCACTGAGTGCAAACGCGAAGCTTCGGCTGCCCCACATCTTCGGAGGCCAGATGGTTCTGCAGCGTGACAAACCGGTCCACATCTGGGGATGGGCGGAAAAGGAAAAGGACGTCACCGTTTTCTTCAACGGACAGGACAAGACCATCACCTCCGGAAAGGACGGCAAGTGGTTGATCACTCTCGACGCCATGAAAGCCAACGCCGTGGGCCAGACTCTGAGAGTCCAATCCGGAAACATTTCCATCACTTACGAGGACATCCTCGTCGGCGACGTCTGGGTCTGTGGCGGACAAAGCAACATGGAATGGCGTCTGCGAAGTTCACGGGATGCCGATATTGAAATCCCCGGCGCCCGCTATCCCGCCATTCGATTCATCCGGATCGAACCCGAAGGCGTCCCCGAACCCCGGAACGACTTCCCGACCGGGATCGGCGCCGGCACCTGGCAGGTCTGTTCACCGAAAACGATTGGCGATTGTTCCGGAGTGGCCTACTTCTTCGGGAAAAGGCTCCACCGCCGTCTTGATGTCCCCATCGGACTGGTGAACGCGGCCTGGGGCGGCACGATGGCCCAACATTGGGTCACCCGCGAAACGCTCGAGACTCTCCCGACAGCCAAGCCTTACCTCGACGACTATGAGGCAAAGTGCCAGGCATGGAGTGATGGTGGCGCTGAAGAAGGAGCGGCCAAACGGCTCGCCGCAGATCTTAAAAAATGGGAAGCGCTCGCTGCAGAAGCCAAAGCAAAAGGCGAAAAAGCTCCGGGCGGAAAACCAAACCCCGGGAGTTACCAGAATCCTGCCCAGGGCCGCATTCCCTCGGGTGCTCTCAATGCCATGATCATGCCTCTTTCAGGCCTCTCGATTCGTGGCGCTCTCTTCTATCAGGGCGAGAACAATGCCTTCGGAAACACCTGGATCCCCTTCCGCGAAACCTTCCCTGCCGTCATTTCCGATTGGCGGAAAATCTTCCAGGACAAGGACCTGCCTTTCGGCATCATTCAAATCGCAGGGTGGAGCACCCGTCGCTCGATGACTTACGACATGAATCATCACACCAACATCATTCGGGAACAACAATTCCGAACCTGGCGCTCGACCCCCAACACCGGACTCATCGTGAGCTTCGATGCCAATAGCAACGACTCCATCCATCCCGGCCGCAAGTATCCCGTCGGAGATCGCTCCGCAAGGTGGGCGCTTTCAACGGTGCACGGCATCACCGATGCCACCCGCCCAGAACAGCCCCTCCAATGGCATGGCCCCATCTACCAAGCGATGGCGAAGAAGGACAACAAGATCATCATCCACTTTGAAAAGGCCGGATCCGAGGGCCTTCGATTCGACAAAACGGATGCACGCGGATTCTACATTGCGGGGGCAGATCAAGTCTTCCACCACGCCTCCGCCCGGGTGGCCGGTGGTCGGGGAAAGGCCCCCGAAGTCGAAGTCTGGAGCGAGGCCGTTCCCGAGCCTGTCGCAGTGCGCTACGCCTGGTCGAACCTCCCGCTGGGAACCCTGATGAATGGCAAGGAACTTCCCGCCTTTCCTTTCCGAACCGACACCTGGCCACTCAAGCCCCACTACGGGGAAGACCTCTACCATGTCGTCCCGCCAAAAACCGACGGCCAATAAGCACTCTCACTCTTCGATAAAAATGATTCGTTCCCGACCCCTCGCTCTCGCCTCCGCCTTTCTCCTGATTCTCCCTTCGCCCGGAGCCGGACCCGGCGGCAAGATGACCTTGCCCGACTTCACAAAAGGAGACCGCATCCCGGAGGGCGCCAATCACGACTGGAACCTCGGAGCCACCGGAGCGCGGGGCTGGATCTTCAGCGACAAAATGGTCACAAGCGATGCCCGCCAGATTTACATCACCGAAGTTGCCGAAGGATCCCCCGCCGAGGGTGTTCTTGAAAAGGGAGATGTCCTTCTCGGAGTCGGAAGCACTCTTTTCTCGTATGATCCTCGTACTGAAATGGGGAAAGCCCTCGGCGCGGCCGAAAGCAAGAAAGGGAAAGGGCAACTTTCACTTCTCCGCTGGCGGGACGGAAAAAAGGAAACAGTCACCCTCAACCTTCCCGTTCTCGGCAGCTACAGCAAGACCGCACCCTATCACTGCGCCAAATCCAAACTGATTCTGGAGAAAGGCTGCGAGGCCCTCGCAGAGCGCATGAACGATCCGGGCTACCGGCAGAACCCCATCACGCGCTCCCTCAATGCCCTCGCCCTGCTCGCCAGCGGCAATCCGGAATACTTTCAAGTCCTTCGCAAGGAAATTGATTGGGCCGCTTCCTACAAGGGAGAAGGTTTCAAAACCTGGTATTACGGATACGTCATCATGCTCCTCTCCGAATACCTCATGGCCACCGGGGACCAAGCGGTTCTTCCCGACCTGAAGCGACTCGCGCTCGAAGCCGCCGAAGGACAGAGCATCGTCGGTTCCTGGGGACACCGTTTTGCCAATCCCGACGGACGTCTTGGTGGCTATGGCATGATGAACGCCCCCGGCCTCCCGCTGACGACCTCACTCATCATGGCCCGTGCCGCCGGAGTCGATGCTCCCGAAGTTTCAGAAGCGATCGAAAAAAGCGCCCGCCTCCTCCGCTTCTATATCGGAAAAGGAGCGATCCCCTATGGCGATCATGCCCCCTGGATTGAAACCCACGAAGACAACGGAAAGTGCGGCATGGCTGCGGTCCTCTTCAGCTTTCTCGACGAATCAAAGGGCGCCGAATTCTTTTCACGAATGAGTGTCGCCTCCCACGGACCCGAGCGGGACACCGGACACACCGGCAACTTTTGCAACATCCTCTGGTCCATGCCCGGGGTCGCCCAGTCCGGACCTCATGCCACCGGTGCCTGGATGAAACAATTCGGCGCCTGGTATTTTGACCTGGCCCGTCAATGGGACGGCACCTTCCCCCACCAGGGCCCTCCGCAAATGAGCAAGGACAGTTACCCCGGATGGGACTGCACCGGCGCCTATCTCCTCGCCTACGCCATGCCACTCAAGAAGATCTGGCTCACCGGCAAGCGTGCTCCCATTGCACCTCAACTCGACGCCAAATCCGCCCAAAAACTCATCCTCGATGGCCTCGGTTGGTCCAACAAGGACCGGAATTCCGCCTACGATCAACTCAATGGCGACATCCTCCTCGAGTCCCTTGCCAGCTGGTCTCCCATCGTACGCGAGCGGGCCGCCATGGCCCTGGCCCGCCGCAAGGGAGATCCTCCCCTCAGGTCTCTCATCAAGATGCTCGACGCCCCCACCCTCGAGTCACGTCTTGGAGCCAGCCAGGCCATCGTGGCCCTGCGGGGACGGGGTGCTCCGGCCATTGCCGCTCTCGAAAAAAATCTCGATTCCGAAGACCTTTGGCTCCGCATCAAGTCAGCGGAAGCACTGGCCGCCATCGGAACGCCGGCCATCAAAACCGTCCCCAAGCTCCTGCAGCGTTTGACGCAGGTCGATCGGGAAAAGGATCCGCGCGGAATGCAGCAACGCTACTTTTCCTTCGCCTTGTTCAATCAACGGGGCGGAATGCTCAGCCGCTCCCTGGAAGGGGTCGATCGCAAGATCCTCTATCAAGCGGTCAAAGCAGGCCTTAAAAACGAAGACGGTCGGGCCCGTGGCAGCATGGGCTCGGTTTACCGGAACCTCACCAAGGAAGAAATCAAGCCTCTCCTTCCCGCGATTCTTGAAGCCGTCGTCGAACCAGCCCCCAGTGGCGTCATGTTCGCCGATGAAATCCGGGTCGAAGGTCTCCGCATTCTGGCCACCCACCGGGTTGCCGAAGGAATCAAAGCCTGCGTGGATTACACCCGGGACCAAAACCCGTGGGCCAGTGAGAAACGCACCCCCGGCCTGATGAAGATTCTCCTCAGCTACGGTGCGCGGGCCCAGGCCATCATTCCGGAGCTTGAAAAAATCGCGGCCGATTTTCAGGACGGCGAAGAAAATTTCCCCAAGCGCCTGAGCGAGCAGAAAGCGGCCAACCTCCGGGAAGCGATTGCACAAATCAAAGCCTCAAAAGAACTCCCGGACCTCATCCGTATCCGATAAAACCCCTCTTCAACGTCCAAAATCCAACTCCACTCAAATGCGTCACAAAATCCGCCTCTCCTTTCTCTTCACCGCCCTCTCCCTCTGCGCGCCCTCTTCTGCACACCCCGTTCCGGAAAGTCCCAAATGGCTCACCTACCCGGGCGGCGAAGGTCCCGGCAAGGGAAAGCACATCATCCTGATTGCCGCCGACCAGGAATATCGCAGCGAGCAGGCCATGCCCATGATGGCCGGCATCCTCAGCAAGCATCATGGCTTTGATTGCACCGTTCTGTTTGGGGTCAATGACAAGGGAGAAGTCGATCCCACCATGCCGGTCTATCCCCAAAAAGGAAAAGAAGCGGATTTTAAAGAACACAACATCCCGGGGCTGGAGCACCTGGCCTCGGCCGATCTCGTCATCTTTTTCAACCGCCTCCTCACTCTTCCAAAGGAACAACTCGACCTGATCGTCGGATACCTGGATTCAGGAAAGCCCACAATCGCGTTGCGGACCGCCAATCATGGCTTCCGGGGAAATCTACCTTATCAGGTCGATGGAAAGAGCGTCAATTTTGGCCGCGACATCCTGGGAGGATCGTTCATGGGGCATCACGGCCGCTGGCATGCCGATTCCACCCGCGGCACCATTGTCGAAGGAATCAAGGACCATCCCATTGCCCGGGGTGTGACCGACATTTGGGGTCCCTCGGACGTCTATCGCACCTATAAGGAAGGCACCGCGCTTCCGGAAGGCTGCACCGCCTTGGTCTGGGGACAGCCCTTGATGGGCCGCAGCCACGACGACAAACCGAACACCAAAAAGGAGCCCCTCCCCGTGGCCTGGTTCAAAAACTGGAAAACCACCAAAGGAAAGAACGCCCGGGTTTTCCAATCCACGATGGGCAGTGCCCGGGACCTCCAAAGCGCCGGCCTCCGCCGACTGGTCATCAATGCCGCCTATTGGGGCATGGAGCTGGAATCGAAAATCACCCCCGACCGAAGTGTCGACTACGTTGCCCCCTACGCCCCGCTCGCAAGCGGCTTCAACTACGAAAAACTCGGCGTGACGCCTAATCCGCCTAAATTCTACAAGAAATAGGGCCACAAGAGGTGTGAAAACACCGTAAATCAAGGGCCCCGACACAATCGAAATCCGCTCATTCCAACAGAATCGCTCATTTTAGGGCTGGACGTCAGGTCGCCAAAGGTTTGTAATGATCAAAGTTAACCAGCACACTTGCAGATGATTAAAAAATTACTTCCCGCTTTCGCGGCCGCATCAATCGGAACTGCCTCGGCAGCTCTTGTCGTCCCAACTGGAATCACCGCCTTTCACCAAGGTGACAGCCTCGCTGGTGACGGCTCGTCATTGAAAGCCATCGACGGTTCCGGCATGACCAAAGGAGACGCCAATGACCCCTCAACCTGGACTGTTGGCAACACCGGTTGGCAGGACGACTGGCAGGGATTCTCCACACCGGCACCAGACACCACCTGGTCCGTTCTCGATCTCGGAGGTCCTACCGCAGATCTCAATCGGATGTATCTTTGGAACGTTCAAGAGACCAACGCGCTTGACCGGGGCGTGTCTGACTTCAACATTTGGTATTCCAACTCACCCACTCTCACTCCACCCGCGGCCAGCGGAGCTGTGACAACCTACGACTTTTCCAGCGGAGGTTGGACCCAACTTGGAGGAACCGAGAACCTTCCAATTGGAACACAACTTGGAGATACCGGCGCATCTTTTGATGTTTCCGGAGCTTCGGGGGCTCAGTTTATCGGAATCGAAATGCTGACCAACCATGGCGGAATCCGAACCGGATTCGCCGAGGTCGCCTTCACCACCATCCCCGAGCCAAGTTCCATGATTCTTGCGCTTGTTGGTGGATTGGGTCTTCTCCGCCGCCGCCGCTAGGCGGAAACACTGCGATGATTGATCGCAGCACTTTATAAACCTTTTCAAGAAAGCCCGCTCCAAGCGGGCTTTTTTTTGCTTATGCCCACTCCCTTAAAAAACTGCTCCCTTTTGATCCTGCTCAGCTTGGCCTCTTGTAGGTCAGATTCTGAATCCACCGAAGAGAACTCAAAGGGATCCGAAGCCCGCTTTCCTGATCGTCCCGCAATTTTCGCTACCGATCTTAAGAAACCGACAGAAGCCCCGGGATCAAAGACTCTCTTTGAATCGATTGACGCAGCGGCTTCGGGCATGGATTTCGTCCACCGCTGGGAACTGAACAAGAAGACGGTCAAGCTTTTTGACCGCATTGAAGCAGGCGGTGGCGTGACCATTGGAGATGTTGATGGCGACGGATTACCCGATGTCTTTTTAACCCGCCCTCTCGACGGAGCCCGCCTCTATCGCAATCTGGGCGGGTTCAAATTTGAAGACATCACGGCCTTGGCAGGACTGGAGCAACCGGAGGGTGATTGGCCTTCGGGAGCATCCTTTGCGGACATCGACAACGACGGAGATCTCGACCTCACGGTTTGCGGATTCGATTGTCCCACCCGGCTCTACATCAACGATGGCAAGGGCGTCTTTCGCGACCAAGCTGCGGAGCTCGGCCTCGATTTCAAAGGCTCGGGCATCATGATCGCCTTCTCCGACTACGACCGGGATGGCGACCTCGACGCCTTCCTCGCCGCCAATCGATACGCCGTCAACCTCCTCGATCCCCGCTATGATCAGGGTAAGTTTGTCTCCGGTTACATGCTCCCTGGTCCTGATGGCAAAAAAATCTTCCCGGACTTTTTGGACGAACTTTGGGGGACCATCGACCGCCCCGGTCAGCGCCCGTGGATGATTCGTGCCGGGCAACGCAGCCGCCTCTTTCGCAATGAAGGGGGCAAATTCACTGAAGTCGGAGAGCAAGCCGGGCTTCATGACCGTGGCATGACTTTGTCCGCGACCTGGTGGGATCACAATGGCGATGGCTGGCCCGATCTCTACCTCGCCAATGACTTCATGGGGCCCGACCGACTCTATGAAAACCAAGGGGACGGAACCTTTCGTGATGTCGCGCCCGAGGTTCTCGCTCATGTCCCGTGGTATTCCATGGGGAGCGATGTCGGCGACATCAACAATGATGGCAAACTCGATTTTATTGCCACCGACATGGCCGGATCGACTCACTACAAGTCCAAGCTCGCGATGGGCGACATGGACAAATTTGCGTGGTTCCTGGAGAGCGGTTCACCACGCCAATACATGCGGAATTCCGTTTACCTCAATACCGGATCAGGCCGAAAAATGGAGGTCGCCCAACAACTTGGCCTCAGTGCCTCCGACTGGACCTGGTCACCCAAATTTGGCGATTTCGATTGTGATGGCTGGCTCGATCTCTTCATCACCAACGGAATGACTGCCGACCTGTTCAATAGCGACACCCGCCGGCAAACCCAGTTCGGAGGCGAGGATACCCCCATCGCCGATCTCCCCGTCAAGCGCGACACGAACATGGCTCTGCGCAACACCGGGAAAATGAAATTTGAAGATGTCGGCAAGGAATGGGGGCTGGCCGAAGCAAACGCAAGCTTCGGTGCCGCCTTGGCCGATCTCGACGGTGACGGCGACCTCGACCTTGTCGTCAATCGCTTCAAAGAACCCATCGCGCTTTACCGCAACCACGCCTCCGGAGAGCGTGCCCGGGTGAAACTTCATGGTCGTCACAGCAACTCCCACGGACTGGGCGCCACCGTCATCGCCAAAACCGCGGACACCACCCAAACGAGAACCCTCACTCTCGCGCGCGGCGCGCTCTCAACCAACGAAGCAACCGTGCAACTGGGACTCGGGAAAGCACGCCAAATTGAGGAACTCGAAGTTCATTGGCCCAGCGGACATGTCCAAAAGTTTCAAAACCTCCAGAGTGGCAAGTCCTACGAAATCACCGAGCCCGCGGAAACTCCCCCGCCATTCAGGCCCTCTCCCGAGAGCAACCCGGCACTCTACGCCAAAGACCCCGGCTTTCCGCAAGTCGACCATCGGGAACTTGCCTTCAACGACTTCGAAAACCAGCCCCTTCTCCCCAACCGCATGTCCCAACTGGGGCCGGGAATAGCGGTGGGTGACATCGATGGCGACGGTGACGAAGACGTCTACCTCGGCGGCGCCAATGGATCACAAGGCACTCTCATTTTACGCGATGGCCCGAAATGGACACAGGACACCCGCAACCACAAAACCTTCGCCGACGCCACCGAAAGCGAAGATATGGGAGCGCTCTTTTTCGACGCCGAGGGAGATGGTGATTTGGATCTCTATGTCGTGAGCGGCGGGGTCGAATCAGATCCGGGTTCTCAAAAACTGGCGGATCGGCTCTACCTCAATGATGGAACCGGATTTTTTGTCCCGGCGCCAAAAGAGACCCTCCCAAATCTGCCGGAAAGTGGGTCGTGCCTTGTCGCCTCCGATTTTGATCACGACGGAGATCTCGACTTATTCATCGGCGGCCGGGTCGTCCCCGGACAATACCCGCTCGCCCCTCCCAGTCGCTTGCTCCGCAACGATTCGGAAAACCAAAAGGCCAAATTCACAGACGTCACTTCCGAGCTCGCCCCCGCTCTTCTCACCACCGGCATGGTCACTGCGGCCTTGTGGTCTGACGCCGATCATGATGGCGACGCGGACCTCCTCGTCACCCACGAATGGGGACCGGTCAAGCTCTTCAAAAACACCGGCGGCAAACTCGAGGAATCCCCTGCCGGAAGCGGGATCGCAGACTTGCTCGGCTGGTGGAACGGGATCGCAGGCTGTGATGTCGACCACGATGGCGACATCGACTACGCGGTTTCGAATTTCGGTTCCAACACCAAGTATCACCCGGGCAAACTGAAACCAACGGCCCTCTACTTTGGTGACTTTTCCGGCGATGGCCAAATGCGCATCGTCGAAGCCAAGAACACCGCCGATGGCCTGCAGCCCGTGCGCGGTTTCAGCTGTTCCAGTCAGGCCATCCCCGGAATCTCTCAAAAAATGGGCGGGACCAAACCTTTCCACAATTTTGCGATCAAAGCCCTCGACGAGATCTATCCAAAAGAACGACTTGAAAAGGCGCTGCGGCTCGAAGTCAACGAACTGCAGAGTGGCATCCTCCTCAATGATGGAACGGGAAATTTCACGTTCACTCCCCTCCCCGCTTTGGCACAAGCCTCTCCTTCGTTCGGACTCACCTTCTGCGACGCCAATGGCGATGGCTTTCCCGACCTCTATCTCGTTCAAAATTTCTTCAGCCCCCAACCTGAAACCGGGCGGATGCACGGCGGTCTCAGCCTTCTGCTGACTGGACAAGGCAATGGCGAATTCGTGCCGGTGTGGCCGGAGGAAAGCGGACTGATCGTCTCCGGCGATGCCAAAGGACTCGTCTCCCTCGCAGGCGGCGAGCTCTTGATCAGTCAAAACAACGACTCCGCGGCATTGTTTCACCCAACCAAACGTACATCCAGGCCATGCGTTCTTCGCTTGCTTGGCAAAGGACAGAACGCCGAAGCAATCGGCGCCCGGGTCAGCTGTTCGATTGACGGCAAGCCGGCCGGAGATTTTGAAATCTATGCCGGCAGCGGCTATCTCAGTTCATCCACCCGGGCGATCGCTGTCCCGCTTCAATCCGGCGGTAAGGTCGATGTTCGAGTTCGCTGGCCGGATGGGTCGGAAAGCCGGCATTCGGTGCCCTCTCACGGTGACCACAAGATTGAGCAACGATAGCTCAGCCCTCTCTTCTCGATTTCCATACTACTCCCACCCCCAATCCGGCATCCTCATCTCCTGACCTCCATGAAAGCTTCTTTCTTCTCACCTCTCTTGAGGCTCCCAGCGACACTCGTGATTGCTTTGGGCCTCCTGCAACCGGCATCCGCGGAACTCGTCGTCCCCAGTGCCATCAAGGCTTTTCATCAGGGAGACAGCCTAACCGGTGATGGCTCCGTCCTCGAAGTGATGAACGGAAGCGGCATGACAAAGGGCGATGCCGACGATCCTTCAACCTGGACCATTAGCTCCACAGCCTGGCAGGACGACTGGCAGGGGTTCGAAACACCTGGCGTCGCGAACCGGACCTGGGCCGTCCTCGATCTCGGTACTCCCACCGCAAACCTCGATAGGATGCACCTTTGGAATGTTCAGGAGAATGCCGCGACGAACCGGGGGATGAATGGCTTCAATATTTTCCACGCCACCTCACCCACCGTTACTCCACCTGCCACCAGTGGCACCGTCACGCCATACGATTTCTCAAGTGGCGGTTGGACGCAGGTTAGCGGTAGTTTTACGCTGGCTCAAGGAACCGGCACCGGCGATACCGGACAGTCATTCGATGTCTCCGCCGCAGCCGGAGCCCGCTACCTTGGACTGCAAATCCTGAGCAACCACGGTGGCATCCGCGTCGGATTTGGAGAGGTCGCCTTCACCACCGCCGTGCCCACTGGCGCGCCCTCGGTCATCACCCTGCCCGCATCCGTGATCACTTCATCCACCGCGCGAATCCGCGGCAGTCTCACCGACCCCGGCACAAGCACTCCGACCGTTCGCATCCACTGGGGCACCAGCGATGGAGGAGCCAGTGCCGCGGCCTGGAGTAACACTGCCGATCTTGGAACGCAGGCAGGCCCCGGAGAATTTTTCGCCGACCTCAGCGGGCTTCTTCCAAACACACCCTACTTCTTCCGGGCTTACGGAACGAATGCCGAGGGCGACGATTGGGCACCCTCCAGCCAAACTTTCACCACTCCGGCGGCGCCCCCTTCTGTTCAAAATGTCGCCGCCAGCGGTATCATCGGCACCAGTGCGACCATCGGAGGCACGATCACTTCGACCGGAGGGGCAGTCCCCACCCTCGTGATTCACTATGGCGACACTGACGCCGGCACCGGAACGTGGGACTCTCAATTGGACCTCGGTTTGCAATCCGGAAGCGAGACCGGCAGCATCTCAGGGCTAACCCCCGGAACCACTTATTACTTCCGCGCCGCCGCCACCAACTCTGCCGGAACAAGCTGGGCCACGACCTCCTCCAACTTCGCGACGACACCGGTGATGCAACCGACGGTCACCAATTCCGCAGCCTCGGGAATCAATGGAACCTTCGCCACTTTGAATGGCGAGGTCACCGATCCCGGCGGAGATCCTCCCGCGGTCACCCTCTACTATGGCACCACGGACGGAGGGAGCGATGCCGGGAATTGGGATCTCTCAATCCCGGCCGGAACACAAACCGGCGGCTTCTCGCGCCTCGCGACCAACCTGCAACCGACCACCACCTATTTCTTCCGGGCCTTCGCGCAAAATGCCGGAGGAAGTCACTGGGCCTCCCCTTCCCTCAGCTTCACCACCCCCGTCTTCACCGCGCCCTCGGTCGTGATCAATGAAATCCACTACGACGAAGACACCAAGACGGTGCGCGCCGAATTCATTGAGCTTTTCAATCCGAGTGAGGATGCCGTCGATCTCTCGGGATATTACTTTTCGAGTGGCATCGATTTCGAATTCCCCGGAGGAAGCATTCTTGCCGCCGGCGGATATCTTGTCATTGCCGAGGACCCGGCAACGATCCAGTCCCGTTATCGCTACAACGATGCTCTCGGCCCCTTTGCCAATGGCTCAACGCTCAAAAACTCGGGCGAACGCATCACCCTGCGCGACCCCGCCGGCACCAGGGTTGACGAAGTCGACTACCGCCTTGGGTTCCCCTGGCCCATAGTCGGTGATGACATCGGTTCCCTCCTGGTGAGCCCCTCGATCGAGCTCATCAACCCGCTCCTCGACAATGACCTCGGAGGCAGCTGGCGTGCCTCGGGCTTCCCCGTGACAACCTCGGTCGGCGGTGGCGACAGCCCGGTCAACTACATCGCGAGCAACGCGAACTGGAAGTATCTTGATGACGGAAGCGATCAAGGCACGCTCTGGCGCGCCTCGGGCTTCGATGATTCCGCCTGGGCCTCGGGTCCTGCCGAACTCGGTTATGGAGACTCCGACGAGGCCACCATCGTGGCCTCAGGACCCCAGGGAGGCCGTTTCGCCACGACCTATTTCCGGGGAACCGCCGACATCCCGGATCCCTCGAGTTTCGTCAATTTCACCATCTCGGTGACCTACGACGATGCCTACGCCATCTACCTCAATGGCAACGAAGTGGCCCGCCACACCGGTCTTGCCGCCAACGCCGCATACGATGACTATTCAAGTAACTCGGTGGGAGACAATGCCAATGACACCCTGAGCATTCCGACAAGCGCCTTCCTCCCCGGACCCAATGTCATCGCCGTCGAGATCCACCAAGCCAATCGAAACAGCAGCGACATTAGTTTCGCCCTCTCCCTGACAGGCGAGATCTCGGGTGGCACTCCGGGAGGAAGTTTCGCCCCCACCCCGGGAGCGGCCAATCGCTCGTTCGCAACGGCGGTGCCACCCCAAATCCGCCAGGTCGATCATCTCCCAAAGGAGCCGGTATCCGGCCAGGCCGTCGTCGTCACCGCAAAAATCACGGACCCGGATGGGGTCGGCCCGGTGACCCTGCAATACCAGCTGGTGAATCCCGGCGACTACTTCAGCCGCTACCTCAAATTCAATGGCAACGGCACCGCCAATGACAACCCCCGCTACGAAAATCCCGGCGAATGGACCACCCTCCCCATGACGGACGACGGGACCGGCGGCGATGCTCTCGCCGGCGACTCGATCTACACCGTGACTTTGCCAGGCACCTTGCAAACCAACCGACGGCTCATTCGCTACCGGGTCTCGGCCGAAGACACCCCCGGCGCCGCAATCACGGTTCCTTACAGTGACGATTCGCAACCCAATTTCGCTTACTTCGTCTACGATGGCACGCCCGACTGGAGCGGGGCCATTCGCCCGGGAGACACTCCGGAAACCTATCCGGGCTCTCTGATGTCGAGCGTTGCCACCTACTTCCTTTTGAGCACCAAGACCTGGGTCGACGACTCACAATTCGGAGGCTACGGGGGCTCGGAATACCTCTGGCCCGGCACCTTGGTTTACGATGGCAAGGTCTACGATCACATCCAGTATCGCCCTCGCGGGGGCGTTCACCGTTACCAGTATGGCAAGAATTTTTGGAAGTTTGACTTCGGGCGGGGGCAACGATTCGAAGCACGGGATCGTTACGGCGCAAAATATTCCCAGCCGTGGAGCAAACTCAATTTCTCATCCATCGTCCAACAGGTGAACTTCAACCATCGGGGCGAACAGGGCCTTTTCGAGGGCGTGGGCTTCAAGCTCTTTCAACTCTCCGGCGTCGAGGCGTGCAACACCCACTACGCACAGTTCTACGTCATCGACAACGAGAGCCCAACCGGAGCGAATCAATATGAAGGCGATTACTATGGCCTCTATCTCGCCATCGAACAATTGGACGGTCAATTCCTCGACGAGCACGAATTACCGGATGGCAACCTTTACAAAATCGAAGGCCACAGCGGCAGCTCCAACAACCAGGGTCCGACCCAGGTCGACAACCGTTCCGATGTCACCGCCTTCATCAATGCCTATCGTAATGGAACGCCCACCGCCCAGTGGTGGGAGGACAATCTCGATATCGACAAGTATCTCAGCTACCGAACCGTCGTGGAAGGCATTCACCACTACGACATCGCCGGCGGCAAAAACTACTTTTACTACCACAACCCGGAGACCTCTAAATTTGAGGTTCATCCCTGGGACCTTGACCTCACCTGGGCCAACAACATGTATGGCAGTGGCAACCACGATTTCAAAGCAAAGGTCGCTCAAAACTCCGCCTTTAACACGCGCTACCAGAACCGCGTTCGTGAAATCATGGACCTGCTCTACAACGGAGATGAGGGCGATAAACTCATCGACGAAATGGTGCGTGATGTTTGGACCCCGGGCTCCCCTTCCCTCGTGAGCGCCGACCGCCGTTTGTGGGACAACAACCCCCGCATCAACCACCCCGATCGCTACTACGACGTGGCCGGCGACAAGGACTTCGGCGGAATGATCCAGGTGCTCAAAAATTACATTGGCTCGCGTGGCAACTGGATGCGGACGAACCTGCTCACCCAAAATAGCAGCATCCCCGACACCCCGATCATCACCTACACCGGTGACCCCGGCTATCCCGGCAACGGACTACAATTCACCTCCAGTGCTTACAACTCCGGCACGGCCTTCGCCGCAATGGAATGGCGGATTTCAGAGATCTCCGACCCCTCCACCGCCAATTATCTAGCCGGTGATCCCTACCTTTATGAAATCGAAAACCCGACGGAGTCCGGAGAGTTGACCACCTTCAACGCCAATTATCTCTTCTCCTCCCTTGCTGCCAGCCCCGGTAAAACCTACCGCGCACGCGTCCGCCATCAGGACACCGCAGGTCGCTGGAGCCACTGGTCGGAACCTGCCGGGTTTTTGGTCTCCGCTCCCGATGTCACACCATACGTCGAGGCCCTGCGCCTGACCGAAGTCCACTACCACCCAAGCCCCGCAACTTCCGCCGAGCTGGCGATGGGGTGGAGCGATTCCGACTTTGAGTACCTCGAGCTCCAAAACATCGGCGGTGTTGCCATCGATCTCACTGATGCCCGCTTCACCAAGGGAGTCGACTACGACTTCCCACCGGGAACCTTGATCCAACCCGGCGCCTTTCTCCTCGTGGTCAAAAACCAGGCCGCCTTCGAATCGCGCTACGGTCCGGGATTGCCTGTCGTCGGTGAGTGGCAATTCGACGACAAACTCAGTAACGGCGGCGAGAATGTCAAACTCTCGCTCGGATCCGGAACCGCCATCATCGAGTTCACTTATGATGACGTGGCCCCCTGGCCCACCTCTCCCGATGGCGGAGGCTACAGCCTCACCCTGATCGCGCCCGACCAAAGCCAGCCATCCGATCACTCCGACCCCTTCGCCTGGAGAGCCAGCGCACAACAAGGCGGGACACCCGGCCGCACCGACGGATTGGACTTTGACACCTGGGCCCAAACCAACGGGCTGGGTGCCGGGGCATCGATGTCCGCCGACCCCGACAAGGACGGCCTGAACAACCTCATGGAGTATGCCCTCGCCTCCAACCCGCTCGTCGATTCGAGATCCGACCTTCCCACCGGAGAAACCAAGCTCATCGAGGTCGACGGCACGACCGCCTCCTATCTGACCATCACCTTCCGACGTCAACTGGCGGCCTCCGACCTCACCTACACCGTAGAGCTCTCTGGAAACCTGGCGGCCTGGGACCCGGACACCGCGGTTCAGGTCTCCTCTTCGGATCATGGCGACGGCACCGCAAGCGAAGTCTGGCGCGCCCCCATGCCGCTCACGACAGATCCCCGACAATTTGTCCGTCTGAGGGTCAACAACTAACATCTCCCGCATCGCCAGGCTTCTAGCTCGCTCCCTAAACATTGAACGGATTTGGAAGGTCACGAGATTCCCCTCTTCGTGTTCCTGGTTGAGGGAGTTCTTTCGACTGGATCTCACTCCCTGCCAAGACTCCGCCGTCTTTGACTCCGCTGGCGAGGATCGGTTCGGCACCGCCCTGACCCGCGTTCCCTATCGCGACCGGGAGGCGGGCAAATTTCAGCGCGCTCTTGCTGGCGTCGTAGTAGGCAATGGCGGGGCGGCCGGCGACTTCAGATCACGCTTCTCAGGAGCTTCAAAAAGGCATGCGCCTCTTCTACTTTGCTCTCTTCGGCTTCGAATTCGGAGCCATCGGCGACCCTTGCGGGACTCCTGACGGAACCGTCGGGGCTCGTGTGCTCTACTTGGATGGACTTCCGCCATCTCTCCGCGTGCGTGGCCCACTCCTCGGTGTCCACGAGTTCGGGTGCCGTGAACCAAAGGTTCCATGTCAGCACGTTGCCGGACTGGAGCATGTTGCCGGAAGCCATGTTGAAGATCTTCATCGTTTGTTCGTTGAAGTCATCGACATCGTCGTGCCCTGTCTTTTTGATGGAGCCGATCTGCACTGCCAAATTCCCCACCGTCCATGCCTCTTCCACGTGTCTGGCGAAGTCGGGGCTGCTGTATGCCGG
>CALFSW010000188.1 GCA_937916505.1 uncultured Verrucomicrobiales bacterium | reverse complement strand
TTGGCGACAACGAGGGCGACCGAGCCTTCAAGATCGATGACTTCTTCGCAGGTCGGATCTATAACGGAGTTGCCACCGGCTTCCCTGATCTGATCGAAGTGACCTCCGATTCGGCAAACGGAGACACCGCAGTTTTTGAAAACGTCACCACAGATATTCCCAACGCACTTCCAGCGGACGCCGTACTTGCGATCACTGAAGGAGCGGTTGCCGCTGGGTTCACCACGGTTGCTGATGTCATGCTGAGTAAGGTCGATATCGCGAACGCGAGCTTTGATCCACGCCCCGCTACCGGTTCACCACTTCTGAGCGGAGCCAAGACTGACGTTGCCTCCATCGATGCCTTCTTCACCAATACCGACTATCAGGGAGCCTTCTCCGCTGATGAGAACTGGGCCGCCGGTTGGACTCGGGTAGATGCATTGGGCCATTTCGACTTTGGTGATCTTGCCAATCTCGGCCCCGATGATGTCGATCTGATCAACAGTAGCCTTGTCACCTTCGATGCCGTGCAGGGTGTCTTTGTAATTGATGGGGACCAGACCTTGGATGCCTCCAAGAATTACATCATGACCGATAAGCTCTTCATCACTGATGGCAATACCCTGACCATCCCGGCTGGAACGAAGATCTACAACACCTTCAACGACCTCGGCACAGCCGCTCGCGCGGATGATAAATTCGGTTCGATTGTGGTGACCCGTGGGTCCAAGATCGATGCCCAAGGAACGGCCACCGCGCCCATCATCATAACCGCCATCGCCGAGCTGGAAGCAGCCCGTGGAACGGACATTGATGCCGATGGCGAAGTCTCCTCTGCACCAACCCGCTTTGATCGCGGCCTCTGGGGCGGCCTAGTCCTCCTCGGCAATGCCAACGTCTACAACTATTCCGCAGCCGGTGCCGCAAACCGAATTGGAGAGAATGAGATCGAGGGCTTCGCACCCGCGTTTGCACCCGATGCCGACTCGGACGGGCGCACCGATATCATCGAATACGGTGGCGACGATGACACCGACGATAGCGGAACTTTGCGCTACGTCTCCATCCGTCACGGTGGTTACGAGTTCGAAGCGAATCAGGAAGTGAATGGATTGACCCTTGGTGGTGTCGGCAGTGGAACGACCCTCGAATTTATTGAGGTCTTTTCAAACAGCGATGACGGGATTGAATTCTTCGGTGGCACCGTGAATCTGAAGAATGCCCTCGTTGCCTTCTGCAAGGATGATGGTTTTGACATCGACGAAGGCTACACCGGCAAGCTTCAGTTCATCGCGGTTCTTCAGAATCCAACTGGCCCCGACAGCAATGGCGACGATGTGCAGGACAGCGATCACGGTGCTGAGTGGGATGGAAACGTGGGTGGCAACGCTGACGATTTCCAATCTGCCCCAACCATCGCGAACCTCACCTTCATTGGCGACAACGAGGGCGACCGAGCCTTCAAGATCGATGACTTCTTCGCAGGTCGCATTTGTAATGGAGTGGCCACTGGCTTCCCCGATCTAATCGAAGTGACCTCCGATTCGGCAAACGGAGGCACCGCAGTTTTTGAGAACGTCACCACTGATATTCCCAACGCACTTCCTGCTGACGCCGTCCTCGCCATCACGGAAGGAGCGGTTGCCGCTGGTTTCACCACGGTTGCTGATGTCATGCTGAGCAGAGTCGATATTGCAAATGCAAGTTTTGACCTGCGTCCGGCTGCCGGATCACCGCTCTTAAGCGCTGCCACAACCGACGTTGCCGCCATCGATGCCTTCTTTGTCAATACTGACTATCAGGGAGCCTTCTCCTCTGATGAGAACTGGGCCGCTGGTTGGACCGGAGTCTCAGCTCTGGGAATCTTTGATCCGGTTGTTCCAGTCGCTGAGTTCCAGATTGTCAGTTCGACATTCGAGAATGGTATGATGACTGTGACTTTTGGAACGGTAGCTGGAACATCATATAAGGTGACCCAATCTGAGAATCTCCAGAGCGCCTTTGCGGACGTCTTGGACTCGGACTTTGAGGCTACGGGAGCCGCAACGACCGTAGAGATTCTAGTTCCAACCGGTGCCGATAAATACTTCTTCCGCATCGAGAAGAACTAAGCTGGCCAAAAACCTTTCGTAGGTAATCCGAGAAAGAGTCGTTTCGCCGAGTGGCGGGACGGCTCTTTTTTTGCGAACTGCCGTCAAAAGTGACAAAGGTGTCACCAGCCGGAATTTCCCCGTTCCCCCTCCCCTCGCTAAAGTCTCATTCTTACACATGAAGCTCGCTTTCATTCCAGCCATCCTTGCTACCCTCCTCCCGCTTTCCGCACAGGAAAGCGGCGCTGAATCCAACAAGCAACTCCGCGCCACTGTTCAGAAATGGATCTCGGTGATGAAGGAGACCCAGAAGACGCAACAGAATTGGCGGGAGCAAAAACAAATTCTCCTCGATTCCAAGGTTTCCCTCCTTTCCGAAAATACCCAGATGGAAACAGAAATCCTTTCCGCCTTCGACCGTCTTGGCTCCACGGACGAAACATCCCGCAAAAAGCTCGCTGAAAAGAAGCAGTATGATGATGGCCGTGAAGCCTTCCGCGATGGCCTCAACGACCTCGATAATAAAGTTTCTGCTGTCATTCCACTCCTGCCACGCGAACTCACAAGCCAGTCAAAACTCGAAAAACACATCGCCGATCACAAGAACTTCGTCATCCGCCAAGACAAAGAAAAGATCAGCCTAAACGGCCGCCTCACCGCCATGCTGGCCATCCTGACGGAAGCGGAAAAATTCAATCAGATCATCACCCCTTTTACCGGTCGCTCAGCCGAAGCGGGCGGACAAAAGGTCCTCCTCGATGGCATCTACTTCGGGCTTGCCACCGGCTTCGCGGCCAACGAAGCGGGCACCGTCGCTCTTCTCCTGCAACCCGGCCCGGACGGCTGGACTGAGACCGAAATCACCGACGCCGATGTCATCGGCCAAGTCCGCGAACTCATCAATGTTGGTAATGCCTCAGGTGAAATTCAGCTCGTCACCGTCCCGCTTGAGATCGCTAAATAACCGACCTCCATGAAAAATTTTCTTTTATCGTTTGCTCTCATCGGGAGTGCCTTTTCCCAAACCGCCCAGCAAAAAGCGGAGCAGGATCTCTTACTCGCACAAAAACAATTACGCTCCCTTGAAGCCGAAATCACCAGCGAGGAACGCATCATCATTCGCGAAGTCGAAAAGATCGACGACAGGGTCATCGAGCAGCACAAGACCCTCACCAAACTTCTCCGCGACGAGGACAATGTCACCGGAAAGCAGCGCGAACTAGATAACGAATTGGCCCGCCGAAAAGGGGAATTTGAATTTACCCTCTCCAGCCTCCGAAGCTACGGCAGTAGTATTAGGAACCGCATCCACCCCGCCGAAAAGCAGGGCTTCGGTGAGGAGCTCGAAGCCCGCCGCAAAAAGGCCGACAGCTCTGGCGATGATCTCGTTCTGGAGATCCAAAACCGTCTTGCCCTCCTCCACATGGCCGCCGAACGTCTCGTGCAAGTCTCCGGCGGCGAGCGTTTCGAAGGGAGTGCCGTTGTTGCGGGGAATATCATCAAGGAGGGCCGCTTCGCCACCGCCGGACCGCTTGGATACTTCGCCTCCAATGACAACGAGGTCACCGGCTTCACCTCCTTCTCTGCGGAAGGCGTGACCTTCCCCACCATCGCGCCCATCAAGGAGGGCAGCGACCAAGTCGTCGAACTTGTCAAGACCGGCTCCGCCACCGTCCCGGTCGATGCCTCGATGGGCAAGGCCATCCAAGTCGCCCGCACCAAAAAAACCGTCGGCCAATATCTCCAGGGTGGCGGCGTGGTCGGTTACGGCATCCTCGGTCTCGGCGTCGTTGCTCTCTTGATTGCACTTTGGAAAGTCATCGAAATCTACCGCTTCCCCATCCCGAATCGCAAGAAGCTTAACCTCATCCTCGACGATCTCCTCGCTCACGATGCCGAAGCCGCCCAGCTCAAGGCCACCGAGTTCAGAGGCCTCGGGGGTCAGATGGTCGAAGCGGGCGTCACTTACTTCTACGACAAACGACGCATTCTCGAAGACGCCCTTCTCGAAAAGCTCGGCATGATCCAGCCCCGCCTCGAGCGATTTTTGCCCTTCCTCGCCCTTGTCGCCGCCGCCGCTCCCATGATGGGACTGCTCGGGACGGTTCTAGGAATCATGAAGACCTTCGCCATGATGTCAGCAGGTGGGGCGGGGGACTCCAAGTCCTTTTCGGCCGGAATTAGTGAGGCCCTCATTACCACTGCGATGGGCCTGATCGTGGCAATTCCAGTAATCATCGTACATGGAATGTTAAAGAGTCTCGCTAAGTCAAAATTTGGTCAGGCGGAGGGTGTGGCCCTTTCCATGTTGAATGGAACCACTGAGCTGGAAGAGGCCCCTGCGCCAGATGACGAGGTTGATGACCTCGATGAAACTGATCTTGTTCCCGCCTGATGATCATCCTCGGAAATCTTCAAGAAGTCGCCGACATCTTCACCGATGGCGGCACGGTGATGGCTGCGTTGGCCATTGTGGCCTTCCTCCTCTACACTGCCGCCACGGCCTCTCTCTACTTCGTGATCCGCGGAAATCTGAACAATCGGCAACGCCACGAGTGGGCTGATTGGATCAACGAGCCGGAAGAGGCGGAAGGCCGGATTGGTGAAGTCATCCGCTACGCCGTTCATGGAAAAAAAGTGTCGATCAAGCGCGTGCAACGTCGCTTCGATGAGGTCCGTGAAATCCTCATCGCCTCGATCGACCGCCGCCTCATCATCATCACCACTCTCATCGCGGCGGCGCCCATGACGGGGCTTTTAGGAACGGTAGGCGGCATGCTCGACATGTTCGATGGCCTCGCCGCTGGCGGTGGTAAGCAAAGCATGTCTCTCATCGCTTCGGGAATGAAGGAAGCGCTTTTCACCACGCTGACCGGCCTCGTCATCGCCCTCCCCGGCATGTTTATGGCCCTCATGGTGCGCGAGCGGCGCAATAAAATCGACTCCACTTTGGCCCAGCTTCAGAGCGCCATTGTCACCACCAAATTCCGAAACGTATGAGTCTGATCCGCCGCGGAGGCAGTTCCTTCAGCCAGGACGATGAACCAAAGCCTGATCTCTCGCCCATGATCGATTGCGTTTTCATCCTCCTCATTTTCTTCATCGTCACCACCGTTTTCCAAAAGCCTCCCGGCGTTGAAGTGGTCCGCCCCGAAGCGAGCCAGGCCCTCGGCTTGCAGAAAAATTCCATCCTCCTCGCCGTCACCGCCGAGAACAAAGTCTTCTACGGTGGCGAGGAAATCGGGATTGCCGGAATCCAAAATGTCGTGCGCCCGCAGCTCCTCGAAGATGAGGAAATGCCGGTGATCATCCAAGCCGACACCAGCGCCTTCCGCGGTGTCGTTTCCGATGTTGAGAAGCAGTGCCTCGAAGCCGGGGTCATGCGGAACAAGATCACGCTCGCCACTCGTTAGAAAACCAAAACAATGCCTCTTGGAAACAACCGCTTTAAAATCGACGACAGCGATCCTGAACCGGATCTCTCGCCCATGATCGATTGCGTGTTCATCTTGCTTATCTTTTTCATCGTCACCGCCACTTTCGTCGAGGAGGACGGACTCGCGGTCAACCGGCCCGAGGACGCCGCCGCCGCTCAAGCCAGCGACAACCAAACTCTCGTCCTAGTCATTCGAAAAGACAGCCGGATTGAGCACGATGGCCGACTCGTCCCGCTCGATGCTGTCCCCGGAATCGTCCAAAATCAGCTCCAGCGCGAGGAGCGCAGCCCCATCATCATTCAGAGCCACCCGCGCTCCCGACACGGCGTCACCATGGAGGTTCAAAATGCCTGCCTCGAAGGAGGCGCGACTCCTTCAAAAATCACCCTCACTGACTCATGACGCCCCGCCACGTCTACCGACCGCCACGGCGAAACCGCTTCCTCAGTACTGCCATCATCTTCGGCGGCGGCGCCTTGTTGACCTTCATGGTTTTCTTTTTCATCCCGCTCATGCAGAAGCTCGAGGACGGCTTTAGGGAGGATGAAAAAGACCTCGCGCCCAACCTCTCCGTCGCGCCGGATGATGAATACATCGCACCTGAAGAGGAGCCCGAGCCGGAGGAAGAAGAGCCGGAACCGGAGATGGCCGAAGCCGAGGAGGACATCGCCATCGAGCCGCTGGATTTGCCCGACTTGACCGCCGGAATGGGAGGGAAGGTCCTCCTCAATATCACTCCCGGCGTCGCGATGGGAGACGGCGGCGATGACCTCGGCTCCGGCGGTGTCGATTCCGAGCCCGTCGCCAGTTCTACCGCCAGTCCCACCGTCCCAGCCTCTGCCACCAAGCTCCTTGCAAAGAAAGGTTCCGCCCGAGTCATCGTGGCCGGCTTGGTCGATGTAAGCGGAGCCGTCCTGGAAGTTTCCATTGCCCAAAGCTCCGGCATCCCGGCCCTTGACCAGGCCGCCATGAATGCCCTGAAGCGATACAAATTCAAACCCGCGATCCGCAACGGCCGCAAGGCCAAGGCCCGCATCAAGCAACCCTTCGACTTTCGTGTTCGGTGACGGCTTCGTCACCAAACTTGTCCTCAATTTATCGACCACCTCGGCCAACCTTTGATTTTGAAAATGTCCTTCCGCTCCGCTTCTCTCGCCCTCCTCATGGTGCCGACTCTTTTTGCCGAATCGCTCAAGGTTTCTGCGTCCCTTTTCAGCACTCCCGAATTCCGCGAACGCTTTGTTGGGAGCTACGGATTCCTCCCCGAGGTTGAGCCCAAGGTCGATCAGGAGGAGGCGCGCTTCATTGCCGAACTTGCCGAGATCCTCTCCGCCAGCCGCTTTAAGGATGCCGAAAAACGCCTCCTCGCTTTCATTCAAGAGCGTAAAAACCCCGTCGATGCCGAAGCCGAATCCAAGGACGTCTCCGCCGCTCTCATCTTCACTCTGGGAAATCTCTACTATCAGAATGGCCGCGTTTCCGAAGCCGAAAAGTCCTACAAAATCGCCCTCAAGCGTTTCCCTGAATACCGTCGCGCCCACAAAAACCTCGCTCTCCTCTACGCCCGCTCCGAGC
>CALFSW010000187.1 GCA_937916505.1 uncultured Verrucomicrobiales bacterium | reverse complement strand
GCGGCTTACATCGATTTGAATCCGGTTCGGGCAGGGATTGTTGAGGATCCGATGCTCTGTGAATGGAGCAGCTATGGAGACGCTGCGGGTAGGAGCAAACGGGCACGACGAGGACTTTGTAAGGTCTTGAATCTTCCCCGGGATTCCCGGGAGGGGAGGGGGCTTGATCTCGAAAACCTGACCTATCGATACTCAGGTCGGACATTCTGTCTCTCTTGGGTGGCAATCCCAGGAAGTTTTTAGCATTGGCGGAATCAGCGTGCTATTTTTTATCCGAGTATCATTCGAACTAGTTCGGCGATTGACTGACGCGAAAGAAACGACTTGGCGCGGCAGTTACGACATCGATCCGAGCAAGCGGACCGCTACCCATGAGCGTGGTGAATGTGGACCAGTTGCGAAGATTAGTGGAAGTTTCGACCACGTAGCTGCTCCCGTTCTGAGTCGGAAAGCTCAGGATGAAATGGGCGGAGAGAGAGACTTCGAAAAGGGACGGCAAGGCGGTGACGCTTAGATTGTCAATGGCGAATCCCTGTCCTTGGGTGGAAGTCCCGAACGTTTGGCCTTGGTTGGGAGCGCCCCTGGAGAAGGCTCCGGCGAAGCGGGTCCATGTGAAGTCATCAGATCCTGCTCCTTCACCACTGAGACCCAAGCTCCCCACTCCTGCGGCGGGTGGGGAGCTCTGGGAAACTCCAATATTGACCGAGGACATGCCCGAGGCCGGTCCGTTGTTGGCGGTGAACCGACCCTCGTAGCTCAGGAATTGCAGGACGTTGCCATTGTGCACAAGCGCGATGCCGTCTGGTCCACCGTTTTGAATCCCGGATACCGCCTGTGAATAGATGCGGTGACCTGACGGGAGCGTTTGGTCAAGATCGTCCGTTGAGAAAGATCGACTCAGATATACCGAACTGTTCGCGCCATTGTAAAAATGGAGGGAGAGCCCATCAATGGAGCCATTGAAAGCCGGGCCGAGGACGATTTCGACAAACTCGCCTTGATCAGCTCCGGTATCGTCATAGTGGAATTCGTTGATGAAGGCGGTGTCACCCCCGGCGGTTCCGGGCGTTCCGGGGATGGCGCGGAACAGAAGCTGGAATTCCGAATCTGCAGGGATGCCAAGTCCTGAGAGGGTGGATTGGAGAGAGGTTGCCGTTCCTCCTGCGACAGCTCCGGTGGGAAGATTGTTGGCGGCGTTAAAAGTGAGATCCGGGATGACGGTAATTCCGGTCGTGGTGACGAGTGAGACTTCCAGCCGGTCTTGTCCGCCATTCAAAAAAGACTGCCATTGTTCGGCGGTGTAAGAAATTTGGAGGCTGTCTACTTTGGCTCCTGTGGTGTTTTGAAAAGTGCTGGCGAAGATGACTTCCTCTCCTGTCAAAATTCCCAGCGAGCCATCGCGCCCGAGGCCGTAGGAGCGGGGGCCACGAGCGGAGGAGGACCCGTCATCGAGGCCTTTGAAATTCGATTTGGAACTCCTCCAGCGAGCCGGAGATTGTTGGCCGATGAAGCCGGTGAATTGCTCGGTTACGGGATCATTTAATTGGGAAAGAAGATAGATGCCGGTGTCTTGGTCCAGCACCGTGAGGGAGGTGGAAGCTCTTATGAAACCGGTGGCCGAGGCTGTGAGCGTGACCGATTGAGAGCCATCAATGATCGAGTCGACTTGTGGTATGACTGTGGTGGATTGGGTGGTGACGCCGGCGTTGAAGGTGAGGGTGAGATTTGTCGGCATGGCTTCCTCACAATCGGATGAAGCCAATAGGACAGTGACGGTTTCTCCGGCTGCTGGCGGATTTGGGAGTGAGACGGTGAGGGTGGCCGGAGCCCCGCCTTCGGTGATCGAGGCCGGGGACACGGCGATGGCGAGCGGAAGAGAACCTGTTTCGAGATCAAAGTCGCCGAAGACGGGGAGGTGGTCGGAAGCCCTGTCGGACACCGGGAAGGAAAGGGGAGCTCCGGATTTGGGAAGCCCGGGGTAGCTTGCTTCCAGCTCGCTGGTGTAGATTTCCAGGACGGGACCCCTGTCGTTGAGAGCCTCGGAGATCATGATGTAGTCCAGGGTGGTCCCGCCGGAGTGGGTGCCGGCTCTCACTCCGTCCTGCTGACGGGGTTGCGGATTACGAAGGGGATAGGCCGTGAGGTAAGCGGCAGGATCTCTAAAGTAGGAGACCGGGAAGGAGATGTCCGGCCCGAGCACGTAGGTGGAGGGCAGGCCTGATGGCTCGGAAAGATACGTGCTGTCAGATCCAAGAAGATTGTAGTCACCCATGATGATGATGTTGTCCGAACCGGATAGATTCTGATCGTCGAGGAAGATTTTGATCCGCTCCATCTCAACCGCGCGTCGGAAGAAGTCGTCATTATCAAAGCAACACTTCAAGTGGAGCGTGATGATCATGGGGTCGGCATTAGTTCCAGGAACATCGATGGTGGCGGCGGCATGGGCGCGGACGACATCCTTGGCTCCCTGGGGCGAGCCGATGCTGTGGGTCGAGAGGAAAGGGAATTTGGAGAGAAGAACGACACGGGAGTTAGTATCGAGAGCGATAGCGGAGGGTACGAAAATGTGGGGATAACCGAGGCTGGAAGCGAGGGATTCAAGATGGCTGGGAGATCCGCTACGATCTCCTCCTGTCACTTCTTGAAGTCCAACGACATCTGCGTCGATTCGGGCAAGAACGGCCTTGAGTGAATCGTGACTGGTTGCGCCCGGGGCCTCGATACCAGTCAGCACGTTGAAGGTGGCCACGCGAATCTCGTTGCCCCTCAAAAAAGCGATGGTCGTGAAAAGGGCAATGAATATACGAATCACAAGGAAACCCTCCGTTCGGATTGGGCATCCGGCAAGCTCGAATGTGTGTGTCATTCGTCGTCGTGGGAGAACAGTCCGAGGCTCTAAAGATCAGAATAAACTCCTGATCAGGTAAAGGGGATTCGTCTTTTGCAAAGCTATTTCATCGATTAGCTTTTCAGCGATGGAACGACGAATTGCAGTTCTCAATGTGGTCGGGCTGACTCGCCCGGTTCTGGAGGAAATGCCTCGCTTGAAGAAATGGGCAGAGGCCCGGGAAGTGCAGAGCTTTCAGCCGGCCTTTCCGGCGGTGACCTGTACCGCTCAGAGTTCGTATCTGACCGGGAAGCCAGTCGGTGAGCACGGAATCGTGGGGAATGGATGGTATGATCGGGAAGCCGCAGAGGTGAAGTTTTGGAAGCAATCCAATCACTTGGTCAAAGGCGAGAAGGTCTGGGAAGCAGCGAGGGTGAAGTGCGCCAAGATGTTTTGGTGGTATAACATGTATTCTTCGGCGGATTTTGCGGCGACGCCGAGGCCTCTCTATCCGGCGGACGGGCGGAAGTCTTTTGATATTCACACCCAGCCGATGGGAATGCGTGAGGAGATCAAAGAGGATCTGGGCGATTTTCCTTTCCCGGCGTTTTGGGGCCCGAAGGCGGGGATTGCATCATCGGATTGGATTGCCAAAAGCGCGAAGTGGATCGAAGAGAAGGAAAGTCCGACCTTGAATTTGGTCTATCTTCCGCATCTTGATTATGGGCTTCAAAAATTTGGCCCGGATGCGCCTGAAATGGCGGCGGAGTATGGGGCCATCGACAAGGTGACTTGTGATTTGATTGAGTTTCTGGAAGGACGGGGAATCGAGATTTTGGTGCTTTCCGAATATGGAATTTCCAAGGTTTCAAAGCCGATCCATTTGAACCGGATCTTCCGTGAGAAGGGGTGGATTCAGGTGAAGGATGAGCTGGGATTGGAGACTCTTGATTGCGGAGGTTGCAAGGCCTTCGCGGTGGCCGATCATCAAGCCGCGCATGTTTATGTGAACGATCCTGCGATTGCTGATGAGGTCCGGAAAGTAGTTCTGGAAACGGATGGGGTGGAAGAAATACGCGAAGGAAAGGATCTCTGGGGCGAAGGGATCGGCCGTGAACGTGGGGGAGACTTTGTGGCGGTGTCCGAGGAGGATGCCTGGTTTACTTATTACTTTTGGGAGGATGATGCGAAGGCTCCGGATTACGCGAGGTGCATCGATATCCACCGTAAGCCGGGCTACGATCCGGTGGAGTTGTTTTTGGATCCGGCGATTAAGTTTCCGCTTCTGAAAATCGCGGGTTTCCTGGCGAAGAAAAAGCTCGGCTTTCGGGGCCTGATGGATGTTATTCCGCTCGATGCGACTCTGGTAAAAGGTTCGCATGGACGGGATAACGTGCCGGAAGAGGAACAACCCGTTGCGATCGGAGCGGGGGCCTCCAAGGTGACCTCGGCTGAGGCGGTCTTTCAGTGGGTGCGGGATTCGCTGGCTTAGTGCGAAAGCATTTCGGCTGGGATCGCTTCAATCGTGCCTGGTTGTTCTTCCTAACTGCCAGCGGAAGAGGTTTTTGAAATCACGGGCAATGAGCATGAGGGCGGGGAGTAGGAAGAGGGTGATGAAGGTGGCGAAGAGGATGCCGAAGGCGAGGGAGGCGGCCATCGGTTTGAGAAACTGGGCCTGGACTTCGGTTTCGAGGAGGAGGGGAGCGAGTCCGAAGAAGGTGGTGAGCGAAGTCAGGAGGATGGCGCGGAAGCGGTTGGCTCCGGCTTGGGCGAGGGATTCGCGGAAGGTGAGGCCCTCATCGCGGAGGTCATCGAGGTGGCAGACGAGGACGAGGGAGTCATTTACGACAACGCCGGAGAGGGCGAGAATGCCAAAAACCGAGAGGATGGAGATTGGAATCCCCATGGCGTAGTGGCCGAGGAGGGCGCCGATGATCCCGAAGGGGATGACCGACATGATAATGAGCGGCTTGACGTAGCTGCGGAGAGGGATGGCGATGAGGACGTAGATTAAAACGATGGAGAGGGCGAAACCGGACAGAAGCGAATTTAAGGATTTGGCCCGCTGCTCGGCTTCACCTCCTTGACTGATTGAGATGGCGGGAAACTTTGCGAGCATTTCGGGGAAATATTCCTCACGAAGTCGGGTGAGGACTTCTTCGGAGGAAGTGCTGCCTTTATCGACCGAGGCTTCGACTGAAACGACGCGCTTGTTGTCGTAACGTTCGATGGAGGCCAGCGAGTCCGAGTACTCGGTCTGCGCGACGACGGAGAAGGGAATGGTGGTGCCGTCCGCTTTTCGGATAAGCATGTCACGGAGGGTTTCGAGCGAGCCCCGCTTTTCGATGGGATAGCGGACCATCACTTTGACTTCTTCACGACCTCGTTGGACGCGCTGGGCTTCGCGGCCGAAGAAGGCATCGCGCACATTGATGGCAAGGTCGCGCTTGGTCAGGTTGGAGGCCTGACCAGCGGGGGTGATGGAGTATTGGATCTCGGGTTTGCCGGAGTCGAATGAATCGCTGATTTCGAAAACACCCTGATAGGTTTTCATGACCTCTTTCAATTCCCCGGCGGCGGCCTGGAGTTGTCCGAGGTCCTGGCTTTCGAGGTTGATGGAAAGGTCCCCGCCGGGAGGTCCGGCTTTGGCGCGGAATAAAATGGAGCGCGCGCCCGCGACCGGTCCGACCTCGGCCCGCCAGTCCTGCACAATCTTGTTGGAGGGGAGGAACTCGCGTTGGGTCGAGCGGGTGAGTTCGGTGACGATGGTGGCTTTGGTGTTCGTGCTGGCGGCAATCTGAACTTCCAGGAAGGGATTGTGGTTAAACTTCTCCTCGTAGCGTTTGCCTAGAATCTCGGTGGCGTCTGCGATTCTTTTGGCGTTCTGATGGAGGTAGTCCACGGACTGTCCTTGTTCCAGCTCGAGGTTGACGGTGGCGTTGTCGTTATAAATGTTAGGAAAGAAGACGAAACGAAGGAGGCCGGCCGGGAAGAGTCCGATTGTCAGGATGAAGACGCCAATGAAGCCCGCCAAGACGGCGTAACGCCACGGCAGGAGGACGCGAATGAGGGGGCTGTAAACGTTTGCGACGAACCAGGCGAGACTCCTTGAAACGGAGCCTTGAATGAAAGCCCAGCCTTTGGAGATGGAATTCTTTGGCTTCTTGTGAACATTGATGTGGGCGAGGTGAGATGGCAGGATGAGCTTTGATTCAATGAGCGAGAAGGCGAGGCAGAGCACGACGGTGGTGGCGATCTGGCCGAAGACATTTCCCATGCGGCCGCTGACCTGGGTGAGCGGAAGGAAGGCTGCGATGGTGGTGATGACTCCGAAGGTCGCCGGGGTGACGACGCGGCTTACGCCACGGACGGTGGCGCGGAGGTGGGCCTTGGGGTCATCGGGTTGATTTTTCTGGCTCTCTTTTCCCGAGTAGATTGATTCGCCGATGACAATGGCGTCGTCCACCACGATGCCGAGAACGACGAGGAAGCCAAAAGCCGAGATGACATTGACCGACATATCGAGGCCAGGGACGGGGAAGAGAATAACCGCTCCGGCGAGCGAAACAGGGATGCCAATGGCGACCCAAAAGGCGAGGCGGAGATTGAGGAAGAGCATCAGGATGCCTAGAACGAGGAGGACGCCGATCGTGCCGTTTTTGCCAAGGAGGGCGAGGCGGTCGCGGATACTGGTGGAACCGTCGATCCAACTGGCGAGGTCGAGGTCGTCGGGGAGGTCGCTGTAATTTTCGAGGACTTCGCGGGCTTGCCTGACTGCTTCGAGAATGTCCTCTTCACCTTCGGTGGTGATGTTGAGGCTGGTGGTCGGTTGCCCGCGGAAACGGTTGAGGTGCTCTTGATCGACGAAGCCATCTCGGACCGTGGCGACGTCTCTCACGTAGATGCGGGTGCCATTGGGCGCAGTGCGGACGGGGATCTTTTCGAAGTCTCGTTTACGATAGGCTTGATCGCGCGAGCGGAGAGCAATGTCACCGCGATCCGAGCGAACGACGCCGCCGCCGAGGTCGAAGGAGTTTTGGGAAATGGCGGTTGCGAGTTCATCGAAGGTGAGATCGTAAAGACGGAGTTTTTCTTCCGATGGTTCGATGGAGATTTCGTAGTTTCGCGATCCAAAGGTTTCGACTTTGGAAATGGCAGATTGACGGAGGAGGGTGTCGCGGAGGCGTCGCGCAGCTTCCTTGCGGGTGGCTTCGGGAACGTCGCCGTAGATCTCGACCCAAAGAACGCTGCGGTTGCGTTTGTTGTCGAGAACGACGGGTTTTTCGGCTTGTTCGGGGAAAGAGGGGATGGAATCGACCTGCACCTTGACGTCGTCGAGAAGTTTGGAAATGGGATACTTTTCCTTGGCCTCGATGGTGATGGTGGACTGGCTGTCGGTACTGACCGAGCGGATGTGTGTGATGCCATCGACTCCTTGCAGGGCTTCCTCGATCTTGATTGTGACGCCGCGCTCGACATCTTCGGGCGTGCCTCCGCGAATGGGGACCTCGACCGTGACTGATTCCGATTCAAAAGCGGGGAAGCCCTCCTTTCGCACGGTGAGAGCGGTGTAAATTCCGGCCGCCAGAATGGAGAACATGAGGATGTTCGCCACGACCGGGTTCGAGGCGAACCAGGTGATGAACGGGTGCTTTTTAAGCGGATTCACGGACGGGAGGGAATGACTTTTTGGCCCGGTTCGAAGTTGGCGAGAGGGCGTGAGATGATGCGGAAGGGTGGACTCAGGGACGGGTCATTGAGCCGCACGAAAAGGTTCCCGGCTTCGCTGGCAAGCCGCTCGGCGAAGAGTTGCACGAGTTTGTCATTTTCATCGAGAGCCCAGAGGTATGAATCGTTGACGAGGGCGGCTTCGGGGACCTTTAGTGCGGATGGCAGGGGCTTGGCTTCAAGACGGGCATTTACAAAAAGACCGATGGAAAGGTGCTCGCCGTCGAAGGGTTTTTTCACCTCAACGATGGCGGTGAGAGTTTGACTCTCACCGATGGTTGGCCCGATGCGGGCGATGGGACCTTTCCATTCATGGCCAGGCTTGGTGGGACTGGTGAGAGTGACATCTTTCTCTGACGAGAGATCAACGCGTGCGGCTTGTTCGGGGGTGAGAGGGAGGCGGACTTCTACCAGTTCGGTGGCGACGAGGCTGCCGACGGGTTGTTGCTCATTGGCAAGGTTCCCGACGGAGGCTGTCATGGAAGTGACGATGGCATCGAAGGGGGCATTGATCATGGTGCGTCCAATGTCGCCCTTGGCTTTGCGGATGGAGGCTTTCATTGATTCGATCTTGGCAAGAGCTGCTTTGAGCTGGGGTTTGCGGAGAACGAAGTCGGAGGCTTTGTCGAGATCTCGCCCGGAGGCCTTCCAATCCTCGATGGCCTGCTCGGCCCGGATCTTTTCTTCGGCGTAAACGAGCTCGGCGTCGGCGAGGTTGGATTCCTGCTGGGTGAGGAGGGACTTGTAAGATTTCTCATCAATCCAGATGAGAGTGGTCCCACGGGGAACGATTTTCCCGACGCGAAAATCGGGGGAAACTTCGACGATGAGGCCGCTGATTTGCGGGGTGAGGGTGGTTTGGAAGTGGGCCTGGACGGTGCCGAAGCTTTCCACTTGGGGGCGATGTTCGGAGGGTGAAACTTCGATGACTTCGGCCTCCGAAGTGATTTCTTCGGGCTGTCGGCTTGGGGGATCTTGTTTACTGTCCTTGAGCATTTGGAAGCCGAGGAAAGCGAGCCCCAGAAGGACGAGCGGGAGGATGATTTTCGGGAGGATCTTCACGATTCTTAGTAGGCTTTTCCCAAGGCGAGGGCGAGGGTGACCCGGTTTTGGTAGCGGAGTTCCTGGACCGAGATGAGGGCTTCCTCGGTGTCGAAGGAACGGCGTTGGGTATCTAGAAGGGTGAGGATTTCGACAAGACCGGATTCGTAGTTGCGGAGTACGCGGGATTCGGCATTTTTCGCGGCGGCGAGGGCATTGACGAGAGCGGTCTCCCGGGAGGCTAGGAAACCTTCAGAGCCAAGAGCATCTTCGACTTCCCGTAGGGCCGTGATGACGGTGGCGTGGTATTGGGCGAGGGCGGTTTTGGCGCGGGCGTTTGCGGCGCCAAGTTCGGCCCGGCCGGCACCGCTATTAAAAAGCGGAGCGGTGAGGTTTCCCGCGACCGACCAGACGTTGAAGTCGGAGTTGGCGAGGTCGCTAAGCCCGGATGATTGTCGTCCCGAACTCCCGGTGAGACTGAAGGAGGGAAAGAGGCTGGCGTGGGCGATTTTGACCCGGGCATCGGCAGCACGAATACGTTGGTAGGCGGCGTCAATATCGGGGCGTTTACGGAGGAGGCTGGAGGGGATTCCTGCCGCGACCCGTCGGTTCAGAGAAGGCCAGGAAACGGCGGTTTGAGAGCGGTCGGGATAGCCACCGGTGAGGGCCCCGAGGAGACGGCTTGCCTTGTTTCGAAGGTCGGTCAGCTCGGCGAGGCGGGCCTTGGCGGTTTCGACATCGGTTTTGGCGAGGCTGACATCGCCGTAGTGTCCGGAGCCGAGGTCGAGGCGTCGGTCGACGCGCTTTAAAGTGGCCTCGAAGCTGGCTTGTCGGCGTTGGGCTAGATCGACTCGCCGGGTAGCTCCGATGAGCTGAAAGTAGGCTTGGGCGGTTTGGGCGGAAATGGATTGGAGGGCTGAGCGGTAATCGGCTTCTGCGGCAAGATGATCTTGGGAAGCGGCGGTGATGCCGGCCCGGATGCGGCCCCAGACATCGAGTTCCCACTGAACATCAAGACTTGCGGAGTAGCGTTGGGCGTCGAAGGTTCCCGCGTCGAATCCCTGACCGGACGAGTTGCTTTGGCTGCGAAAACCGCCTCCATTGGCGCTGAGAGAGGGAAAGAGAGCGGCCCGGCTCGTGCGCGTGTTGAAGCCGGATTCCTCAAGTCTCGTGGCGGATATTTTCAGGTCCGGATTGGCTTTGAGCGCGCGCGCGAGGTAGCCATTCAAGCCGGAGTCAGCGAAAAGAGAACGCAGGCTGGTGGCCACTTCAGGGACAGGCGGGGGCGAGGCGTCAAAGCGCTCCGGGACCTTCTGCAGGGAAGTTTTGTTCGCAGGGAGGCCGGCGCATCCTCCGAAAAAGGGGAGGATGATGGCAAGGATTTGGAGGTTCTTCAATGGGGTCACGAGTTCGCAAAGGAGAGCTAAGGAGCAGGCCGCAAATGATAAAGTCGCTCACCTTAACATAAGATGAACGACTTTGGAGGAGTTGAACTTTCGGGGAATGTGAACCCTGTCGCTTTAGGCGCCCATATTGGCGGCCTTGTTTGCGCGTTTGCGCTCGTTGGGGTCAAGGATGCGCTTACGGAGGCGAAGGAAGTTCGGGGTGACTTCCACGAGCTCGTCTGGATCGATGTATTCGATGGCGCGTTCGAGGGAAAACTTGAGAGCGGGTGGAAGTTTGACGGTGTTGTCCTTTCCGGCGGAGCGGATGTTGTCGAGCTTCTTGGCCTTCACGGGATTCACGGGAAGGTCATCAGCGCGGGAGTTTTCTCCGATTACCATTCCGGTGTATACTTCTTCGGTCGGGTTAACGAAGAGGGTGCCGCGGCCTTCGAGAGCGGTGAGGCTGTAGGCGGTGGCAGGACCGGTGTCCATGGAGACGAGTGTGCCTGCCTGGCGAGTCACGATGGTGCCAGCCCATGGCTTATACTCATCGAAGAGATGAGACATGATGCCGTGACCTGAAGTGATGTTCACGAGTTCGAACTCGAGGCCGATGATGCCACGAGTTGGGATACTGGCGGTGATGAGGGTGCGCTGGGATGAGTCGTTCGTGGTCATGTCCTGAAGTGTGCCCTTACGATCATTTAGGAGTTTCAAGATGGGATTGGTATACTCGGAAGGCATCTCAAGGTAGAGAGTTTCCCATGGCTCAAGGCGTTTGTCGTTTTTATCGCGCTTGAGGATCACGGTGGGGCGGGAGACAAGAACCTCGAAGCCCTCACGGCGCATGGTCTCAACAAGAACGGCGATCTGCATGGCTCCGCGGGCGGAAACATTGAAGACGCCGGCCAAATCCGAGTCTTCGACGTGGATGGAGACATTGATCTTTTGCTCGCGGTAAAGGCGGTCACGGATGACTCGAGATTGCACGTGCTTTCCATCTTTGCCGGCGAAGGGGCCGTCGTTGATGGAGAACTGCATCTGGACAGAAGGAGGGTCAATGTTGACGGGGGGGAGAGCTTCAGCGTCTTCGCTGCCGGAGAGGGTCTCGCCAATGTCGGCGTCATCGAATCCGGCAATGCCGACGATGTTTCCGGCGATGCCTTCAGTAACCTCTTGAATACCCAGGTTGGTGTATTCGAAAACCTTACCGATTTTGGTGCGGATCTTGGTGCCGTCCTTGAGGAAGCGGAAGATGCTGTCGCCTTTTTTAATGGATCCGGAGAGGACCTTGCCAATTGCGATCCGTCCGACATAGTCGTCCCAGTCGATATTCGAGACGAGCATTTTGAAGTTCGGGTCATCAAGGACCTTGGGCGCGGGGATGTTCTCGATGATGGCATCGAGAAGGGGGACGCAGTCACCTTCGGTGGCATCGTGCTTGGAAGAAAAGAACCCGTTTTTGGCCGAGCCGTAAAGGGTGGGGGCGTTGAACTGATCGTCGGTGGCGTCGAGTTCGAGGAAGAGTTCGAGGACCTTGTCGTGAACACCAAGGGGATCCGAGTTTGGCCGGTCGATCTTATTGACGACGATGATGGGCTTCAGGCCTTCCTGAAGGGCCTTGCGGAGGACGAAGCGGGTTTGGGCCTGGGGCCCGCCGAAGGCGTCGACCACCAAAATGACGCCATCGACCATCTTCATGACGCGCTCGACCTCGCCACCGAAATCGGCGTGTCCCGGAGTGTCAACGATGTTGATGATGTGATCGCCCCAGTGAACGGCGGTGTTTTTGGCTTTAATCGTGATTCCTTTTTCACGCTCAAGATCCATCGAATCCATGGCTCGTTCGGTGACGGCCTGGTTTTCGCGGTAGGCGCCGCCGGCTTTGAGAAGCTCATCGACGAGAGTGGTTTTGCCATGGTCAACGTGGGCGATGATGGCGAGATTTCGGAACTGGGACATGGTGATGGCGGATGGAATTTTGAAGGCCATCTGAACTGATGGCGGGCGCTGCTTGCCTTAGAAATGGGGGAATAGCAAGAAATCGCTCGAATTGAGCGAAAAATGGCAGGGCTTAATAGCGACCTTGGCGCGCTCCGGGGTTCTTTCCCGCCAAGGTGATTGTGAGATGAAATGGGGGGCGGTGAATCAGGAGAGGAAGTATGAATGGGCGGCTAAAGTTGGTCTGCGGCGTTGCGAACGAGACGTTCGGTCGTTTCCCAATCAATGCACTGGTCGGTGATGGACTGTCCATAGATCAATTGATCGAGGGGTTGGGGGAACTTTTGGTTTCCAGCAACGAGGTGGCTTTCCAGCATCGCACCAATGACGGAAGTGTCCCCTGCGGCGCGTTGGCGGACGATTTCCTCAAAGACTGCAGGCATTTTGGTGTAGTCTTTGTCGCAATTGGCGTGGGAGGCATCGATCATGAGACCGGGTGCGAGATTGTTTTTGAGAAGAGTGTCGCGGGCAATCTTGATGGAATCCGGGTCGAAATTGGGTCCGTTTTCGCCTCCACGAAGAATGAGGTGGCAGTGCGGATTTCCTGCGGTGGAGACGGCGGAAGCGATTCCTTCTTCCGAGACGCCAAGAAAAGTCTGGGGTTGTGAGGCTGCTTTGATGGCGTTAATGGCGGCGGTGAGATCACCCGAGGTGGTGTTTTTGAAGCCCAGAGGCATGGAAAGGCCGGAAGCCATTTGCCGGTGGGTTTGGCTTTCGCTGGTCCGGGCGCCGATGGCTGACCAGGAAATGAGGTCGGCGATATACTGGGGAGTAATGGGATCAAGGAGCTCAGTGGCGGTGGGGAGGCCGAGTGAAAGGATTTCGGTAAGGAACTCACGGGCAACGGTCAGGCCCTTGTGAATATTATCCGAGCCGTCGAGATTTGGGTCCATGATGAGGCCCTTCCAGCCCACGGTGGTCCGGGGTTTTTCGAAATAGACCCGCATTACGATTAGGATCTTTTCTTTCACTTCCCCGGCCAACGAAGCCAGCTTTTCAGCGTAGACACGGCAGGCTTCGGTGTCGTGGATCGAACAGGGGCCGGTGATGAGGAGGAATCGCGAGTCCGGGACAAAGAGGGAATCACGAATGGCTTCACGCGAGGAAAGAACAAGTTCCGCCTGATCGTTGGTGCGGGCAACATCCTGTTTGAGGATGGCCGGAGAGGGAAGCGGGGCGTTATTGAGGACGTTGACGTCGGAGATTTTTGCCATAAAGCGCGGAGTCTTGAGTTTTCGGGTTCAAGTATCAAGCGTGTCTTGATAGAGATGTGCATGCATGCCAAAGGTCTTCAATTACTCGAATCGCTTACGCAGTCCCACAGTGTCCCCGGATATGAGGATGAGGTGCGGGAAATTTTTGTGAATGAACTCCGGGAGCATGGGGAATTGGGAAGTGACCGGAACGGTTCGGTTTGGTGTCGCAAAGGGAAGGCGGGTCCCAAAGTACTGGTCGCCGGGCATATGGATGAGGTGGGCTTCCGGGTTCAGCATATTCTTCCCAACGGGTACCTGAAAATGGTTCCGGTGGGTGGATGGTGGGGGCACACTTTGCTTTCCCAGCGGGTTGAGGTGAAGAACAGCCACGGGGTGAAGATTATCGGCACAATTGCTTCCACTCCGCCACATTTCTTAAGCGAAGCCGAGCGTAGCCGTGTGATCGAAGTCCCAAATATGTTTGTTGATATCGGGGCGCGTTCCAGTAAGGAGGTTGAGGATTGGGGAATTCATTTGGGCGATCCGATTGCTCCCTGGAGTCCCTGGACACCCATGCATCAGACGGGTTGGTATATGACCAAGGCCTTTGATAACCGGGTGGGAATGGCCGGAGCGATTCAAGTGGGGCAAGTCGCGACTCCTTTGAGTTGCCAATTGATCACGGCAGGCTCGGTTCAGGAGGAAGTCGGACTGAGAGGCGCCAAAACACTCGCGCAGGCGACGAAACCTGATGTGGCGATCGTTCTGGAAGGTCCACCGGCGGATGACACGCCCGGAATGCCGGCGAGCGAGGGACAAGGAGTGCTCGGGGGAGGGGTGCAAATTCGTTTGCATGACCCAAGTGCCATTATGAATCCCCGGCTTGCCAGGTTTGCCATTGATATGGCACGCCAGGAGGGAATTCCTCATCAGGTGACGGTTCGTTCGAGCGGTGCCACGGACGCCGGATCGTTTACTTTGGCAAACGAAGGCATTCCATCTGTGGTTTTGGGAACTCCGGCGAGGTACATTCATTCACACAATGCCATTATTTGTGCCGCGGATTATCATGCCATGGTCGCGCTCACGATGGCGATGGTGAACCATCTTGACGAGGAGACGGTGGCGGGATTTACAAAGTTCATACAATGAGAGCGGTGGATTGTAATGGAGCTGGGTTTCCAAATCTGGTTTCCTTGGCACCGTGAAGGAACTTTGGGACATTGCGATCCAGCCGCATAACCTGCCTCTGACCTGTGTGGTTGGGGTGTTTATGGTGTATTGGATCATTTGTATCCTCGGGGTGTTTGGGGTGGATTCTTTGGATCTCGATTTGGATGGCGATCCGGATGCTGATGTTGGCCACTCGGGCCCGGCTCCCCTGACCTCGCTTCTTCGATTTGTGAATGCCGCCGATGTTCCGCTGATGGCGGTTCTCAGTTTCCTGTCAATCTTCATGTGGGTGATCACAATGACGGGGAACCATTACCTGAACCCCGAACTCAATGATTTCGTCATTATGGCGATCTTTGGTGTTTCCTTCGTCATCGGGGTGATTCTCACCAAACTTGCGACAGCTCCTCTGGTCCCAATTTTTCGTAAGATGAAAGAGCTGGAAAAGGCAGAGCCAGCGGTGGGAGGATTCGGGGTGGTGATTTCCAAAAACGTTGATGAGAAATATGGTCAGGTCGAACAGAAGCGGAAAGAAGGAGCTCCCGCCATCCTCAATTGTCGGACCAGCGGAGGCGAACCCATTGCCAGGGGCACAGAAGTAGCCATTTTATCGTATGATAAAAACACCGGAATTTACCTTGTTAGAAAACTCTAAAAACCAAAGAAAATGAATATGCTAAATATGATCGTTGCTGCTGCGCCATGGTGGATCTGGGCCATTGTTCTCCCCGTCGCCCTTGTCTTCGCGGGCGTTCTTGTCCTGATTATGATGTTCTACCGAAAGGTGGAGAAGGGAACCGCACTCGTTGTCACGGGGCTTCCCAAAACAAAGGTGATTTTTAACGGAGGGGCCGTGATCCCGTTGTTCAATCGAGCCGAGCTGATGGACATTTCGGTGAAACGAATCGAGCTGGATCGAACCGGCAAGAATGGCCTGATTTGTAAAGACAACATACGTGCTGACATCAAGGTGGCATTCTTTGTTCGCGTCAACAATATCGAGGATGATGTCCTAAGGGTTGCCGAATCCATTGGTTGTGACCGCGCTTCATCGGAGGACGAAATCCGCGCCCTTTTTGATGCCAAGTTTTCCGAAGCACTCAAGACGGTCGGTAAGCGGTTTGACTTCACCGAACTTTACGAGGAGCGGGATACTTTCCGCGACGAGATGTTGAAAGTGATCGGGACGGATCTGAACGGTTTCGTTCTCGATGATGCGGCCATTGATTATCTCGAACAGACGCCGTTGGATTCCCTTGATCCCGATAATATTCTCGACGCAGAGGGGATCAAGAAAATCACGGAACTGACCGCGACCCAGGCCAAACTGGCGAACAACATTCAGCGGGATAAGGAGAAGGTGATTAAGCAGCAGGACGTGGAAGCCCGGGAAGCGATTCTTGAACTCGAGCGACAATTGAAAGAGACCGAAGCAAAGCAAAGGCGTGAGGTTGATACCGTTCAATACCGCGAAGAGGCCGAGGCTTTGAAGGTTTCTGAAGAAGAACGCCAGAAGTCCGAGCAGGCCCGCATTTCCGCCGAGGAAGAGATTCAAATCTCGGAGGAGAACAAGCAACGCCAGGTTCTTGTTGCCCAACGGAATAAGGAACGCACCGATGGGGTCGAGTTGGTGCGCGTTGAACGCGAACGAATGCTTGAAGAGATCGAACGCAAGCGGGTGACCGAACTGAAATCCATCGAAGCTGAAAAGGCCATCGAGATTCAGAAGAAAGAGATTCAGGAAGTCATTCGCGAGCGGGTGGCGGTTGAAAAAGGGGTTGTTGAAGAGCAGCAGCGAATCAAGGACACCGAGGAATTTGCCACGGTCGATCGATTCAAGCAGGTGACCGTGACTACCGCCGAGGCGAACGCCCAGGAATCTTTGATTCATAAAATCAAGGAAGCCGAGGCGAGCAAGGAGTCGGCCCAGCTTAAGGCTGACGAAGAAGCATACACGGTTGTGAAGGAAGCTGAGGCAGCCAAGACGGCCGCTGAAATGCGGGCTGAAGAGCGGGTGATTCAGGCTGAGGCCGAGGAGACGGCTTCTGAGAAGGAGTCTGCGGCCAAGAAGATGATGGCGGAAGCGATTGTCAAAGAATCTTCAGCCGAAGGAATGGGAGAAGCCGAGGTTCTTCGGGCCAAGGGAAATGCCGATGCCGAGGTTCTCCGGGCCAAGGGCGAGGCGGATGCTACGGCCATTGAGCAGAAAGCTGCGGCGATGAAGCTCTTCGAAGAAGCGGGACAGGAGCACGAGGAATTCAAGCTCGAGCTCGAGAAGGAGAAGGTGGTCGAACTTGCTGGGATTGACGTCCAACGCCAGATTGCCGAACAGCAGGCGATTGTGGTGGGCGAAGCTCTTAAGTCAGCCAATATTGATATTGTTGGCGGCGAGACCGAATTCTTTGACCGAATCACAAAAGCAATTACGACCGGTAAGGTTGTCGACCGAACGGTTGGTAACAGCCAGGTGCTTGGTGATGTCAAAGAAACCTTCTTCAACGGAGATCCTGATTACTTCAAGAGCCAGCTGGCGACGTGGATTGATGACTACGGAATCAAGACCGAGGACCTGAAGAATCTCAGCGTAGCGGCACTTTTGGGGAACCTTGTTGGAGCCTCGAAAGGAGATGAAAGGCAGAAGCTGGTGGGAATGTTGGGTGCTGCCGAAAGGTTTGGAGTCAGTGAGATGAAAGCTGCAGAACTACTGAAGAAGCTGGGGTAAGGATGCGTGGTTGAAATCATTAGAAACCAATTCCTTTAACCCGGCCTTCGTCTAATGCGTGAGTCTCGGGGTTGATCAAAATCCAGATGCCAGAAAAACAACAACAACTTGAAGGTGGAGCCTACGAGGTGATCCGCGCGCGGCTTGAGAAAGGCGGGGCTGATCTCCAGGCTCGTCTGACTGCCCTCAATATCCAAAGACAGGAAGTTTTTGGGGCGGTAGAGACCGAGCTGGTCTCCACCGAGAGGGTTTCCACCGAGCACAATTGTGTGCCCCGCGATATTATTGCGATTGGTCACAATCGTTTCATCTTCGGCTACAATATTCAGTTTGGCCTAAAGGCGACGACGGCGGTGGAGGACGTTTTTTCGGCTTACGATTACGACCCGGAATCCCACACCTTTAGCTCGGTCGGTCTTTCCGGGGTCTTTTCAGATCCGACTTTTTCCGACGACTTCAAGTATCTCTTCAAGTATTACCGCGAAGCCGTTTTTGTGAAATTCATGGTGATCGGGCCGCATCTCTTCATGGCGATGCGGATCGGTAAGGCCATCACTGATCTTAAGGCCTTCAAATGGCTCATCAAAGGTGATGGCACTCTTGAGTATCTGGGGAATCGATTTGACCACGAGTATCAGTTTCCACCCCAGCAGGAGTTTGAATGGAAGCGCGCCCATCGCGACATGCAGCGCTCTGGCGAGCATCCTCATATTTCGATCGAAGACCGTGTTTTTGTCGAGACGGTTGGCGGTGATCTCACCATTAAAGTCGAAGACAACACTTCGTCGGGAGCAGGGATTTATCAGGAACCGGTCACGGAATTGGACCAGACGCTTGATGATGCTGAAATTCTTTATGCAACGGTTGGACCACTGATTCTTTTGAAGATTCTTCCTTATCGGGAAGAGCTGCACCGGTATCTCGTTTTTAACGAAAAGACGCAGACGGTTCATCGCATTGATGCCATCGGGCATTCGTGTGTCTTGTTGCCGGATGACCAGGGGCTGATCTTTTCGAACGGTTACCTTTTGCTGACAGGTGAGTCAAAAGTGTTCGAGACAGACCTCACCGACATGCGCTTTGAGCGGAAAATTCCGAGCGCGAACGGGGAGGACACTCTCTATGTTTTCTACAATCGCCTGAGCGGGGACTACGTTCTTCTCTCATACAATATGATTTCCCAATCGGTGGAGAACCCTGTGATTTGCAGCGGGTATTCTCTCTTTCCGGATGGACGGATGATTATTTTCCGGAATGAGGAGGAGGCTTCCAAGCATCATGCTTTGCAAATTTGGCAAACCTCGTATTTGAACGACGAGGTGGCCGCGAGTCTGGCTTCCAACAGCGATTCGCTTCTTTTTAAGATTGGTAATTCCGAATTGGTGCGGGGGATGTCCGAGTGCCGTGAGGTTCTCACTCTTTTGAGGAAGGATGATACCTATGGAGACCTTTATCTCGATCTTTCCAAGAGGACCGGAGACATCATCGATTCTTATTTTTGGCTGGCCCAAAAGGAGGCCGGAGACCTTGCCCAACCCTTGAAGGATATCCGGGGGGCCGCGAGTTCTGCGATTGATGAATTCGAAAAAGTTCAGGGGCTTCGTCGTTCCACCGGAGAGCGAACGGAAGTGGTTCGCGAAACTGCCGGTGAGTTGCTTCGTTCCATTCATCATTCACCGCCCGATGATATTTTTGGGTTTGTGCATCATCTCGGCGAGCTTCGCAAGAGCCGGGGAGAGGTGATTGGACTCCGGGATTTGCGGTATGTCGATGAGTCCCTGGTCACGGATCTTGAAAAGGAGATCATCGAAGCCGCGGGGAAGACGGCAACCAAGACGGTCGAATTCCTGCTCAAACCTGAAGCGCTGGATCCCTACCGGAAGGCCGTTGAAGACCAGGAATCCCGGGTGCCCAAACTGGCCAAAGTCGTGGAGGCGGACGAGGTGGCGGAGGCTCTCGATGAGGCCGGGGGTGAGCTGGAAATGCTCATTGATGTGGTGGGGAATCTTAAGATCGAGGATGCCACCCAGACGACGGCGATCATCGATAGTATTTCGGGGATTTATTCGACCTTGAACGGAGTTCGGGCGGGACTGAAGAATAAGCGCCTGGATCTCGCAAAAGGCGAGGGCATGGCCCAATTCGGGGCTCAGATGAAGCTCTTGAGCCAGGCCGTGGTGAACTACCTGGATCTTTGCGATACTCCGAAGAAATGTGAGGGATATCTCACCAAGGTGATGGTGCAGCTTGAGGAGCTGGAGGGAAAGTTTTCCGAGTTTGATGACTACGTTGAGGAGCTGTCGGCCAAGCGGGAGGAGATCTACGAGGCCTTCGAAAGCCGGAAGCAATCTCTGCTTGAGAAGCGCAATCGCCGTAGCAATCAGCTCGTAAAATCGGCGGAAAGAATTCTCTCCGGGATTAGGAATCGACTCGACGGGTTTTCCGAGATCAATGAGATCAACGGCTATTTTGCGAGCGATCTCATGATCGAGAAGGTCCGCGATATCATTGAGGAACTCACGGAGGTTGGAGATGCGGTCAAAGGGGATGACATTCAGACCCGGCTGAATACCACGCGTGATGACGCGGTGCGTTCTCTCAAGGATCGCAAAGAGCTCTTCGTTGATGGGAAGGCGATCATCAAGTTCGGCAAGCATCGCTTCTCGGTTAATGAACAGGAACTCGAGCTGAGTATCGTGCCCAGGGAAGGAGAGATGTGTTTCCACCTGAGCGGGACGAATTTCTTCGAACCGGTGAAGGATGAGGCCTTTTTGGCAACGAAGACGGTTTGGGATCAGGAAGTGATTTCCGAGACCAACGAGGTGTATCGCGCGGAGTGGCTCGCGTATCAGTTTTTACGGGAGGGTGGAGATCAAACTTTGGAGCAATTCATGCAGCCCCGTTATCAAGAAGGATACTTGAAAGGGGTGCATGATCTGGATGCCCGGAAGGTGGTGGAGGCGCTTGAGCCGATGGAGCAGAATGCCGGGCTTTTGTGTTTTTCTCCGAAGCTTCGAGCGGCGGCCATTCTCTTTTGGCTTTCCTGGGAGGATTGCCCGGAGAAGAGGAGGATGGCGATCAAGATGGAGGCGAGTGGAAAGCGGGGGGCGGAATTTGAAGTGCCCGGAAAATACCTCCTTGAGCTTGTGGAGAGAATGGCTGGAGTTGTGCTTGAAAAGCCACGTCTCGCAGCCGCTTACCTTGCCGAGGAATTGAGGCTGGGGCAAAAATTTGTCGTTTCAACCGAAGCGGACGCGGTTTTGAAAAAGTTTAAACGGACAAAAGATTTGCATGATGTCCTCGAGTCATTATCCGATCACATTCCGAGCCAGTATGAAGTGCTTCTGGATTATTTGGGGAGCGAAGAAGCAGCGGTGCATTATTTGCTTGGGAACTATTCGCCAAAGCAGGTGAGACAGGTCGAGCTCACCGCAACTGTCGAAGATCTCAAAGGGAGCCATCCAAGGATCGAAGATGGGAAGCTTTCGGTCAACTATCATGAATTCATGGATCGCCTTGGGAGCTTCGCTCAACAAGAAGTTCCAATCTTCCGGGCTTATCTCGAAACGAAGCAGGTCTTGGTTGAGCACAAGCGTGACGACATGCGGCTTGAGGAATTCAAGCCTCGCGTGATGTCGGCCTTCGTCCGGAACCGGTTGATCAACGAGGTTTACCTTCCGATGGTCGGTGACAATCTGGCGAAGCAGATGGGAACGGCCGGGAGCGATACCCGAACGGACCGGATGGGACTTTTGCTTCTGATTTCTCCTCCGGGTTACGGTAAGACGACCTTGATGGAGTATATTGGAAATCGACTCGGTCTGACCTTTATGAAGATCAATGGTCCGGCGCTGGGGCATCACGTGACTTCGCTGGACCCCAATGATGCTCCCAATGCGTCGGCTGCGGAAGAGGTTGAGAAGCTGAACCTCGCTCTCGAGATGGGCGATAATGTCATGATTTATCTCGATGACATTCAGCATACCAATCCGGAATTTTTGCAGAAGTTCATCAGTCTATGTGACGGACAGCGAAAGATCGAGGGAGTCTATAATGGTAAGGCGAAGACTTATGATCTTCGTGGGAAGAAGATCGCGGTGGTGATGGCGGGTAACCCCTACACGGAGTCGGGTGGCAAGTTCCAGATCCCCGACATGTTGGCCAACCGAGCCGACACCTATAATTTGGGTGATATTCTCGGTGATCACGAGGAGGCCTTCAAGGTCAGCTTTGTCGAGAACTGCCTGACTTCAAACAGCGTGCTGAACAAGCTCGCAAGCAAGAGTCAAAAGGATGTCTACGCAGCCCTTTCGGTTGCGGAAACCGGCAGCAGTGAGGGGGTCGATTTTGAGGGGAATTACACCCCGGCCGAGATCGAGGAATTTGCGCAGACCCTGAAACGCCTCCTTCGGGTTCGCGATTCCATTATGCGGGTGAACATGGAATATATCCGCAGCGCGGCGCAGGAGGATGCCTACCGGGTCGAACCGGCCTTCAAGCTTCAGGGTTCCTACCGAAATATGAACCGAATTGCCGAGAAGGTGTTGCCACTGATGACGATGGAGGAAGTTGAGGGGCTGATTTTCGACCATTACGAAAACGAATCCCAAACGCTCACCACCGGAGCTGAAGCAAATCTGCTCAAATTTAAGGAGATGGAAGGAGTGCAGAACGAAGTGGAGGCCGCCCGTTGGGCGCAGATTAAGAAAGGCTTTGGAAAGCAGAAGCTCCTTGGCGGAGCGGGTGAGAATGATCCTGTCGCCCGTGTCGTGGCCCAGATGACCCAGTTCAATGATGGCCTCGAGTCCATTAGCCAAAATCTCAATCGCCCTCCGGCTTTGGCGGAGGCTTCAATTGCGCAGCTTCAAAAAATCATCGAAGGATTGCGTGCCGTTCCGGTTCAGGTCGATATCAATGTGGTGCCGGTTCAGGACGGGGATGACAGTATCGAGAGTATTTCAAAGAAACCAGGTTCACCACCCATCGATATCAAGCCAGAAGTGCGGCAAGGGGCAGATCTGGAGTGAAGAATGTCACCGTCTTTTCGGCGATGAACGGGCGTGCGGCGGGAATGGGATCGCCAAGTGCTAGCGGGCGGATCGGAACGGCTTCACTTTGCCATGTTCAAGAGATCCACCGAGCCAGGCCAGCAGCTGATTCATCTCGGGATGATCGTGGCGGAGGGCCTGGAGTGATTCCCAGCCACAGTGGGTGCGGGGCTTGGGAGAGGAGATTTTTTCAATCCGAAGGCGTCCCATAAGGGCCTCGGTTTCACGGTCCATCGCGTTTTCGATCTGGGCGGGATGGGGGAGATCGTCGAGGTCGTTTGGAGAGAGCCCGAAGCTCACAACGCCAATGCCGAGTTGGCTGGCAAGGGCCCTGACCTGGTCTCCGAGTGATTCGTCTTGAATGGAGCCGGCAAGGTAAAGTTCCCCTTCATTGGCCCAAAGCGAAGCGCTCATGGTTTGGAAAAGATCTTCGCGGAAACTATCGTGGCTGGTTTCGACCCGCATGCGGACAGAGGACAGCCGGTATGGGGGAAGGCCGAGAGTTTGCTTGAGAGCGAGATGGGCGGGGTCAAGTTCCAGGCCGTTTTCGTCGAATTCACCATGTTCCCAATCGATCAGAACCATTTCAGGAAACTTCCAGAGGTTGCCGAGAGGAGCTCCGGTGGAGAGTGATTCTCTGAATTCGAAGGTAAAGTTACTCCGTGTTTCCGCATATTTTTGCACGATGGCCCGGAATTTTCCGAGACGAAGCATGGCATGATTCACGGACGCGTTGTCACCGAGTTCATCGAGTCGTCCTTGTTGCATCGCAACGAGTTCCTGAGCCCCCGAGAGTGCGGGCATGGCTGCGCCACGCTTGTAGTAACCCTGACCTTTCTCAACCTTGGCAATGGGAGAACTGGGATCACAGGACATCACGGAAAAGTGATAGCGGAGCGAGGCATCCGAGTAGTCCCCGTTCATGCGCAGTCTCAGGAGCCTGATTAATTCGGTTCCTTTGATCGATTCACGGGGATTTGACGGAAGAATTTCGGCAAGGAGCTCGGAAAGTTGGGAACGAAGACTCATAAAAATTTCTAAGCTGCGGCTTTAATTGCGACAGTCATGATGGAACTTGATGAAAGCCACTATGGGCAAGCCCCAAGTCGCAAGAATGTTAAAAAAAACCGTGATTCCGGGGTTCTGATCGAATTGAACGGAATTCGAAGTGAATGAATCAATTCGACTTGCCGTCCCAAATAGTGAACTGTTAAAAAACCAGCATGAAAATAATTTCCGCATTGATCCTCTCAATTTCCCTCTCAACCTTCTCCCGCGCACAGACCGCGGAGGAGATTATGTCCTCTGTTCGCCAGGTTGCGGTTTTACAGGGTGCCCAAGATCTCAATGGCGTGATTCGAAAGGGAGCCAAAAAGACCCCGATTACCCTTTTCCTCCGTGGAAAGGACATTCAGTTCGCTCTGAACGGAGGGGTTGAGAGGTTTCACCTTCGTCTGAATGAAGATAATCAGCAGCTGCGCGAATTGATTGGGGGGAAATCCCGCCCGTTTCCGGACGAAAAAATTATCGCACCGATCGGAAATTCAGATGTCAGTTATGAGGATCTGGCATTGAAGTTTCTCTATTGGAACAATCCCCGTATTGTGGGTAGCGAGAAGTTGGAAGGGCAGGATTGCTGGCGCCTGCATGTGGCAAACCCGGAAAAAGCAGGACGCTATCGTGAAGTCAGTGTGTGGGTGACCAAAAAGCATCGCGCCTTGATGAGAGTCGTGGGATACGGCCCGCGGCCAAAGGCTGCTGCCATTAAACAGTTTGAGATTACGAAAGTGATGAATGTCAACGGAGTTTATACGGTGCGTACGATGAAGGTGATGTCTTTTGATAAAGACAACCGTGCGAACGGGATCACTTATCTCGAATTTGAGAAACCCAAAAGGAAGGGACGCTAAGCGCCTTTTTTTGACAGACTTTTTTAAAAGTCCGCTACCGGATGTCCGGAGCGGGTTTTTTGTTTGAGGAGTGTTTTTAGACTTTTAGAAGCCTTTAAAGAGATTTTGAGCACGGCGGGCGTGATGGAGGGTGTCTGCGGTATCACGAACAGTATTGGTGACATTGCGACGCTTCACGCTTTCGGAATAGACCGCACGGTCTTCGACATTTTTCTGCCGGTTATATTGGGCGGATTCGGCTTGTGAGACGAAGCCGTCGCGATTGTAGTCGGCGTGCTGCTGGGCGCTGGAAACAGAGGCACAGCTGGAGAGGGCTGCGATAGGGACGAGCAAGAGGAGTGCTTTCATTGATTTAAGGTGAGGTTGGAATTAGGAAGAGCTGATTTTTTAGTAGCCCCAACGACGGTTGCTCCCGCCGTTGCTGTAATCGACGGCGTTGCGTGCATTGAGGGCATCCCCGATGGCATTGGGGTCCTGTGTTACCGGAGTCTGCCGTTCCAGACCCTCGACATTTCCGACCGGAGCGGTCGTGTTGCAAGAGGCGAGGGCCAGGGAGGCCAGAGCGGCGGGGATGGGGGAATTCTTTTTCATAGGATAATATTCTGTCATGTTTTTCGATCAAAGGAAAGTGAGATTCTCCAAAAAAAAACTCCATCCATTGAGGATGAAGTTATTGAAAGGCAGAGCGCTTGGGTGGTTACGCGTCGAGTCCGAACGCGGTATGAACAACCCGTGCGGCCTCTTCGATCTGATCTTCTTCGACCGTGACCGAGATTTTGATTTCGGAGGTGGAGATCATGCCAATGTTGATACCCGCTTCGCCCATTGCGTTGAACATTTTAGCGGCAACCCCGGAGTGGCTTCGCATGCCGATGCCCACGCAGGAAAGTTTGGCGATGCCCGCTTCGGTTTCGATTCCGGCCTCGCCACCGAGTTCATTGAGTTCGGCGAGGACGGGCTTGAGAGCGCTTTGGGCACGACCGAGGTCACTGGTGTGCATGGTAAAGGAGTGGCGTGCCATCCCGTCGCTTGCGATGTTTGACACGATCATGTCGATGTTCACTTCGGCGTCGGCCAGAGCTCCCAGGATGCGGCCGGACATGCCCGGGGTGTCGGGGATTCCGGTGATGGTGACGCGGGCTTGGGAGCGCTCGATTGAGACTCCGCGGATGACGACTGATTCCATGGCTTCGTGTTCTTCGGTGACGATGGTCCCCGGGTTGTTGTTGAGAGATGATCTGACTTCGAATTTCACGCCATATTTTTTGGCGAATTCGACCGAGCGGGATTGCATGACCTTGGTGCCGACCGAGGCCAGTTCCAGAAGTTCATCATAGGAGATTTCGGGGAGCTTGCGGGCTTTTTTCACGACGCGAGGGTCGGCGGTGTAGACGCCATCGACATCAGTGAGAATCTGGCAAAGGTCGGCTTTGACCGCTGAGGCCACCGCAATGGCCGAGAGATCGGATCCTCCGCGGCCGAGAGTGTGGATCATGCCATCTTCGGTGATGCCCTGAAAGCCTGCTACGACGACGGTGCGGTCTTCCGAAAGGAAGCGATTGACGAGGGTCGGCTCGATCCGCTCGATTCTGCCCCGGGTGTGGGAACCGCTGGTGACGATGCCAGCCTGCCGTCCGGTGGCGGAAACGGCATCAATCCCCATTTCGTTGAGGGCGATGGCAAGAAGAGCGATTGATTGTTGTTCGCCGGAGGAAAGAAGGACGTCCATTTCCCGTTCGGTTGGATTGTCCGAGAGTTCCCCGGCCAGGCCGATGAGCTTGTCGGTCACGCCGCCCATCGCTGAAATCACGGCAACGATCTGGTTGCCTTTGTCGCGTTCAATTTGAATGCGATTGGCGACATTGCGGATCCGGTCAATTGAGCCGACCGAAGTTCCGCCGTATTTCTGGACGATGAGAGCCATGGGAAGGGGTTCTGTAAGGGGGAGACAAGAATTAGGCAAGCTTGAGCCGAATCAAAAAAATCCCCCGGCATCGAATGATGGCGGGGGATTTGAAGAAAAAGAGTTGTGATCTAGCGACGACGGCGAAGGAGGCCAAGAAGAGCGAGGCTGCCGAGGAGGGCGGAGGAAGGTTCCGGGACGGCGTCAACGGAGAGTTCCGAAACATTTGCGTTGTCGCCGGAACCATTATGATTGAAATCGAATCCGACGACGAGATCGTCTACACCGGTCACATCGACCACAGGATTGACGCCCGAGGCGAAAGTGATCGGAGCTCCTCCACCCAGAGTGTAAAAGAAGTTGAAGAATTCGGTAGGGATAATGTTGAAGGTAGAACTTCCAGCTGCTGTAATGGTAATCTCAGTAGCCGCGGAGACATCAATGGTGGTGGAGCTAAAGGTGCCATCACCACCCCAGTCAGCTGCGGCGAAAGTCGTTCCAGAGAATACAGCGGTATTAGAGGTTGTATCGGAAGCAAGATTTCCCCAGGAAAAGGTTCCAGTCGTCCCGACGGGGCCACTTCCGGCTGAGGGTATGGGGGGCGGTAAATTTTCTCCGTTGCTATCGTGCTCAAAAGTAGCAGCGCCATTCATAGTATAGACGGTTGCGGCGTAACTAAGGCTTGTGGTGCATGCCAAAGTAAGAATGGTTGGAATCGTGTTTTTCATAGCAGTTGTGATATACCGGAAAGAAAGCATCGTGCGGGCCAGTTGTCGATCAGTTCTTAAATGAGGTGACCGTCCGCATCGATGAATCAAATTGTTTCAATTCGGAAGACCACCGGGCGATCGGTCAGGCAGTCCAGTTTTTCAACCTCGGCGAGGGCCTTTTTAAGCTGTCCGAAGGGGCATTTGTGCAAAAGGAAGACCATTTCGACGAAGTCGGCGTCGGGATTGTCGGCATCGACCGGAGAATGGGTGCCGGAGATCCCGATTTTGTGTTTTGCGAGAATGGTGGCGATGTCTGCGATGACACCGGGTTGGTCGGTGACTGAGAAACGGACGTAGTAGGAGGTGGAGGTGTCATCGATTTCGATGAGTTTTCCAGTTTCCTGATAGGGAAGGAAACCACGATCGCTACGGGAATTACGGGCGGCTTCAACGAGATCGGAGACAACGGAGGAGGCGGTGGGACCCTGGCCGGCGCCGCGACCATAGAAGAGGGCTTCCCCGAGATGGTCTCCTTTGACCGCGACGGCGTTGAAAACACCGTGGACCGAGGCGAGAATGTGCTTCTTGGAAAGGAAGGAAGGCTGGGTGCGGATTTCGATGGCGCCATCACCTTGTTCGATCACCAGAGAGAGGAGTTTTACGACGTAACCAAGCTCCGAGGCGAATTTGATGTCGAGCGGAGTGACTTTCTCGATTCCCCGGACGTAGACGTCTTTGTAGTCGATGAGAAAACCGTGCGCAAGGGAGCCAAGAAGGATGGCTTTGTGGGCGGCGTCCCAACCGTTGACGTCGAGTGTTTCGTCGGCTTCGGCATAACCCAGGTCCTTGGCTTCCTTGAGAGCCTCCGGATAGCCCAGGCCGGCTTCGGTCATGCGCTGGAGGATATAATTGGAGGTTCCGTTGATGATCCCGGCAATGGATTCAATGCGGTTTCCGATGAGTGATTCTTGAACAGCCTTGATGATGGGAATTCCTCCGGCGACGGCAGCTTCGAAGTGGATGGGAGCTTTAAATTCGTCTGAAAGGGCGAAAAGTTCGGCTCCGCGTTCGGCGAGGAGGGCCTTGTTTCCTGTCACGACGGGCTTTCCGGCACGAAGGGCGGCCGCCACAAGGTCGAAGGCGGCGTCGGTCCCGCCAATCAGTTCCACGACAATATCGACGGAGGGATCATGGACCACTTCCATGAGATCCGTGGTGAAAAGCCCGGCGGGAGCGTTGCCATCGCGCTTCTTAGTGAGGTCTCGAACGGCAATCTTTCTGATTTCAAGCCGGGCACTTCCCTGGGATCGCGAGGAAATCATGTCGCCATGCTCCTCTAAAATATTCCAAACTCCCGAGCCAACGGTGCCAAATCCGGCCAATCCTATTCCTGAAACTGTGCAGCTCACGCGGGAGATCTAGGGTGCTTTGGGACGGTAAAACAGAAAAAATCTCTTAGATCGTTGAATTGCACCCTCCGTTGGCGACGTTATAGTAAACACAGATGGCTCACGAATATTCATGGGAAACCTCCAGCGCGGGTGTCAGCACCTATACCCCTCCTCGAAGGGAGGGACTGGGTTGGTATGTTTTGGTCGCTGTCATTTTGGCCCTTTCAATTCACGTCGCCGCGTTGATTCTCGCTGGAAATACTCTCTACCGGGCTGAGATTGCGGAACCGCAGGAGTGGGTTTCGCAACCGGTCCGACTGACTTCAGTGGAAACGGAGACCGAGCCAATCTCCGAGGCTCCGCCTGAGGATGAATTACTTCGCCCCGAGGATGACAGTGATCTCATTGATGACACCGAGGACGCGATTGCGGAGCTTCAAAATATTGAAATCGACATCGACACCCAGATTGAGGAGGCCGCGCTCCCCGAGATGAAAATCGAGAAGCCCAAACTTGCGGGGACCGCAGAGGGTGACCTGATTAACAAGCCGATTGTCGGGCCGGATGTGAACCCCGACATTCCGGATCCGGGGAAGTTTAAGATCGATTTTCCCGAGGCCAAGGCGGGCCAGATTGTGGTGGATGACGGTTCTCCGCTGGCGGATGTGCTTGATCCGGATTCCATCGTTGCGGAGCTCGGAAATAAAAAGGGGGCCGGTGGGGACAGCGAGACCGGGGTGATCAGTGGCTACACCGGTCTGACAGCCTACGCGAATATGTCGCCCGGTGACCTGGAGCGAAACAAGGCCTCCATCGGGAGTGATCTTCTCTTCGAGTATAACAGCTCGACTTTGCGCGATGATGCGCGTCTTACGCTCATGACGGTGGCCATGCTCATCGACCGGAATCCCGGCATGTTTTGCTGGGTCGAAGGGCATACCGACCTTTTTGGCCCGGAGACCTTCAACGAGACTCTCTCTCAAAAGCGGGGGCAGGCGGTGAAAGATTGGCTGGTCAATGCGCTGCAGCTCGATTCAAAGTTTATTGTCGTCAGGCCATTTGGAAAAACGTCGCCCATCGTAGTGGAGGGGGACCGGGACGAACAGGCCCCGAACCGTCGGGTGGATATCAAGATGCGTAAAACCCTTCCGGAAGCCAGTGATGAACGATCGGTGAAGATGTTGGTGAAGCCCGGTAAGGCGATTATTGTCGCTGAGGAAGAGGAGGAAATTCCCAAGGCGCAAATTGTCGCCGAGGAAGAGATTCC